>JAICWH010000062.1 GCA_025934895.1 Nocardioidaceae bacterium | reverse complement strand
GATCCTGACCACCTTCAGAGAGCTCGGGGTGCTACCCGAGATCGCCGACGCCCTCGAGCGCGTCGGCATCACCACCCCCTTCCCGATCCAGGAGATGACCCTCTCGGTCGCCCTGATGGGCACCGACCTGATCGGACAGGCACGCACCGGCACGGGGAAGACCCTCGCGTTCGGCATCCCGGTGCTCCAGCGCACCGTCGCACCGCACGACCCGGACCACTCGGACCTCGCCGCCCCCGACAAGCCCCAGGCGCTCATCGTCGCACCGACCCGCGAGCTCGCGTTGCAGGTCTCCAACGACATGTCGGTGGCCAGCGAGGACCGGGGCACCCGGGTGCTCACGGTCTACGGCGGCGTCGGCTACGACCACCAGCTCGACACGCTCAGGGCCGGGGTCGACGTCGTCGTCGGCACCCCCGGACGGCTCATCGACCTGATGAACCGCCGCGCCCTCGACCTCTCCCACATCAAGGTGCTGGTCCTCGACGAGGCCGACGAGATGCTCGACCTCGGCTTCCTCCCGGATGTCGAGCGGCTGATCGCCAGGACGCCCGAGACCAGGCAGACGATGCTCTTCTCCGCGACCATGCCCGGCGCGATCGTGTCGCTGGCCCGCACCCACATGCGGCACCCGATGAACATCCGAGCCGAGTCCGGGGACGCCCAGCAGACGGTCCCCGCCACCGCCCAGTTCATCTACCAGGTGCACGACCTCGACAAGCCCGAGCTGATCTCCCGCATCCTGCAGAGCGAGAACTCCGGGCTGACGATCGTCTTCACCCGCACCAAGCGCGCCGCCCAGCGGCTCGCCGAGGACCTCGAGGAGCGCGGGTTCGACGCCAGCCCGCTGCACGGCGACATGCAGCAGGTGGCCCGCGAGAAGGCGCTCACCAGGTTCCGGACCGGAAAGCTCCGGGTGCTGGTCGCCACCGACGTAGCCGCCCGCGGCATCGACGTCGCCGACGTGACGCACGTGATCAACTACAGCTGTCCGGAGGACGAGAAGATGTACGTCCACCGGATCGGCCGCACCGGGCGCGCCGGCGCCTCCGGCATCGCGGTGACCTTCGTCGACTGGGCCGACGTCACCCGGTGGAAGGTGATCAACAAGATGCTCGACCTGCCGTTCGACAACCCGCCGGAGACCTACTCCACCTCCGAGCACTTCTTCCACGACATGGGCATCGCCCCCGGCACCAAGGGCCGGCTGCGGCCCGAGCGGCCGGTGGAGCCCCGCCCGGCGACCAAGCCGGCAGGACGCCGGTCCGGGTCCCAGGCGACCGGCCCGGCGGGAGAGCGCACGCCACGCGAGGACCGCCCCCGCCGCGGACGGACCCGGACCCGCAGCGGCCAGCCCGTCGACGCTGCCCAGGCGGCGGTCCAGACCAGCGCCCCGAGCAGCGTCGCGACCGCGACGCAGGACGGCGCCGGGTCCGGGGACAAGCCCGCCCGCAGCCGCAACCGGCGCCGCCGGAGCGGCTCCGAGCAGCCGGCCCGATCCGCCGACTGACCGACCCCGCCTCGCGAGGTGTCGCAGGCTCAGGCGACCACGACCACCTTGGTCCGCAGCGGGGCGAACCTCCACAGCGCCGCCGCATCCGGACGCCACTGCCGGATGCAGCCGTGCGAGAGAGGGGTGCCCAGCTGGGCCCGGGTCTGCACCGGTGCACCGTTGTCGACGGGGATGTCGTGGAAGCCGATCGCGGCCCGGGCACCGTGCGCGAACCGCACCATGTAACGCATCGTCCCCGAGTCGTCGACTCCCCAGGCGCGAGCCGACCTGCTGTAGACGCGGTAGGTCCCCGGCCCGAGGTTGTCCGTGACGCTGCCGGACACGAGATACGTGCGGCGTACGACGTCCCGGCCGGCGCGCTGCCCCACCAGCCACACCCGCTGACGGCTCAGGTCGAACACGATCCGACGACCACGGCCGCTGGCCGCCGGCACCGCGAGGCTCTCCTCCACCCCTGGCTTCGGGCCGGTCCTGCCGCTGAGCGCCATCGCGCCGCCGGACGGGGTTGACGACGGTGTCGATGCGGCAGACAGGGACCCGTCGGGGACCGGCCGGGCCGAGGCCGCCCGGGTCGTGGCCTGCGCGACGGGCAGCATGCCGAGGCCGCCGAGCACCGAGACCAGCGTGACCAGCAGGGCGACTGCCGCCGCGCCGATGCGCGGGTACCGGGGCCGGGTGGTCCCGGCCGTCCGGCTCCCGCTGCGCACCTCACGCTCGGCTCGCATGCGCGACACCCTAGACGCGGTGCTGGCCGCGCCGGGTGAGGCTGGCCGCGACCTGCCGATAGGCGTCCGCACCGCGGTGATGGCGGGTGGTGGCCAGGATGGAACGACCCGCCGCCGGCGCCTCGGCGAACCTGATCGACTTCGGGATCGGCGGCTCGAGCACGTCGAGGTGGTAGGTGTCGGAGATGTTCTCCAGCACGGCACGGGCGTGGTTCGTCCGCCCGTCGTACAAGGTCGGAAGGACGCCCCAGACCTCGAGCCGGCGGTTGGTGAAGCGGCGGACGTCGTGCACCGTGTCCAGCAGCTGCCCGACGCCGCGGTGCGACAGCGTCTCGCACTGCAGGGGGATCAGCACGCCGCGGGCCGCCGTCAGCGCCGCCACCGTGAGCACCCCCAGTGAGGGCGGGCAGTCGAGCAGCACCCAGTCGTAGCTGAGGTCCTCCAGGGCCGCCTTGACGACGTGCTCGCGCCCTGTGCGGGTCAGCAGGTCGGCTTCTGCCCGAGCGAGCTCGATCGTGGCGGGCAGCAGGTCGACGCCGTCCTCGGTCTCGATGATCACCTCTCGCGGGTCCAGGCCCTTGGTGAGGACGTGGTGCACCGACAGCTCGAGGTCCTCGGGGTCGATGCCCAGGGAGAAGGTCAGGCAGGCCTGCGGGTCGAGGTCGACCAGCAGCACCCTGCTGCCGAGCTCCGCGAGCGCGGCCCCGAGGGAGGCAACCGTCGTGGTCTTGGCGACGCCGCCCTTCTGGTTGGCGACCGCGAGGGTCCGGGTCTTGGTGGCAGCCACCCGCCCATCATGCCGCAGCCCGGCTGGTGATCGCGGCAACGCCCGTGGATGCTGGTCCCCATGTCGCGACCCATCGCCCTGGTCACCGGCCCGACCTCCGGGATCGGCCTGTCGTTCGCCCGCCGCTTGGCCGCCTCGGGCCACGACCTGGTGCTGGTCGCCCGCGACCGGGCGCGGCTCGAGCGCCTCGGCTCCGAGCTGGCCAGCCTGCACGGGACCACGGTCGAGGTCATCGTCGCGGACCTCGGGGACCGGCAGCAGCTCGCGGCGGTGGAGGGCAGGCTCGCCGACCCCGGGCGGCCGGTGGACCTGCTGGTCAACAACGCCGGCTACGGGCTCCAGGGGTCCTTCCTCGACCACTCGGTCGAGGACGAGCAGCGGCTCCTCGACGTCCTCGTCACGGCCGTCCTGCGGCTCATGCACGCCGCGCTCGGCCCGATGGTGCAGCGCGGGAGCGGCACGATCGTCAACGTCTCCAGCGTGGTCGGCTACCTGCCGCGAGGCTCCTACAGCGCGGCCAAGGGCTACGTCACGTCACTGAGCGAGTGGGCCGACCTGACCTACCGGCACCGCGGGGTGCACGTGATGGCGCTGCTGCCGGGGTTCACCCGAACCGAGTTCCATGACCGGATGGGCGTCCGGCCGGGCTTCGGGCCCCGCTGGCTGTGGCTGGACGCGGACCGGGTCGTCGCCGACGCGCTCAGCGACCTCGCCAAGGGCCGCCGGTTGTCCGTCCCCAGCAGGCGCTACCGGGTGCTGGCAGCAGTCGCCGAGCACACCCCGACCGCGGTGCAGGCGCGGGTGCAGGGACCCCGCCGGAGGTGACCCCCGATGCGGCTCAGTCGAAGAGGTGGTGTCCGCAGGACGGCCACGACCCGGCCCCCGTCCGCGCGTACAACACGATCGCCCGGTGCGTCTGCTCCCCCGAGGACGCCTGAGTGGGCAGGCCGCGGCCTCCGACGGAGCGCCAGGTCCCCGGGCTGAACTGGTAGAGGCCGTAGTAGCCGGCCGGGTTGACCGCGCGAGGGTTCCCGCCGGACTCGCACCGCGCCAGGGCGGCCCAGTCGAGGCCGCCGGACCGCTCACCTGACCGCGACGGGGCCGGTGCCCGACCTGCGCCCTGTACGGCGTGCCAGAGCAGCTTGCCGACCAGCCCGGTGCGGTGGCGGTGATGCGCTGCCTGCCAGCGGACCACGGCCGCCCGCGTGCGTGGCCCGTAGTAGCCCGACGTGGGGTGCACGTGCAGGAAGCGCTGCAGGGACACGACGTTGCGTCCGACGTCACCGGGGACCAGCACGATGTAGGAGCTGTACCGGGCCTTTCCGGCCGCGCCGGGACTGGTGACGGCGGTCAGCGCGAGGACGGTCGCGGCGACCAGCAGCAGACAGGCGAGCATGCGGCGGATGCTCTGTAGTGGAGGCGCCGACGGAGCCCGGGCCGGGGTCGCTGGACGGAGGGTGGACACGGTGGGGTGCATGGCGGACCTCGACGACGCCTGCGAGGTGAGCTGTCGGGTTCGGACCGTGAGGTGGCCCGGCCGCTGTGAGGCGGCTTCACCCCGAGGACGACGTGCTGCCGGTGTCGCCCGAAGGTGGGTCCCCCGCTCCTGCTCCTGCGGGTAGGGCCCGGTCGTGGGAGCAGGACTCGGCGTCACGACCCGGGAGCCCACGGGTGCGGGCCTGCCGTACACCGTGACCACCCGCACCCCGATGTGTCAATGGTTGGGGCCCGGTTGGGCTGACGACGCGGAGGCGAGTCGCAGGGCAGAGCGTCTCGCCGGTCAGGGAGGGTCGACCACGCCGGCCCAGGGCGCGCGCTGCGGCACCGCCCGGCCCGGTGGGCACGCCGAGCGGACCTCGCACCAGGCACATCTCGGCTCGACCCGGGCGGGGAACGCCTCGTCCGCCTCCGCAGGCGACATCCCGGCGGCGTGGCGCTCGTCGAGCTCCCCGAGCGCGGCGGCCGCCCGGTCGGCCCGGTCCAGGTGCGCGGCCAGCGACGCGTCGGTATGGTCCCAGGCCACCACCCGGCCGGTGGGCAGGTGGTGCAGCTCGACCCGGGTGCAGGGCCGGCGCAGCTCCCGCGCGGTGCCGGCGGCGTAGACCGCCAGCGCCAGGGACGTCCGGGCGTCCTCGACGGTGGGCACCGAGCGCCCGGTCTTGTAGTCGACGACCACCAGGCCCTCACCCGCCCGGTCGTCGACGCGGTCGACGCGTCCCCACAGGTACGCGTGCCGGGTGGTCACGCCGACGGTGCGCTCGATCCCCACCGGCCGGACGTCGGAGTCGACGCCGGCCAGGTAGCGCTCCACCTGGCTCCTCGTCCGGTCCCGGACCGCGGCCTGCTGCGCGTCGTCACGGAAGCCAGCGGTGAGCCAGCACGCGCTCAACAGGTCCCCTCCGCCCGCCGGCGTACGACGGTCCCGGGGCAGGTCCCACCAGCGGGCCAGCGCCGTGTGCACGGCCGCACCGACCGAGTGATGGGCCCACGGAGCGCCCCGAGACGGTGCAGGCCGCTCGAGGTAGCCGAGCCGGTAGCGGCGCGGGCAGTCCAGGTAGGTGGTCAGGCGCGAGGGCGCTGCCGGGTAGAGCCGCTGCGGCATCCCCTCGAAGGCGGGCTGGCTCACACCGCACCTGCGCCCACGGTCCGCTCAGCCCTTCCCGGCGATGAACGCCCGGACGGCGTCGGCGACCAGCTGCACCGCGATCGCGGAGAGCAGCAGACCGGAGATCCGGGAGACCAGCACCACGCCGCCCTCGCGCAGCACCCGCAGGATCGGCAGCGAGAACCTCATGGACAGCCACAGGGCGACGTGCACCAGCACGATGCCGAGCGCGACGGCGACGAAGTCGGCGATCCTGTCCACCCGGCGGGAGAGCACCATGGTCGCCACGATCGCGCCCGGGCCGGCGAGCAGCGGCGTGCCCAGCGGCACCAGCGCGATGTTGACGTCGGAGGACGAGGTGGGCTCCTGCTCCTTGCCGGTGAGGAGCTCGAGGGCGACCAGAAGCAGCAGGAGCCCACCGGCGCACTGCAGGGCCGGCAGCGAGATCCCGAGGTAGTTCAGGATCCGCTGACCGAAGAAGGCGAAGGCCACGATCACCCCGAAGGACACGGTGACCGCCTGCCACGCCGCCCGTCGCGCCGAGGCCTGTGAGCGTCCGCGGGTCAGGCTGAGGAAGATCGGGATCGTGCCGACCGGGTCCATGATCACGAACAGCGTGACGAAGACCTCGGTCAGGAGAGTGACGCTGACCACGTGGTTCACGAGGCGCTCACCGCCTCCGGCCGGTCATCGGCGGCAGCCGCCGAGCACCCGGGGGGTGGCCCGGCCAGACGCTGCGGCGGCGGCTGCGGCCAGGTCCAGCAGCCGGTCCAGCTGGTCAGGGGCAGTCGTGTTGCAGCCCAGGTCGTGGTCGACCTTGCCGGCACCGTGGTGGTCGCTGGAGCCCGTCACGACCAGGTCCAGGCGCTCGGCGAGCGCCCGGAGCCGCCGCCGCACCGGCGGGCTGTGGTCCTCGTGGTCCACCTCGACCCCGGCCAGCCCGGCGCGCTGCAGCCGGGCGATGCCGCGCTCGTCGAGGGCCTGGTGGTTGTGCCGGGACGCCCACGGGTGCGCCAGCACGGTGACCCCGCCGGCGTCCGCGACGGTGCCGATCATCGTCTCCAGGTCAGCGGCGTAGCGATGCACGTAGGCCGGACCCTGAGGTCCCAGGTAGCGGTCGAACGCCTCGTTGCGGTCGCCCACCACGCCGAGCGCCACGAGAGCGTCGGCCACGTGCGGGCGACCCATCGCGGCCGTGTCCCCTGCCACAGCGCGTACGTCGTCGACACCGACCTCGACGCCGACGCCGCGCAGCCGCGCCAAGGTGGCGGGCAGTCGCGCCGTGCGCCCGTCGAGGACGCGGCGCAGCTCGTCGGCGAGCGGACCGTAGGTCGGGTCGGGCAGGTAGGCCAGGAGGTGGACGCCGAAGCCGGCGAAGGTGCAGCTGACCTCGATCCCGCGCAGCAGCGTGACCCCGGTGCTCTCGGCCGCCTCTGCCGCCTCCGGCCAGCCCTCCGTCGTGTCGTGGTCGGTCAACGCCAGCACGTCGATTCCGTCCGTGCGCGCCCGCCGCACCAGCTCGGCCGGCGACTCGGTCCCGTCCGAGCGGTCGGAGTGGGTGTGGAGGTCGATGCGCACGGGTGCGAGCCTACGGCTCCCAGGAGTCCGGGCCGGCCTCACCAGGCCGGTGGGCCGCCCCCGAACGGGAGGTCGATCAGCTCGGGACCCAGGTCGGCGATGTCGAGCAGGATCCACTCGTCCTTCAGCAGCAGGGCCGCGGACGCCGGCCGGAGCACCAGCCACAGCCAGCGGCCTTGGGCCTCGCCGGCGAACACCGACCGGTCGAACGCCACGTCGACGTCGCTGGTCAGCACCGACCACAGGGAGATCGGGTGACCGTCGATGCGCACCTTGGCGTGCGGAGGGCCGTCGCCGATCTCCGAGCCCGGGTCGGTGCGCATCAGCCCGGCGCAGCGGGCGCCCAGGCCCACCCCGGGCTCCTCGGAGACCACACTGATCTCGACGACGCCGTCGAGGTCGCTCACGCCGGTGCAGGTCACGAAGGTCGCCCGTGCGTCGCGGCCCGGCGCCGACACCGACCCGAAGTCGGTCAGCGACCAGCCCGGTGACAGCGGCCACGGCATGAAGGTCGGCATCCCCTCGCCGGCCGCGACATGCTCGGCGAACGTGTCGTAGTCGGCCGCGGAGGGCCGCCACAGGGGCATGATCGACCCGTGGTCCTCACATCGCCAGCTGTCACCCTCGTCGAGGACGACCGACGAGCACCGCGGACACTCCGCTGTCAGTGGCATGGGCTAACCGTCGTGGTCCGGCTCCCCCCTCGTCAAGCAGGGTCGCCGGCGCCCGCCCTCCGCACCCGGTGACGTCTCTGGCGATCCCCCGCCGGATCGACTGCGTCGGCGGTGTCGTGGTCGGCCACGACGCCAGGCTGCTGCTGGTCCTGCGCGGGCAGGAGCCGGCGAAGGGCACCTGGTCGGTGCCCGGTGGACGCGTGGAGCGGGGTGAGTCCGACGCACAGGCGACCGCGCGGGAGGTTCTCGAGGAGACCGGGCTGCGGGTCGACGTCGGGCCGCTCGTCGGGACCGTGGAGCGCGCCGCGCCGGACGGCGCGGTCTACCTGATCAGGGACTACCTGTGCCGACCGCTCCCCGGGGCCGACCCGATGGCGGTCCGCGGCGGGGACGACGCCGAGGACGCCGCCTGGTTCACCCCTGCGGAGGTGGTGGGCCTCGAGACCTCCCCCGGCCTCGTCGAGGCGCTGAGGGGGTGGGGGGTCCTCTAGCTGTTCCATCGGAGCACGACGGGGAAGTCGCGCTCATAGCCCAGCGTGCTGATCGTCGCGGTGTCCAGCTGGAAGAACCGGCCCTCGGCGACCGGCTGCTCGATCCAGCGTGCGGCCAGTGCCCGCAGCGAGTGCCCGTGCCCGAACGCGAGCGTCCGGCCACCAGCCTCGAGGGCGCGCGCGACCACCCGGTCCAACCGCACGGTCACCGCCTCGGCGCTCTCGCCTCCGGGTGTCGGGTGGGTCCAGACGGTCCAGTTCGGCACCGTCTCGCGGATCTCGACCGTGGTGACCCCTTCATAGTCGCCGTAGTCCCACTCCACGAGGTCCTCGTCGACCTCGACCTTGTCGAACCCCGCCAGCTCCGCGGTACGACGGGCGCGGTGGCGGGGACTGGTCAGCACCAGGTCGAAGGACGTGCCCGACAGCCGCTCCTTCAGCGTGCGCGCCACCTCGACGCCGTTCTCGGTGAGGTCCAGCTCGGTCACCGACGTGTGCCGGCCGTCCCGGCTCCACTCGGTCTCGCCGTGGCGGACCAGCCACAGCTCGGCGTCCGTGTGCCGAGCCGTGTGTGGCGACCCGGAGGGGGGAGGGGGCGGTGTCATGGCGTCAACCTACCGTCGACCGGCCGCGCCAGGACACCGCCTCCAGCCGACTCACCGGTCCTCGCGGAGCTCGGGGCGGCCGGGCTGCTCACCGCCGCGGGCGTCGAGGTAGGACTGTTTGGGCACCATCACCTTGCGCCGGAACACGCACACCAGGGTGCCGTCCTGGTTGCAGCCCGTGGTCTCCACGTGCACCACCCCACGGTCGTCCTTGGTCGTCGACTCCCACCTGTCGAGGACCTCGGTCTGCCCGTACAGGGTGTCCCCGTGGAACGTGGGCGCCACATGCCGCAGCGACTCGACCTCGAGGTTCGCGATCGCCTTCCCGGACACGTCGGGCACGCTCATCCCGAGCAGCAGCGAGTAGACGTAGTTGCCGACCACCACGTTCCTCCCGAACTGCGTGGACCCCTCGGCGTAGTGGGCGTCCAGGTGCAGCGGGTGGTGGTTCATGGTGAGCAGACAGAAGAGGTGGTCGTCGTACTCGGTGACCGTCTTGCCCGGCCAGTGCCGGTAGACGGCGCCGACCTCGAACTCCTCGTAGCTGCGGCCGAAGCGCATCGGCTCAGGAGCCCCCGCCGCCGGCCTTGCGGCGATGCATCCGGGGACCGCCGCCGACGACCTCGGACCCGTGCGCCTTCTCCTTGGAGCCCGCCGGGTGGGCGACGCCCGTGCGGCCGGCGTTCTTGCGGTCCAGCGCCTCGCGCATCCTGGCCTTGAGGTCGTCCTTCCCGTCCGCCTCGTGGTCCGGGCTGCTGTCCGGGCTGCTGTCCGGGGTGGGGTGGGCCATCTGGTTCTCCTCGCGTCGTGCTCGTGGTCCGTCGGGGAACCAGACTGGCATGCGGGCCGTGAGCCGTCGAGGCGAGGTTGCACTCCAAGCGCCGGGCGCCGGGATAGGGTCGGTCTGGTCTTGTCACGAGGAGGCTCAGTGACCCGCGGGATCATCGTCAGCGCCGAGGGGCTCACAGTGCCCTCCACGCTCTCCGGTGCCGTCGACGTGGTCCTCGACGGCCAACGGGTCTGGTCCTTCAACCCCGACCGTGACGGCCGGCCCGAGGGCGACCGCCATCGGCTGAGCGTGCCCTGGCCGACGGCGCTGAGCCCGCACCTCGACGGGTTCGCGGACGTCGAGCTCGTCGAGCACGTCAGTCGCGAGGTGCTGCACAGCCAGACCGTGCACTTCGGGGACCGCACCGACCGGGTGCGCGTGGTGGACGACGACGGCAACCCGCTGGCCGTCGACAAGGGTGGCCGGCTGCAGCGCGACTTCAGCAACACGGAGCTCTCCGCCCGCGAGGACATCATGGACGCCTTGGAGAAGGTGCTCCACGACCTCGCCGTCGAGTGCGGGCTGGACGCGTACCTGATGTACGGCTGCCTGCTCGGCGCCGTCCGCGACGGTCACATGATCGGCCACGACTCGGACGCGGACGTCGCCTACCTGAGCCGGCACCACCACCCCTTCGACATCATCCGTGAGTGCACCGCCGTCACCCGGCGGATGCGGCGGCTCGGCTGGCAGGTAGTCCGGATGTCGGGGGCCAACTTCAAGGTCTGGGTGCCGCTGCCGGACGGGCGCCGCTGCGGCATCGACGTGTTCGGCTCGTTCCACATCGGAGGGCGCTTCTACGTGACCGGGTCCCTGACCGGCACCTTGGACCCGTCCGCGCTCATGCCGTTCGGCACCGTGACCCTGGAGGGCCGCGAGATCGTCGCACCCGCGCGGCCCGAGGAGGTGCTCGCCTTCACCTACGGCCCGGGCTGGCGGGTCCCGGATCCGGCCTTCCACTTCGACCACGACCCGGTCGACGTACGACGGATGGACGCGTGGTTCCGCGGACCGCGGCGGCGGCTGCGGTTCTGGCACGACTTCTACAAGGGCCCCGACTCGGCTCGGGTGCCGACTGCGCCGTCGCTGTTCGCCCGCTGGGTGCAGGAGTGGCTCGAGGAGCGGCGCGACGGTCCCACGCGGGTCCTCGACGTGGGCGCCGGCACCGGTCGCGACTCGGTGGTCTTCGCCGGCGCGGGACACCCGGTGACCGCTCTCGACTTCAGCACCTACGGCATGCGCCGCACGCGCGACCTGCGCGCGGAGCAGCCCGCCCGGGTGACGACACGGTGGCTCAACCTGGAGGATCTGCGGTCGGTGCTGGTCACCGGCGCGCGCTTCGCCCACCAGGAGGGCAGCCGCGAGGTGTACGCCCGGGGCTTGCTGGACACCCTCGGGCCGAGCGGCCGCGACAACTTCTGGAGGTTCGCCTCGATGGTGCAGCGCCGCGGCGGCGAGACGTTCCTGGAGTTCCGCACCACGCGGTCGAGGGGGGAGCCGACGTTCTTCGGTGCGCACTCGCGGACCTTCCTGGACCCCGAGGCCGTCACGGTCGAGATCGAGACGGCCGGTGGTCGCGTGGTGCACTGCGAGACCGGGCGAGATCTGGCGCCCCTGGGGCAGGAGAACCCGCACATCTGCCGGATCGTCGCGAGGTGGACGCCATGAGCAACCAGGACCTCCCCGACCAGGGGCCCGTCGCGCGGGCCCGCCGACGGCTCCGGACCCTCGGACGGCTGCGGCTCGTCCGGGCGCTGGGACCGGCCCCCGACCAGCCGCTCGCCGCCCGGGTGGCCGCCCTGGAGGCAGCGGTCGAGGAGAACCGCCGGCTCAACCAGCGGCTCGCCGACGTGGTCGACGTGGTGACCGAGGTGCTGGTCCCTGCCGTCGACCGCGACGACGCGCGCCTCAGGAAGGCGTTGGCCAACCTCAACAAGACCCTGGACGACACCCGCACCCCGGACTGACCTGCCGACCCGGCGCATCCGCAGGCCGGAACCCTGCCGACCCGGCGCATCCGCAGGCCCCGCGGAGCTCAGCAGGTCAGGACCCCGCGCGCTCGGAGCGCACCGCGTCCATCACGGCGAGCTCGTCGTGCATGCGGGTCGCGAGGTCCGACCCGTACGCCGCCACGACCAACCCCAGCACGGCAGAACCCAGGGCGCACACCGTCTGGACCCCCGCGCCGTCCTCGAGCTCGCCGAGGAGAGCAGGCGAGACGTCGGAGGGGAACTTCTCCCTCGGCACCCCGTCCCGCTCGTCCTGGCCACGGGCGGCGACGGCGCTCGCTCGAGCACCGGCGGGCCTCACGGACGCGCCGATCGGCGGACCGCCCACAGCCCCAGGCCGCTGCCCCGGGCTGAGCAGCACAGCCCGCTCGGCGTCAGCGCAGCCGGTAGTCCTCGAGCACCCGGCGGCCGATGATCATCCGTTGGATGTCGGCGGTCCCCTCGCCGATCAGCAGCATCGGCGCCTCGCGGTAGAGCCGCTCGATCTCGTACTCCTTGGAGAACCCGTAGCCGCCGTGGATGCGGAACGAGTCCTCGACAACCTGGGAGCAGTACTCGCTGGCGAGGTACTTCGCCATCCCCGCCTCGAGGTCGTTGCGCTCGCCGGCGTCCTTCTTGCGGGCCGCGCGGACCATCATCTGGTGCGCGGCCTCGACCTTGGTGGCCATCTCGGCGAGCCGGAACAGCACCGCCTGGTGCTCGGCGATCTTCTTGCCGAAGGTCTCCCGCTGCTGCGCGTAGGCCACTCCCAGCTCGAACGCGCGGTTCGCCACACCGCAGCCGCGGGCCGCGACGTTGACCCGGCCGACCTCGACGCCGTCCATCATCTGGTAGAAACCCTTGCCCGGCTCGCCTCCGAGCACCCTCTCGGCGCCGATCTCGAAGCCGTCGAAGAGCAGCTCGGTGGTGTCGACGCCCTTGTAACCCATCTTCTCGATCTTGCCCGGGACAGTCAGACCGGGGAGCACCTCGCCGAAGCCGGCCGGCTTCTCGACCAGGAAGGTGGTCATGTTCCGGTACACGCTGGCGTCTCCCAGCTCCGTCCTCACCAGGACGGCGACCAGGGTGGACGAGCCGCCGTTGGTGAGCCACATCTTCTGGCCGTCGACGCGGTAGGTCTGCCCGCCCTCCGCGAGGACCGCCTTGGTGCGGATCGCGGCCACGTCGGAGCCGCAGCCCGGCTCGGACATCGAGAACGCGCCGCGGACCTCCCCGGTGGCCATCCTCGGGAGGTAGTGCTGCTTCTGCTCCTCGGTGCCGTGCTGCATCAGCATGTAGGCGACGATGAAGTGCGTGTTCACGATGCCGGACACGCTCATCCAGCCGCGGGCGATCTCCTCCACGACGAGCGCGTAGGTCAGCAGGGACTCGCCGAGGCCGCCGTACTCCTCGGGGATGGTGAGGCCGAACAGGCCGAGGTCCTTCATCCCCTCGACGATGTCGGTCGGGTACTCGTCCCGGTGCTCCAGCTCGGTCGCGACGGGCAGGATCCGATCCTCCACGAACGTGCGGACGGTGCTCAGGATGTCGGACTGGACCTCGGTGAGGTCCTCGGTCGCGCAGAGGCGAGCCATGCAGGCGGTCCTTCCCGTCTCCGGTGCGGCGCAGGTGTGGGCAGGGCCCGAGTATCGCCGATCAGCCGTCGGTGCGCTGTGAACCGGGCCACAACCGCCGCGCCCGGCCGGCCAGGCGCCGGAGACGCCCCCACGCCCGCCGTGGCAACGACGGGCGGGGCGGAGGCGGCGGAGGAGGCGGAGGCGGCGGGCGTTCGAGGAGCGCGCGGTTCTGCCGGGTCAGGCGGCGGACGTCGGCCATCATCGACGCGATCACTGCGGCGGCGACGGGGACCAGCTCCGCGTCGGTCACGCTGTCCGGGTGCCGACGCTCGGGTACGACGGCGGGCGGCCGGAGGTCGTCGGCGTCCCCGATGACGTCGTAGCCCGCCGCGACCACCTGCTCGGCGATCCTCAGGCCGCGGGTGCGCAGCTCGGCCACCCGCTGCTCCGAGGGCCAGAACCGGTCCCCTCCGCGGGGCACGAGCTTGCCCTCGGCGAGGTAGCCACGGATCCAGTTGCCGCGGTCCAGGGCCGACATGAAGTCGCCGAGCTCGGGGTTCACCCGCCGGAGAAGCTCCACCTCGACCACTCCCAGGGACTCGTTCTGCGCCGACTCGGCGCCCGAGCACGAGGACGGGTCGATGCCGACCAGGGCAGCGAACCGCAGCCACAGCGCCTCGCGCGGCTCGTCGGGCTTCGGCAGTGTCAGCACGTGCACCCGCTGAGGCGGCACCGACGCTCCCCACCTGGCGAGCACGGACCCGAGGTCGAGGGTCCCCCAGTCCCACTCGTTGGTGGGGTCGGTGTCCTCGGACTCCGGATAGTCGTCGATGGGGACCGTGGAGCCGTTCTTGACGTACTCCTGCCACCGTGCGGTCACCAGCGACAGGGTGTCGCGGGCGGTCACCACGACGTGCACCTCGGCGCCGTCCAGCTGGGAGGTCGCGTGGGTCGCCTGCTCGGCGCTGGCGGCGGCGAAGAACTCGTGGCTCAGGACGGCTGTGCCCTCCCAGGCGTTGACCTCCTCACGCAGCAGGTTCCAGGCGTGCCGGGCCTCCGGTCCTCGGCGGTCGAGGTTCGGGTCCTCGCGCACCACGCCGCTGGCCCACAGGTGCTGCCGACCGGACTCCCCCGGCAGCAGCACCCCTTGCCGCCTCAGCTCGTCCCGGTTGTCCCACAGAAGCGTCTGCAGGTACGTCGTGCCGGTCTTCGGCAGCCCGATGTGGAAGAACACCCTGTCAGCCACGGTGCTCAGAGACCTTGCGAGTACTTCTCCAGCACGGCCGTGACCTTCTCCTCGTCGCGCGCGGCGATCGGGACCAGGAGCTCCTGGACCACGTCCGTCAGCTCAGCGAGTCGCAGGTTGAGCTGGCGACACTCCTGCACCTCGGCCTCCAGAGCGGTCACCCGCTCGCGCAGCGCCTCGACTCCCTGGGCCTGCACCCCGGCCCGGAACCTGCCCAGGTTGCGCGCGGCCTCCTTGCCGCGCACCTTGAGCCGGCTGCGCACCGAGCCCTTCGCCCTCATCGACGCCATTCGACCACCAACCGTCCGATCCGGTGCCCCGGCGTCCCGTCGGGGCCTGACTCGTGCGCGTGCCTGCGGGACACGACGGTCGCGCCCCGGTCCTGCAGCTCGGCGAGCGCGGTGCTCAGGGCCAACGGCCGCAGGTGCTCGCTGCGCGCGAACATGTCGCCACCTCCTCGCGGCCCCACCAGCAGCTCGACGTACAGCCGTCCGCCACCTGGGCCCAGGATCATCTCGCAGAGCCGCCACAGGTGTCCCCGTCCGACCCGGTCGGTCGCCTCGGCGACGTGACGGGCGGTGACGACCGTGCGACCGGGCAGCCGCGACAGGCGCGCGCCCTCGCACAGCACGGACCTCAGCTCACACAGGTTCATGGACCGCAGCTGGAGGTCGACGCCGTCGTGGACCGCCAGGTCGGCGACCGGCTCGCTTCCGCGCAGGGCGTAGTCGAGGCCGACGACCGAGGCGCCCTGCCGCGCGAACCACAGGTCGTCGACGGCCCGGCCGCAGCCGATGTCCACCACCCGTTCCGGGGTCCCGCGCTCGGCGTGCCTGACCCAGGTCGCGAACGATGACGGCGTGATCGCGGGCGGTTCGGACGGCAGGCGTGAGTAGGCACGGTCCCAGGCCTCGCGACGGACCCGGGTGCCGCGGAACCAGCCGTTCAGCCGGCGGTGGGTGGTGCGTGGCGTCTCGAACCTGTACGCCGGGTCCGGGACGCGCCAGGTCGGGCCGTAGGTCGCGGTGAGGAACTCGTCGGTGTTGGCGGGCGCCGGCAGCACCCGGCCCTCCAGGGTGGTGGTGCCGAGCGGGAAGATCCACTCCCGTCGGAAGGGGGTGCTGATCTCACCCATCAGGTTCAGTCGCCCGTCCGCCAGGAACCCGCCGAAGACGTCCAGGCCACGGACCGATCCGTCGCCCTCGATCACCTCCACCTTGAAGGCGGCTCCGCTGTACCGGGAGATGCGGTACCCCATGCCGGCGAGCGCGCGTTGCAGCGCGAACGACTCGCGGACCACGTCGACCGGATGCGTGTGCTGGCTGACGTAGCCGAGGTCGGCGTCGCTGTCGTGGCCGATGAGCCTGCCCTCCCGGACCGCACCGAGCAACGTTCCGTACGCCGGGAAGGCGTCGACGCCTGCGGTGCGCAGGGCGGCGAGGACCTCCTCGAGCGAGTCGAGCAGGGGCGCGACCTGCGCGGGGCTGCGGGTGTCGAAGGTCTGCGCGAGCCGCAGCGACTTGTCGATGCCCAACGGCAGTCCGCGGTCGTTGACCACGGCGATCCGCTCGTCGCCGGTGGCGCCGCCGAGGCGTACCTCCTCGTCGTACACCGTCTCGCCGGTGACGTGGGCGACGAGCTGCAGGCGCGTCGTACCGGTCAGGAAGCGGCGCAGGGCGGACGGCCACGCGACGACGTAGGCGCCGCCGCGGTGCTCGCCGTCGCGATGCAGCCAGAAGGACCAGATGCGGCGCCCGTCGAAGAGCACGTCCAGGACCACCTCGGCGGCGCTGAGGGCCCGGATCCCCTCGTCGTCGACCCGGACACCCGTGACGTGGGTGGCGGCGAGGTGGGGGGGCACGACAGGGATGGTACGGGAGGCTCAGTGCGTCCCGGTCAGTCCCGGGGTGGTGACCAGACGTCGCCGCGCTGCATCCCCGCGGCGCGGCCCTTGCCGGAGACCACCAGGGCCATCTTGCGGCTGGCCTCGTCGATCATCTCGTCCCCGAGCATCACCGCGCCGCGGGCGCCGCCCTGCTCGGAGGTGTAGTAGGCGTAGGCGTCCAGGATGTTCTCGGCGTGGTCGTAGTCGGACTGCAGGGGCGAGTAGACCTCGTTGGCCAGGTCGATCTGGGACGGGTGCAGGGTCCACTTGCCGTCGAACCCGAGCGCCGCCGACCGCCCGGCCACCCGCCGGAACCCGTCGAGGTCCTTGATCTGCAGGTACGGCCCGTCGATCACCTGCAGGTCGTGGGCGCGGGCCGCCATCAGCAGCCGCATCAGGATGTAGTGGTACGCGTCGCCCACGTCGTAGCCGGGTGGCTGCTCGCCGACGACGAGGGACTTCATGTTGATCGAGGCCATGAAGTCCGCGGGCCCGAAGATGATCGTCTCGGTGCGGGGGGAGCCGGCGGCGATGGCGTCGACGTTGACCAGGCCGATCGCGTTCTCGATCTGCGCCTCGATGCCGATCCTGCCGACCTCGAACCCCATCGCGGTCTCGATCTGGGTGAGCAGCGTGTCCAGGGTCCGGACCTGGTCGGCGGTCTGCACCTTGGGCAGCATCAGGCAGTCCAGGTTGGCGCCGGCCCCCTCGACCACCTCGATCACGTCCCGGTAGGTCCACTGGGTGGTCCAGTCGTTCACCCGCACCGTCCGGACCCGGGTGCCCCAGTCGCCGGTGTTCAGGACCTCGACGATGTTCTTGCGCGCGTCGGCCTTCGCGATCGGGGCCACCGAGTCCTCGAGGTCCAAGAACACCTGGTCCGAGTCCAGGCCCTGGGCCTTGTCCAGGAACCTCGGGTTCGAGCCGGGGACGGCATGGCAGGAACGACGGGCGCGGAGCGAGCGGGGAGGTGCTGTCACGGGAACCTCGGTCGGGTGTGCGGGTGGCTGTCGGGACGTCTCTGGCGCTGGGGGTGTCTCGGGCCCTGGGAGGCGCACGGGCTGCGCGGACTCGGTGCCCCCGCGGTGGCGGCAGCCTACTCGCCGAGGCGTCGCATCCCGCGACGGGTCAGTCGACCGGCGCCTGGCCCATCCCCGGTGCCCGGTTGTGCACGATCACCAACGCCATACCAGCCAGGACCAGTACCAGACCGGCCACCGCGCCCGGGGGCGGGACCTGGCCGAGGATCCCCGCCGCGAGGAGCGAGGCGCCCGGAACCTCCAGCAGGAGCGCGAGGGACACCAGCATCGGCGACGTGGTGGCCAGCAGGTGGTTGAACACCGAGTGGCCCATCAGCTGCGCGGTCGAGGTGACCAGGACCAGCAGCCCCCACTGCAGGAGCGGGTAGCCCCACAACCGCTGGCCGGACACCAGGCACGCCACCAGCAGCATCGCCGCGCAGGTGCCGTAGCAGACGAACGTGTACGTCGTCGTGGTCAGGGCCTGGCGGGCGCGAGAGCCGATGATCATGTACGCCGCAGCGGCGATCCCTCCGCAGAGGGCGAGGAGGTCACCGAGCAGCGCCTGCCTCGAGACGGTCAGGTCCACGCCGGAGACCACCAGCACCCCGGTGAACGCCAGCACCAGCCCGGCTGCCACCCCGAGGCTGAACCGCTCCCCGCGGACCAGCTGCCAGGCGACCACCCAGGCGATCTGCAGGCAGACGATCGCGGTGGCGGACGCCACCGAGGTCAGGGTCAGCGCCGTCACCCAGGTGCCGAAGTGAACCGCCAGCGCCGCTCCGGAGGCGACCACGAGCCGAAGCCGCGCGCCACGCAGCGCGCCGACCTCCTCTCGACGGGTTCCCACCACGCCCGGTGCGAGTAGCAGGGTCGCGAACCCGTTGCGCCAGAACGAGATCGCCAGTGGCGGCACGACCATCGCGGCCATCAGCGGGCCGGAGAGGGACACCGCCACGACCCCGACGGCCATCAACAGGAGCGTGCGCACGCCCGCCATTGTCGTCTGGGGACTCGGCCGCCTGTGAGAGCCTCGTCGCCGTGACGACGAGAGAGCCCGCCGGCGACCCCGTCGGGGACGCGCAGGACGACCTGACCGGGGCGCTGGTGGCCGAGCTGGCGAGGAGGACGGGAGTGTGCTGGATCCGGGTTGCCGACCGGACTCATCCGGTGTGGCACGCGTGGTCCAATGGCGGCCTGTGCGTCGTCGGTGGCGGCCTCGAACAGCCGTTGCCGGATCTCGTCGACGGTGACCGGGTCGAGATCCTGATGCGCAGCAAGGACACCGGCGGGCGACTGGTCATCTGGGTCGGTCGGGTGTCCGTCGTACGCGCCGGGGACGAGCTGTGGGAGCCGACCACCGCGGCCCTGGTCGCGCGACGCAACAACCTGCGTGACCCCGTGACCGTCGCCGACGACTGGGCGAGGCACAGCCTGGTGCTCCGCATCCAGCCCACCGACTGACCTTCCCGTCTTCCCACCCAACCCAACCCAACCCTGCCGAGTCGGCGCATCCGCAGGCCTGCACCCGGCCGAGTCGGGGTTCAGGCCTGCGGCCGCGCCGACTCGGCAGGGAGGGGAGGGAGCGCGATCTCACCCGAGGCCACCGAACGGACGCGGCCGGCGACGTAGCAGCGGACGGCCCGGCCGCCCATCGCCTCGACGCGACCGTGCAGCGTGGAGGGCCGACCCATCTCGACGCCCTGCGTGATGTCGAATCGGCCGCCCTCGGGCAGCAGGCCGGACGCCACCAGCGCCATCCCGAGCCCGACCGCCGCGGACCCGGTCGCCGGGTCCTCCGAGACCCCCGCTCCTGGCACGAACACTCGCGAGTGCACGTCCAGAGGGTCCGCGTCCCCCGAGACCGCGTAGACGTTGAGCGCGTCCAGCAGGTCCTCGACCGGTCCGAGCGCAGCGATCCGCTCGGTCAGGGCGCCGAAGCCCCGGCTGGCGGGTACGGCGCGCACCACCGCCTCCTCGGAGACGGGCAGGTGCACGAACGACAGCCCGCACCCGGCCACGAACGCCTGCCCGGACAGGTCGGATGCGGAGAGCCCGACCAGCCGCAGCAGGTCCCCAACCAGGTCCTGGGGAAGCGGCCCCGCGAGGTCTCGCGGCGTCGCGGACAGCTCGACCCGAGCCTGGTCGTCGGGTCCCTCGAAGCGAACCCCGATCCGGCCGGCGCCACACACCTGGACGCACTCGGACGAGGACAGCCACCCGTGCGAGCGCAGCACCCACGCGGTGCCCAGCGTGGGATGTCCGGCGAACGGGATCTCCCGCTCGGGGGTGAAGATGCGGGTGGCGTACTCTTCACCGCCCGTGACGGCGGAGGACGGGAACGTGGTCTCCGAGTAGCCGAACTCCCGGGCCACGGCCTGGCACTGCGCGGTCGACAGCCCGTCGGCCCCGTGCACCACAGCGAGCTGGTTGCCCGCGAAGGGCCGGTCGGTGAAGACGTCGACGATCTCGAAGGCCAGCCGGTCTCCCGGCCCGTTGCTTTGCGACATGGTTCCACTCTCTCAGCCGCTAGCCTGGTGCTTCGTGAGCACCTCCCCCTCCCGCGTCTTCGCGGCGCGCCTGTCCGGGCTGCCGGTCTTCGACCCGGCCGGCGACCAGGTCGGCAAGATCCGCGACCTCGTCGTGGTGCTTCGCCCCGGCGGACTGCAGCCCCGTGTGCTCGGCCTGGTCGTCGAGGTCTTCGGGCGTCGGTCGGTGTTCCTGCCGATGACCCGGGTCACCCACGTGGACAGCGGCCAGGTGATCACCACCGGTGTGCTCAACATGCGGCGCTTCGAGCAGCGGGCCTCCGAGACCCTGGTCTTCGGTCAGATGCTGGACCGCGAGGTCACCATCCGCGACACCGGCGTCAAGGGCGCCGTGTACGACGTAGCGATGGAGCTGACCCGCACCAGGGACTGGCTGATCAACAAGGTCGCGTTGCAGGAGGGCTCGAAGCGGTTCGGCCGCAAGGGACAGACCCATGTCGTGGACTGGCGTGACATCGAGGGGTTCGCCGCCCCGGAGGAGGGCCAGGGCGCGACGCACCTGCTCGCCGCCTTCGAGGAGATGCGCCCGGCCGACCTGGCTAGCGTGATCCATGACCTGCCGGCCAAGCGTCGCAGCGAGATCGCGGCGGCGCTCGACGACGAGCGGCTCGCCGACGTGCTGGAGGAGCTCCCGGAGGAGGACCAGGTCGAGATCCTGGGCAACCTGGGCAACGAGCGGGCCGCCGACATCCTCGAGGAGATGTCACCCGACGACGCGGCCGACCTGATGGCGGAGCTGCCCCCGGACACGGCGGAACGGCTGCTGGCGCTGATGGATCCCGAGGAGGCCGACGACGTGCGCCGGCTGATGTCGTACGAGGAGCACACCGCCGGCGGGATGATGACCACCGAGCCGGTCATCCTGCCCCCGGACGCGACGGTCGCCGACGCGCTGGCGCACGTCCGCAACGCCGAGCTGAGCCCGTCCCTGGCCGCGCTGGTCTACGTCACCCGTCCCCCGCTGGAGCCCCCGACCGGTCGGCTGCTCGGCGTCGCGCACATCCAGCGGCTGCTGCGCGAGCCGCCGTCCACGATGGTGGGGCACGTGCTGGACTCCGACACCGAGCCGCTGCGACCGACCTCGAGCCTCGAGGACTGCGCCCGGCACCTGGCGACGTACAACCTGGTCGCCTCGCCGGTGGTCGACGAGGATGGCCGGCTGGTCGGCGCGGTCACCGTCGACGACCTGCTCGACCACCTGCTCCCCGAGAACTGGCGCGACACCCCGAGCGGCACCGAGGCGCCGGTGCGGATCGGTGAGCCGAAGGGGGGTGCCGCACGTGGATAGGACCCCGACGGCCGCCAAGAAGGACGGCCGCGAGACCCGGTCCCGTCAGAGGGAGGCGCGAGGGCCACGTCTCGACGTGCCGCTGGACACCCGGCGCCAGATCATCAGGCGCCCGCAGGTCGACTCCGACATGTTCGGCCGCTTCGCGGAGACCTTCGCCCGGTTCATGGGGACGGCGCGCTTCCTCATCTACATGACGCTGTTCGTCGCGGCCTGGCTGCTCGTCAACGCGGTCGGGCCGGCGCGGCTGCACTTCGACGGCTACCCGTTCATCTTCTTGACCCTGATGCTCAGCCTGCAGGCGTCGTACGCCGCCCCGCTGATCCTGCTCGCGCAGAACCGGCAGGAGGACCGCGACCGGGTGATCGGCGAGCAGGACCGGACGGCGAACACCCGGGCCCATGCCGACATGGAGTTCCTGGCCCGGGAGATGGCCTCGATCCGGATGGCGCTCGGTGAGGTGGCGACCCGCGACTATGTCCGCTCCGAGCTGCGCTCGCTGGTGCAGGAGCTCGAGGAGCAGCGCCTCAGGGACGAGGACGGGGACCCCGAGGACAGCGTGCGGGCCGTGGACGCCTCCGAGACGTGAGGCCTCCCGGCTCGGGCACGTAGGCTGGCGGGCATGACCTCCCCCGCTCTCGAGCAGATCAACGCTGCGCTCGCGACCGTCAACGACCCCGAGATCCACAAGCCGATCACCGACCTCGGCATGGTCGAGTCGGTCGACGTCGACGAGGCCGGTGGTGTCCGGGTGCGGGTGCTCCTGACGGTCGCCGGCTGCCCGCTGAAGGAGACCATCACCCGCGACGTCACCGCCGCTGTGCACAAGGTGCCGGGCGTCACCGGAGTCTCCCTGGACCTCGGCGTGATGAGCGGGGACCAGCGGGCCGGGCTGCAGGAGAAGCTCCGCGGCGGGCAGGCCCAGAAGGAGATCCCGTTCGCCCGGCCCGGCTCGCTGACCAAGGTCTTCGCGATCGCCTCGGGCAAGGGCGGCGTCGGCAAGTCGTCGGTGACGGTGAACCTCGCCGCCGCGATGGCCAGACGGGGCATGCGGGTGGGGATCCTGGACGCGGACATCTACGGCCACTCGGTGCCGGCCATGCTCGGTGTCGGCGATGCCCGACCGACCCAGGTCGAGGACATGATCATGCCGGTGCCGGCGCTGGGGTCCTCCGGTGAGATCTCGGTGATCAGCATCGGGATGCTCAAGCCCCGCCGCGACCAGGTCGTCGCCTGGCGCGGGCCGATGCTCGACCGGGCGCTCGTGCAGATGCTCAGCGACGTGTTCTGGGGTGACCTCGACGTGCTGTTCCTGGACCTGCCGCCCGGCACCGGTGACATCGCCATCTCGTTGGGCCAGCACCTGCCGAACGCCGAGGTGGTGGTGGTGACCACGCCGCAGGAGGCTGCCGCAGAGGTCGCGGAGCGCGCCGGCACGATGGCCTCGATGATGCACCAGCGGGTCGTCGGCGTCGTGGAGAACATGTCGTTCCTGCCCTGTCCGCACTGCGGGCCGGAGCACCGGCTGGAGGTGTTCGGCTCCGGCGGCGGCAGGCGCGTCGCCGCCACCTTGTCCAGCCGGTTCGGGTACGACGTCCCGGTGATCGCCGAGGTGCCGCTGGACCTGTCCCTGCGCGAGGGCGGCGACTCGGGCGTCCCGATCGTGGACGGTGCACCCGAGACCCCGGCCGCCGTGGCGCTGACCGCTGCCGCGCGGACCCTTGCGGGACGGGGACGCGGCCTCGCCGGCATGCAGCTCGGGCTGTCGCCGGCCGGCAGGCTGTAGCCACGTGTTCGGCGTCGGCCTGCCGGAGCTGATGGTGATCATCGTGGTCGCCGTCGTCGTCTTCGGGCCGGACCGGCTCCCTGAGTTCGCACGACAGGCCGGGCGGCTCGTGCGCCAGGTCCGGCAGTTCACCCAGGCCGCACGCGACGATATCCGCGCGGAGCTCGGTCCCGAGTTCGCCGAGTTCGAGATCACCGACCTGGACCCGCGGCGGGCGGTCCGCAAGTACATCCAGGACGTCTGGGACGAGAACGACGACGACGAGCCACAGCGTGCCGGCCAGCGTCCACTCGCCGACAACGAGCTGCCGCCGTACGACAGCGACGCGACCTGACGGACCTCGACGCCGGCACCCGATCCGGGTCAGCCCACCTTGGAGTCGAGGGTGACCCGGACGTTCCTGGTCGTCCCTCTCCTGCGGACCACGAACGCAACCGTCTCGCCCGGCCGGTGACTGCGGATCGCGACGATCAGGCTGATGCCGTCGGCGATGGGCTTGCCGTCCACTCGCACCACCACGTCACCCGCACGCAGTCCGCCGGCGGCGGCCGGACTGCCCGGCGACACGAGCGAGACCCGTGCGCCGCTGGAGCTCACCCCGGTGCTGACGCTGGCACCGATCACCGGGTAGCGCGCCGTGCCGGTCGCGAGGATCTGACCCGCGGTGATCCGGACCTGCTCCATCGGGATCGCGAACCCGACCCCGATGTTGCCGGACTCCCCGACGCTTCCACCGGTCGTGGCGATGGCGGAGTTGACCCCCACCACCTGGCCGCGCAGGTTGACCAGTGGACCGCCGGAGTTGCCCGGGTTGATGGCCGCGTCGGTCTGCAGCGCGTCGATGTAGGACCCTTCGCTGCCGCCGGTGGTCACCGGACGGTCCGTCGCGCTGACGATGCCCGAGGTCACGGTGCTGCTCAGCCCCAGCGGTGAGCCGATGGCCACAACCGTGTCACCCACCCGCAGCCGGCTCGAGGACCCGATCGCGGCCGGGCGCAGCCCCGACCTGCCAGTGACCTGCAGCACGGCGATGTCGTACACAGGGCTCCGGCCCACTATCGTCGCCGCGCGCTTGGTGCCGTTGCGG
>JAICWH010000134.1 GCA_025934895.1 Nocardioidaceae bacterium | reverse complement strand
GGTCGCCCGCCGGCTCACCGAGGTGGGGTACGACGTCGTGGTGACCGGCGGCCCCGACGAGGTCGCGCTCGCCGAGCAGGTGGCCCGAGGGAGCACCCTGCCGCCGGAGGCGGTGCTGGCCGGGCGGACGGACCTCGGCGAGCTCGCTGCCCAGATCGCCGCCGCGCCGCTGGTCCTCTGCGGCGACACCGGCGTGGCTCACCTGGCGACGGCGTTCGGGACCCCCTCGGTGCTGCTGTTCGGCCCGATGCCGCCCGAGCGCTGGGGTCCGCCGGCGTCAGGACCGCACACCGTCATCTGGCACGGTGCCGGGGTCGGGGACCCGTGGGCCGACCGGGTGGACCCGGCGCTGCTGCGGATCGGGGTCGAGGAGGTGGTGGCGCGCTCGCTCGACAGGCTGGCGGCTGGTCGAGAGACTGCCAGAGAAGCTGGTAGCGAGACTGGTAGAGACTGGTAGCGAGACTGGTAGCGACACTGGGCCGGCCGCTCAGCGGGCCGGGACCTGGGTCGCGAACCACTCCATCGTGCGCTTGAGACCCTCCTCGACCGAGACCTGAGGCTCCCAACCGAGGACCTGCCCCGCGAGGGTGGTGTCCGGGCGACGCAAACGCGGGTCGTCGACGGGCAGGTCCACGAACTCCACCGTCGACCGTGAGCCGGCCAAGGCCCGCACCCGCTCCGCGAGCTCCAGCATGGTCATCTCGTCCTGACTGCCGATGTTGACCGGGCCCGGGTGACCGCTCCCGGCGAGCGCGACGATCCCCGTCACCGTGTCCTCCACGAAGCACAGGGACCGGGTCTGGCTGCCGTCGCCGGCGACGGTCAGCGGCCGGCCGGCGAGAGCCTGGGACATGAACGCCGGGATCGCCCGGCCGTCCTCGACGCGCATCCGCGGGCCGAAGGTATTGAAGATCCGCACGATGGCCGTGTCCACGCCCCGCTTGGTGCGGTAGGCGGTAGTCAGCGCCTCGGCGAACCGCTTCGACTCGTCGTAGACGCTGCGCGGACCGACCGGGTTCACGTTGCCCCAGTAGGACTCCCGCTGCGGGTGCTCGGCCGGGTCCCCGTAGACCTCCGACGTGGAGGCCAGCAGGAAGCGGGCGCCGGCGGCCTCCGCGAGCTCGAGGGCGTGCCGGGTGCCCTGGCTGCCGACCATCATCGTCTCGATCGGCAACCGCAGGTAGTCGACCGGGGACGCCGGGCAGGCCAGGTGCAGCACCCAGTCCACCCGTCCGTCGACGTGCAGCCCGGCGGACACGTCCTGCTCGAGGAGCTCGAAACCGGGGCGGCCGGCGAGGAAGGCCACGTTGGCGGGCGAGCCGGTGACGAAGTTGTCGACGCAGACCACCTCGGCCCCCAGGTCGACCAGCCGCTCGCACAGCCACGACCCGACGAACCCGGCCCCACCGGTGACCACGACTCGCCGTTGGGACATCAGACTCATATCGGGCCGCATCGCGCTGTAGTTCCCACAACCGTCGCCCCTACACCTGCCGGCCGCGCGCGCACCGCGGGTGAGAGCATGCAGCATGCGGGTGCTGCTCGAGCGGGTGTCCGGGACGTACGCCGCGGGCGCCGACGTCTCGGCGGAGGACCTGGCCGCGCTCTACGAGGCACCGGCAGCGGACTGGCTTCGGGTCAACATGGTGAGCACGGTCGACGGCGCCGCCACCGGTGCGGACGGGTTGACCGGCTCGGTCAACAACTCCGCCGACCGCCTGGTCTTCCACGCCCTGCGGCGGGTGTCCGACGCGATCGTCGTAGGCGCCGGCACCGCTCGCGCCGAGGGTTACCGGCCGACCGAGCGACCGACCGTGGTGGTGAGCCGGCGCGGCGAGCTTCCGCCGGCCCTGGCCGCCGGGGGCCCGACCGGGTCGGTGCTGCTCGCGACCTGTGGCACCGCGGTCGGGCTGGCGCGCTCGCGGGAGCTGCTCGGAGCCCAGCACGTGCTGGTGCTGGGTCGGGACGCCGTGGAGCTGGGGTCCCTCCGTCCTGCGCTGGCGGCGCTGGGGTTGCGCCGCCTGCTGTCCGAGGGTGGCCCGCACCTGCTGCGCGACCTCCTCGCTGCCGGTGCGGTCGACGAGCTGTGCGCCACCTGGGTTCCCCGCGTGCTGGCCGGGGCGGGTCCGCGGATCGCGGAGGGGGCCGCGGTCGACGTACCGCTGGATCTGCGGCTGCTGCTGGAGGAGGACGGCACGCTGCTCGGTCGGTGGTTCGTCAGCTGACCGGCGCCGTGGGAGCAGCGCACTCCCACCTGGCCACCCAGTACTGCACGCCGTACGGGTCGTCGGCATGGGTCAGCTCGGCCGACCTCGGTGGCCGCAGCCGTGGAGCAGGTGGTCCGCGATGGCCGGCCCCCGAAGAGTGCCGGTCGGTTCGTGCGCCGTGCGTTCCGGGGCGAGCACGAGCACCGGGCCGGGCCGGTCGGCGACCGGCCAGTCCACCGCGTCCAGGCAGGCCGCACACAGCTCCGCGACCGGGTCGACGAGCACGCTGCGCGGGTCGACGCCGGCGGCGGCGGCACGCCGTGCGTAGGCGGTGCAGTCAGCGACCACCGCCTCCACCACGTCGGCGTAGTCGACGCGCCCCGGGGTCGTAGAAGGAGTCGGGCGTGCGGTTCACGACGCGATGATGTCACCAGAGGAGTGAGCTCCCCGGCCGGGAACCGGAGGGGGGGTGGCGTCCGGGCCGGGGAGCGGGGCTCGCGAAGCCGGACCCGGGGTGGGGCTGACCCGAGGCGGTCGAACGAGCCGACGGAGAGGCACTCGGGCGAGCAGGTAATCCCGGGCACCAGTTCCTTCATCGAAAGGCACAGGGTCCGGGTGCGAGAACGACTGAGACCATGTGATCACACGGACCCGCCCCTACGGAAGTGGCTGCGAGGTATGTCCCTAAAGAAATAGTTACCGGTCCGTAGTGCGGGCGGTGGGTCCGCTAGCGGCCGGGGGCGGAGCGGTTGGGGATCGGACGGGACTGTTGAACCGCCCGGGCCAGGGCCGCACGGCCGTGGGCGACCACGGCGTCGAAGGCGGCGAGCGCGTCCGGGTCGGTGCCGGTGACCAGCAGCTGCTCGATCGGCGCGGTGAGCACGCTGCCCTGGCGGACCACCTCCCGCCCCGCGTCGGTGATGGCGACCAGCAGCACCCGCCGGTCGCGCTCGGCTGCCCGGCGCTCGACCAGCCCCCGCGCCTCCAGGGTGCGGATCACGTCCTGCATCGACTGGGCACGCATGAAGGCCCGGCGGGCGAGCTCGGCGGAGCTGAGGTCGCCCTTCACTGCCAGCACGGTCAGCGCGGTGTAGGGGCGGACCCGCAGGTCCAGCGGGGCGAGCGCCTCGTCGAGCAGCACCCGGATCGCGGACTCCATCTGTTTGATGGCATACAGGCGCGAGGTGAGCTGGGGTTGCCCGGCTGCGTCGTGGTCCATCGAGTCATCCTGCCAGCCGGGCCGGTCGGCCCGGATCCCGAGCCAGGCCGAGGACTCGCGCCGCGTTGTGCTCGAGGATGTCCGGGAGCACCTCGTCCTTGAGCCCGAGGCCCGCAGGGTCAGCCCGGCTGGGCCGTGAGCCCTGCCGCCTCGATCCCAGCCACCGCGACGGCCTCATCCTTGTCCGAGGTGTCACCCGAGACACCGACCGCTCCGACCACCTGCTCATTCTCGAGGACGAGGACGCCTCCGGGGACCGGCACCAGGGCTCCACCCACCGCGGCAGTCGCGGCGGCGATGAAGTAGGGCTGCTGCTCGGCTCGCGCCATCAGGGCCCGCGACCCGAGGCCCAGGGCCAGCGCCCCGTGGGCCTTGCCGAAGGCGATCTCGAAGCGCTTGTTGGCCGAGCCGTCCTCCCGCTCCACCGCGGTCACGTGGCCGCCGGCGTCGAGCACCACGACGGTCATCGGCTTGCAGCCGGTGTCCCGTGCGTGCGCACGGCCCGCCTCGATCACCGTGCGCGCCGTGTCCAGGGTGATCGTCATGAGGCCGCCTTCGACTTCTGCGCCTCGCGACGACGGTGCAGGATCGGCTCGGTGTAGCCGCTGGGCTGCGTCGTACCCTCCAGCATCAGGTCGCGTGCCGCGAGGAACGCCTCGTTGTCGAAGTCCGGCGCCATCGCGACGTAGCTCGGGTCACCGGCGTTCTGCTTGTCCACGACCTCTGCCATCCGGCGCAGCGTGGTCTCGACGTCGTCGAGCGTGACGACCTCGTGCAGCAGCCAGTTGGCCACGTGCTGGGAGGAGATCCGGCAGGTCGCCCGGTCCTCCATCAGCGGCTCGCCGGTGATGTCCGGGACCTTGGAGCAGCCCACCCCGGCCTCGACCCAGCGGACCACGTAGCCGAGCGCGCTCTGCAGGTTGTTCTCGATCTCGGCCTGCCGGTCGTCGGCCGACCACTGGGCGGGGTCGCCCACCGGGATGGTGAGCAGCTCGGTCAGGGTGCTGCGCCGGCCGCCACCGGCGAGCTCGCGCTGGCGCTCCTTGACGTCGACCTGGTGGTAGTGGATCGCGTGCAGCGTCGCCGCGGTGGGCGACGGGACCCACGCACAGCTCGCCCCCGCCTCGGGGTGGCCGATCTTGGTCGCCAGCATGTCGGCCAGGCTGTCCGGGGCGGCCCACATGCCCTTGCCGATCTGGGCGCGGCCCTGGAAGCCGCACTCGAGCCCGATGTCCACGTTGGAGGCCTCGTAGGCCTTGATCCAGGGCTGGTTCTTCATGTCGGCCTTGCGGACCATCGGACCGGCGTACATGGAGGTGTGGATCTCGTCGCCGGTGCGGTCCAGGAAGCCGGTGTTGATGAAGGCGACGCGCTCCCGGGCCGCGTGGATGCACGCCTTGAGGTTGGCCGAGGTCCGGCGCTCCTCGTCCATGATCCCGATCTTCACGGTGAGCGGCGGCAGCCCGAACGCCTCCTCCACCCGCGTGAACAGCTCACAGGTCAGCGCGACCTCGTCCGGGCCGTGCATCTTCGGCTTCACGACGTAGATGGCCCCGGTGCGGGAGTTGCGCAGCTCCGAGTCACCCCGGATGTCGTGGGTGCTGCCGACCGTCGCGACCAGTGCGTCCAGGACGCCCTCGGGCACCTGGTTGCCGTCGCGGTCCAGGACGGCGTCGGTCGTCATCAGGTGGCCGACCTGGCGCACGAACATCAGTGCCCGTCCCGGCAGGGTCACGGCCTCCCCCGACGGCGAGGTGTAGGTCCGGTCCGGGTTCATCCTGCGCGTGAAGGTCTTGCCACCCTTGGTGACCTCCTCCGCGAGGGTGCCCTTCATCAGGCCCAGCCAGTTGCGGTAGCCGTGCACCTTGTCCTCGGCGTCGACGGCGGCGACCGAGTCCTCGAGGTCCATGATGGAGGTCATCGCGGCCTCCAGCACGATGTCCTTGACCCCGGCGGTGTCGTCCGCGCCGATCCGGTCCGAGGGGTCGATGAGGATCTCGATGTGCAGCCCGTGATGGACCAGCACGACCGCCTCGGGAGACTCCCGGGGACCGTTGTAGCCGACGAGCTGGGTCGGGTCGGCGAGTCGTACGACGTGCCCCTTGCAGGTGACCGCGAGACCCTCGTCGTCGACGGCGTAGGAGGTCGCGTCGGCGTGCGAGCCCTCGCTCAGAGGCACGTGCTGGTCGAGCAGCGCTCTCCCCCGCGCGACGACCTCGGAGCCCCGGACGGTGTTGTAGGACGAGCCCTTGGCCAGGTCGCCCTCGTCCGGGATCACGTCGGTGCCGTAGAACGCGTCGTACAACGAGCCCCACCGGGCGTTCACGGCGTTCACCGCGAACCGCGCGTTGAGCATGGGTACGACGAGCTGGGGACCGGCCAGCTCGGCGACCTCCGGGTCCACGCCCGAGGTGCTGATCGTGAAGTCACCGGGCTCGTCGACCAGGTAGCCGATCTCCCGCAGCCACGCCTCGTAGGCGGCCGGATCCGCAGGGACCCCCGGGTTCGCGCGGTAGTAGTCGTCGAGCTGCGCCTGCAGTTCGTCGCGACGCGCGAGCAGCTCGCGGTGCCGCGGCGCCAGATCGTGGATGATCGCGTCCGCGCCGGACCAGAACGCGTCCGGGTCGATGCCCGACCCGGGCAGCGCCTCCTCGTTCACGAAGCGATGGAGCTCCGCCGCCACGCTCAGTCCGCCAACCTGCACCCGCTGTGTCATCCCGGCCTTCCCGAAACCTCGACCCGACGAGATCTCTATGTGGTCGAGACGATAGCCCCCGTCCCTCGTGCCCGAAAAGTCGCACTGCTCACATCCCGGTAACCGCGGCGCGTCTCAGGGTACGGCCCCCCGGCTACCAGCCGATACCTACGGTGGTCGGCCGCTGCGTTCCGAGACGGCAGCCTGGATCTTGTTCTTCGGGTTCGCGGCCCTCTGGTCCTCACCGGGAACGCTCAGGGGGGCGGAAGCGTGACCCCGAAACCCGCGACGGCGAGCCGGAGCAGCACCTGGCCGGGCCGCAGCAGGTCGACGATCTTGGCCGCGCTCAGCACCTCGAGCTCGGCCAGCCTGGCCTGGTAGTCCTCCGGACCCGCCAGCCGGGCCTGGTGCAGCTCCTGGGTGTTGTGCCACACCTTGCGGCGGGCCTCCGTGAGGAAGCGTCTGCTGGCGAGCCGGTTGAGGGGCGTCAGCACGCGGTCGACCACCGAACCCGGCCCGAGCTCGCCGTCCTCGGCCGCCACCCGGGAGCCGAGCACTCCGTCGATGCGCTCGTGGTCACGACTGCGGCGGGCCAGCAGCACGGGGTCCTCGAAGTCCTCGACGCTGATCACCGCGAGCAGCGCTTGGGGCAGGTCGTAGTTGACGTGCGCGTTGATGCCGAGCAGCACGTGGACCAGGTCGTGGAGCTGATCGGGCGCCTCGAAGGCCAGCCGCCAGGGGCGCGGGGCAGCACGCCCGGACATGGCGGCGTCGTGAGCGGACAGGTACAGCTGCGCGAACACGACGTCCCAGCGCTCGACCCACTCCGGGTCCTCGAAGCGGCTATCGCGCAGCGCCGCGCCGACAGCGGCCGTCGTCCGCAGGTAGGTGCCCAGGAACACCCCTCGCTTCTCCTGACCGGCCGGGAGCGACCCCAGCCGGGCCCGCATCTGCTGCAGGACGGCCTCGACCCCGTCACCGTCGGGGTCGCCACCACGGTCGGGTGTGGCCGTGTCGTCACGGCCGGGCTGGGCGAAGGTCATGGCTGCGGGACCCGACCGGGGACGCCGTCGCCGATCGTGGCACGGTCCCCGTCCAGCGTCGCCTGCATCCGCGCCACCTGACCGGCGGAGAACATCACCATGGCTGCGTCGTCGACGTAGTCCATGAAGTTCATGAACAGGTCGCCGTCAGGCGCGTTGCCGCAGGTGACATGGGGGAACTCCGGCTTGCCGAAGTTCGGACCAGCCTGGTTGGGAGTGTCGTCGACGAAGTCGGTGCCGTTGCACCCGGTGCCGTCGTCACCCCAGATGTGATGCAGGTTCAGCCAGTGCCCGGTCTCATGGGTGGCGCTGCGACCCAGGTTGAAGGGCGCCGCCGCGGTGCCCGTCGTCCCGAAGGCGGTGTTCAGGATGACGACGCCGTCGGTGTCCGCGGGCCCACCGGGAAACTGCGCGTAGCCGAGCAGCCCGCCGCCGAGGGCGCACACCCAGATGTTCAGGTGGCTGCTCGACGGCCAGGCGTCCGAGCCGCCGGAGGAGGCATGCTTGACCCCGTCGTCGTCGGTGAACCCGGCGGTGTCGGTGTGCACCCGAACGACCTCGGCGAGCGTGAACTCCACCCGAGCGTCGCTGCACAGCCCGGCGAACGCATCGGGCGCGCTCGTCACGTCGGGGTTCTTCTTGCGGAAGTCGGCGTTGAGCACGTCGATCTGGCTCTGCACCTGCTCGTCGGAGATGTTGTCGGCGTCGTCCTTCCACACGACATGCACCACCGTCGGGATGACCGTGACCCCGGTCCGCCGCACGGACCTCTGTCCGACCCGATGCTCCCAGGCGAACGTCTCGCTGAGGGACCGGGCGGCGGCGTAGTCGGGGACGGTGCGCAGCAGCCGGTGGTGCACCGCCATCGTGCCGCAGGTGCGTCGCTGCGGAGTCTCCTGTCCGGCCGGCGTGGACATAAGCCCCTCCTCACTCGTCGGTATGTGGTCTCAGGGTCAATCTGCCAGGCTCCGCCGACACGATGTCGAACAGGAGCGGGCGCTGGTCGTCGAAGGCGAGGCGCAGCCGCTGTCCGCTGAGCTGCCAGCGACCCTCGGACCGTACCCTGCGGTCGTCGGCTCCGGGGGCGCGGCGGCTAGCGGAGCCGTCCGGCTCCAGGGTCAAGAAGGTGCGCCCGCGAGCCGGGGGCAGCGGCAGGTCACCGGGCCGGAAGACCTGCAGTCCTTCGCTGTCCTCCTCGTGGACGTGCGCCCAGGTGCCGGTCAGCCTCTCGGCTTCCACTGGTGTCATGAGCCCTCCCGGAGGTCGCGAGCAGGCCGGTGGTGGCGCGACCACTCCACGTTTGCGCACCCCACCGCCGGTTGGCAAGGCCGGCCCCGGGGGGGAAGGCGCCGCCGAGGAGTCCCGGGCGGGTCGATCTGGTCAGGCGTCGTCCAGGGTGGGCCGGGTCTGTCGTGCCTGCCTGGTGACCCAGTCGGTGACCAGCTGCAGGACCTCGGCGGCGACGGGTCGTCTGACCTCGCTGCGGTAGAGCCGCAAGGACGGCGCCGCGCGCTGGATGCGCAGCGTGTGCGTCAAGCCGTTGACCAGGTGCGTCTCGACCCGGCCGCCGGCCGCGGACGCGATGGCGGAGAGGTCGTCCGGCGGCACCTGCAGGTCCTTGGTCCCGGTGACTGCCAGGACCGGAGCCGTGACCCGGCTCAGGTCCGCCGACGGGTCGTGGGAGAGGTACTCCCTGAACCACCGAGCGTTGACCCGGGCGCCGCCGATGCGCGCGACGTCGGTGGTGGTGGCTTTGACCTTGGTGTGGCTTGCGGCGACCTTGGCGACCGGGTCCACGCGCAGCAGTCTGACGATGGACCGCGCGGGCAGGGGCAGACCCGGAACGATCTGCGCCGCCTGCCAGAGCAGCACCTGCTCGCCGCTGCGGGCGGCCCCGCAGAGCAGCACCAGCCCGGCCAGGCCCGGGTGGCGTGCGGCGACGGCGGCAGCCAGGACCGCGCCCTCGCTGTGCCCTGCGACGAACACGACGCTTCGGCGCACCTCTGGCCTGCTGCACAGGAGCTGCAGGGCTGCCTCGGCGTCGGCCACGTTGTCGGTGAGTCCGGCCGCTCGCCAGTCCCCCGGGCTCCCGCCGACGCCCCGCTTGTCGTAACGCAGGGTCGTGACGCCGCGGTCGGCCAAGGCCCAGGCGAGCTGCCGGGCGATGCCGAGCGGCAGGTGGCGGTGGTTGCCGTCACGGTCCAGGGGACCGGAGCCGCTCAGCAGCAACACCCCCGGCGTCGGGTCCGCACCGCCGGGAGTGCACAGGGTGCCGGCGAACTCCTGGGCGGCCGAGGTGAAGGTGCCCGAGGTGAAGGTGCCCGAGGTGAAGGTGCCCGAGGTGAAGGTGATGGCGCGCTCCTTCATGATGTCGACATCCTTGCAGCACCTGACGTGGGCGCCCGGGCGGTCGGGACGTCGGGCGCCGACGTCAGCCCGGGCGCTACGAGCGTGGGCCGTCCCCAGGGGCCCTGATCTAGCGGGGTGCTACTGGCCGAGGCGTCCGTCGATGCGCTCGCGCAGGAGGTCGGCGTGCCCGTTGTGGCGGGCGTACTCCTCGATCATGT
>JAICWH010000109.1 GCA_025934895.1 Nocardioidaceae bacterium | reverse complement strand
GTCGTCACGGTCCAGCCCCGGAAGACCCTCGCCGAGGTCGTAGCCCTGCTCCGCCATCGCCCGCAGCAGCCGGACGGCCGAGACCGGCGTGTCCAGCCCGACGGCGTTGCCGACCCTGCTGTGCTTGGTGGGGTAGGCCGAGAGGACCAGCGCGATCCGTCGCTCGGCGGGTGGCGTGTGCCGCAACCGGGCGTGCGCGACCGCCGTACCCGCCACCCGGCGGCAGCGCTCCGGGTCGGCGACGTAGCGCGGCAGCCCGGCCGGGTCGTGCGGGTCGGCCTCCTTGAACGAGAACGCGGTGGTGATGATCCGCCCGTCGAACTCTGGTACGGCGACCTGGGTGGCCGCGTCCAGGGGGGACACGCCCTGGTCCGAGGCCACCCAGGCAGCTCGGTCCCAGGTGAGGCACAGCCCTTGGAACACAGGAATGTCGAGGCTGGCCAGGGCCTCGACGTCCCACGCCTCGTCGTCACCGCCGGCGCTGGAGGTCGCGGGCTTCGTGCCGCCGGCGGCGAGCACGGTGACGATGAGCGCGTCGAGGGTGCGGAGCTCGTCGAGCAGCTCGGGCGGCGCACCCCGCAGCGATGTGCAGAAGATCGGCACACCGACGCCGTCGCCTGTCGCGTCGACGGCGTCCGCGAGGTCGTGCACGAACCGGTCGTTGCCGGAGGCGTGGTGTGCCTTGTAGAACAGGATCCCGACGCGTGAGCCGGTGGCACCGGTGTCCCGGGGCAGCACCCCCCAGGACGGCAGGGCGACCGGCGGGTCGAACCCCTCGCCGGTCAGCAGCACCGTGTCGGACACGAAGGAGTGCAGCTGGGCCAGGTTGGCGGGTCCGCCCTCGGCGAGGTAGCGGTGCACCTGGACGGCGACCCCTACCGGGACGGTGGACTGCTCCATCAGCTCGGCGCTCGGCTCCCGCTCACCTCCGACGACGACCATCGGCCGGCCCAGCTCACGGATCCGCCGGAACCCGCTGCACAGGTCCTCGGGGCGGCCCAGGATGCGGGCCACCACCACGTCGCAGTCCTCGATCCCGCCCATCTCGGCGTGCGAGTCGCGGCCCGGGTTCGCCAGCAGGTAGTCGGCGCCGGACGCACGGGCCGAGAGCAGGTCCGTGTCGGAGGTGGACAGCAACGCGATGCGGGTCATCGATGCTCCTTCGTGGAGCTCTCGCTCCAGCTGGTGAGGACCGTCGCGGTCGGTGTCTGGCTGGCGCGAGGAGCATAGCCGCGGCTGCCCCGGCCAGCGCCTGTGCCATCCTGTGCCGGTGCTCGACCAGACGATGGCCTCGAACCGTCGGCGCCCGGACCGCTGTCCCGGGCTCACCCGGCCGTGGCTGGCCGACGACGGAGCCCTGGTGCGGCTGCGACTGGTCGGTGGATGTCTGCCGTCCGCGGCGCTCGCGACGCTGGTCGAGGTCGCCGGCCGGTTCGGCGACGGGAACGTGCACCTGACCACGCGGGCCAACGTCCAGCTGCGGGGGATCCCGCACCACGACGGCCGGCTGCCCGAGGAGCTCGTGTCCGCCGTGCAGGACGCCGGCCTGGTGCCGTCCGAGACCCACGAGCTGGTCCGCAACGTGATGGTCTCCCCGCTCTCGGGACGCGTCGGCGGCCGCGCCGACCTGCGCCCGGTGGCGCGGGAGCTGGAGCGGCTGCTGCTGGCGGACCCGTCCTGCGCCGGGTTGCCCGGCAGGTTCCTGTTCGTCCTGGACGACGGCCGCGGCGACCTCCTGGGACGAGCCTCGGACCTCGCGGCCGTAGCCCTCGACGCGGTCACCGTGCAGGTCCGCGCGGGCACCGACCAGTGGGGTCCGCGGGTGCGTGTCGAGGAGACTGCCGCGGTGCTGCACTCGCTGACGAGGAGGTTCCTGGGCCTGCGCGGCGAGGGTCCGACGGCGGCGTGGCACGTCGACGAGCTCGACGGCCCGTTGCTGTCCGGGGTCCGCGACGGGCGGACCCGCGTGACCAGCGAGGCCCCGCCCTGGGGGCTGCACGGCCAGTCGGACGGTCGGGTGGCGGAGCACGTCCCGGTGCCGGGTGGCGTGCTGAGGCCCGGCCTCGCCGAGGGGATGCTGTCCCGGGCTGGTGACGAGCTGGTGGTCACCCAGTGGCACAGCGTGCTGCTGCCGGACCTGGAGGCGCGGTGAGGCTGGTTCCTCCTCCGCGGCGCTACGACTACGAGCGGGACGGTGCCGCGATCTACCGCGCGTCGTTCGCCACCATCCGGGCGGAGACCGACCTCACCGGTCTGCCCGCGGACGCCGAGCCCGTCGCCGTACGCATGGTGCACGCGAGCGGCCAGACCGACCTGACCCGGGACCTGGCCGTCCATCCCGACCTGGTGCCGGCGGCCCGGCACGCCCTGGCCGCCGGGGCGCCGGTCCTGTGTGACGCGCAGATGGTCGCCGCGGGCGTCACCCGGGCACGGCTTCCTGTTGACAACGACGTGGTCTGCCTGGTGCGGGACCCACGGGTGCCGGCCCTCGCCGACGCATGGGGCACGACACGCTCGGCCGCGGCGGTGTCGCTGTGGGCGGACCGGCTGGAGGGGGCCGTGGTCGCCATCGGCAACGCACCCACCGCGCTGTTCCACCTGCTCGAGATGCTCGACGCGGGTGCTCCGCGCCCGGCCGCGGTCGTCGGGGTCCCGGTCGGGTTCATCGGTGCGGCCGAGTCCAAGGACGCGCTGGCGACGCATCCCGCGCAGGTGCCCTACCTGGTCCTGCGTGGGCGTCGCGGGGGCTCCGCGATGGCCGCCTCGGCCGTGAACGCTCTGGCCCAGGAGGCGGAGTGAGCGGCCGCCCGGGGAGGCTGTACGGCGTCGGGCTCGGCCCCGGCGACCCCGAGCTGGTCACGCTCAAGGCGGCCCGGCTGATCCGCGAGGCCGACGTGATCGCCTACCACGCCGGCCGGCACGGCAGCTCGATAGCCCGCAGCATCGTGGCCGACCTGGTCCCCGACGACGTCCTCGAGGAGCAGCTGGTCTACCCGGTCACCACCGGCACCGCACAGCACCCGGGCGGCTATGCGGGGGCGATGGCGGACTTCTACGAGGAGTCCGCGGCGCGGCTCGCCGTGCATCTGGAGGCCGGCCGCGACGTCGTGCTGCTGGCGGAGGGCGACCCGCTGTTCTATGGGTCCTACATGTACATGCACGACCGGCTGGCCGGCCGGTTCGAGGCCGAGGTGGTCCCGGGCGTGACGTCGGTGGCGGCGGCGTCCGCGGCGGTGGCCAGCCCACTGGTGCGGCAGACCGACGTGCTCACCATCCTGCCCGGGACCCTCCCCGAGGCCGAGCTCGCGCGGCGGCTGGCGGACACCCAGGGCGCCGTGGTGATCAAGCTCGGCCGCACCTTCCCCGCCGTACGACGGGCCCTGGAGGCTGCGGGCAGGCTCGGTGACGCGTCCTACGTCGAGCGCGCCTCGACGGGACGGCAGGTCGTGCTGCCGGTCAAGGAGGTCGACCCCGAGCGGGTGCCGTACTTCTCGATCATCGTCGTGGCCGGCGACACCGCGCCGGACGCCGCCCGCTACGAGACCCGGCAGCCTCGGGAGGCAGCGGCCGGCATCGCGGGCCCCGCCGCCCTGCTGGTGGTCGGTCTCGGCCCCGCCGGTGACGACTGGGTGACCCCGGAGGTGGCCGCGGCGCTCGCCGAGGTCGACCATGTGGTGGGCTACGCGCCCTACGTCCACCGGGTGCCGCAGCGACCGGGTCTGCAGCGGCACGCCAGCGGCAACACCGTCGAGGTGGACCGGGCCCGGTTCGCGCTCGACCTCGCGAGGTCCGGTCAGCGTGTCGCGGTCGTGTCCGGAGGGGACCCGGGCGTGTTCGGCATGGCGTCGGCGGTCTTCGAGGCGGCGCAGGACGAGCGCTACGCCGACGTACCGATCCGGGTGCTGCCGGGGATGACCGCGGTGCAGGCCGTGGCGGCCAGGGCCGGCGCACCGCTCGGCGGCGACTTCGCGGTGCTGAGCCTGTCCGACCGGCTCAAGCCCTGGGAGGTGATCGAGCGCCGGCTCGTGGCCGCGGCGGAGGCGGACCTGGTCCTCGCGGTCTACAACCCCGCCTCCCGCGCACGAACGACGCAGGTCGCCGAGATGCGGGCCACGCTGCTGCGGTACCGGCCGACCTCCACGGTGGTGGTCGTGGGCAGGGACGTCGGCCGCGCGGGAGAGAGCCTCGAGGTCACCACGCTCGGCGACCTGGATCCGGCGAGCATCGACATGCGGTGCCTGCTGATCGTCGGCTCCTCGGGCACCACCGTCAGCGCGGGCGGTCGGGTGTGGACCCGTCGGTGGGTGGGCTGAGGGGCCGCACCCGCTCACGGTCGTAGAGGTGGGACTCCGCGACACACTCCTCGTCGGACCGGACGGTCAGCGCGCGGCTGACGATCACCACCGCGGTGTGCCGGAGGCCGGCCGCCTCCACCTGGTCGGCGATGCCCGCGAGGGTGCCGCGCAGCACCACCTCGCGCGGCTGGGAGGCGAAGGCCACCACGGCGACCGGGCAGTCGGTGCCGTAGGCCTCGGTCAGCGTCGGGACGAGCGCCCGGACCCGGGTGACGGCCAGGTGCAGGACGAGGGACCCACCGATGGCAGCGGTCGCCTCGAGCGACTCCGAGTCCGGCATCGCCGTCGACCTCGCCCGGGTGCGGGTGAGCACGACGGTCTGCACCAGCTCCGGGACGGTGAGCTCCACGCCGAGGGTGGCGGCGGCGGCTGCGTAGGCCGGCACGCCCGGGGTGACGTCCCACGGCACCCCGGCGGCGTCCAGGCGGCGGGTCTGCTCGGTGAGCGCGGAGTACAGCGACGGGTCCCCCGAGCACAGCCGTACGACGTCCTGGCCGGCCCGGTGGGCCTGCGTCAAGGTCGCGGTGATGGCGTCGAGGTCGAGGTGCTGGCTGTCCACGAGACGCGTCCCGGGACCGCACAGCGCGAGCACCTGGTGGTCGACGTAGCTCCCGGCGAACACGCACACCGGTGAGGACCCGAGCAGGGACACGGCGCGCACGGTGAGCAGGTCGGCCGCCCCCGGGCCGGCGCCGACGAAGTGCACGGTCACCGGCGGGCCGCCCACTGGACGACCGGCCGGGCGGGCCGCCAGCCGGTGAACGACCCCAGCGGCTCGGCCCGCTCGACCGAGAGCCGGGTCAGCTCGCCGCCGACGCGGCGCTGCCAGCCGACCACCACGGCCTCGGTCTCCAGGGTGACGACGTGCACGACGAGCCGGCCGCCCGCGGGCAGTCGCTCCCAGCAGGTCTCGAGCACTCCTGGGCAGCTCGCTCCGCCGCCGACGAAGACGGCGTGCGGGTCGCCGAGGTCCGCCAGCGCCTCGGGCGCCGACCCGACGCGCACGTCGAGCGACGGGACACCGAGCCGGGAGGCGTTGCGGGCGATCCGCCCCGCCCGCTGAGGGGATGCCTCGACGGCGGTCGCCCGGCAGCGTGGGTCGCTGCGCATCCACTCGATGCCGACGGACCCCGCGCCCGCTCCCACGTCCCACAGCAGCTCGCCCGGGCAGGGCACCAGCCGGGACAGGGCCGAGGCCCGCAGGTCGCGCCGGGTCAGCTGGCCGTCGTGCTCGAAGGCGTCGTCGGGAAGGCCCGGCACGGTCGCGAGGACCGGGACGTCTGCGTCGCCGGTCACCGCGAGGGCGACGACGTTGAGCGCGGGAGCGGCGCCGGACCAGTGCGAGGCCCTGGCCGAGGTGCGGGTCTCGGAGGACGAGCCGAGGTGGCCGAGCACGGTCATCATGCTGGCGCCGAAGCCGGCCCCGCTGACCAGGTCGGCGACGTCCTGAGGCGTGGAGCCGTCCGAGGAGAGCACCACCAGCCGGCGTCCGGGGGTCAGCCAGCGGTGCAACGCCGAGACGTCGCGGCCCACCACCGACACCACGTCGGTGGACTCCGCCGACCAGCCCATCCGGGCCCGGGCCAGGGTCACGGACGACACGGCGGGCAGCACCTCGACGCGATCAGCGCCCAGCAGGGCGACGAGGTTCGTGCCGATGCCGGACAGCAGCGGGTCCCCGGTGGCGAGCACCACGATCCGGCGCCCGTCGTACGACCGGAGGAGGTGGGGCAGCGCGGGCAGCAGCGGAGTGGGCCAGGGCTCGCGGACGGCCGACGACGGGGGCACGAGCTCCAGGTGCCGCTTGCCGCCGAGCAGCACCTCCGCGCCGGCCACCGCCCGCCGGGCAGCGTCGCCCAACCCGGCCCAGCCGTCGGCGCCCACGCCGACGACGACGACCGGTGCGCTCATGGCCGGGACTCTAGGACATGGCGTCCGGCGGGACGCTGGGTGGACAGGGCCGGCGCGCGGGTTACGATCGCCCCGGCAGCAACAGACCGAGGTGCCCCACGGGGAGAATCGGGAAGTCGGTGAGAGTCCGACACAGGCCCGCTGCGGTGACCTGGGAGCCGCCGATCGGCGCGTGAGCGCGGCCACTGGACCATCGGAGACACGGTCCGGGAAGGCGATCGGCGGCGGAGACCACCAGGAAGTCCGAAGACCGGCCTCGGTCAGTGCTACGGACACCATCCCAGCGGGAGCCTGCGGAGGACACGTGCACCACTACCCGTTCAGCGCGGTCGTCGGGTCGGACGACCTGGCCCTGGCGCTGTCCCTGAGCGCCGTCTCACCCGACGTCGGAGGCGTGCTCGTCCGGGGCGAGAAGGGCACCGCCAAGTCCACGATGGTCCGTGCGTTGGCGTCGCTGCTGCCCGACGTGACGGTCGTCGAGGGTTGCCGGTTCTCCTGCGACCCGGCGCACCCGGACCCGACCTGCCCGGACGGTCCGCACCTCACCGTCCGCAGCACCACCCGGCCGCCGCGGCTCGTCGAGCTCCCCGTCGGCGCCACCGAGGACCGGGTCGTCGGCTCGCTGCACCTGGGCCGGGCGCTGGCCGACGGCGTCACGGAGTACGACCCCGGGCTGCTCGCAGGCGCGCACCGCGGCCTGCTGTACGTCGACGAGGTGAACCTCCTGCACGACCACCTCGTCGACCTGCTCCTGGACGCGGCGGCGATGGGTCGGTCCACGGTGGAGCGCGACGGCGTCTCGGTCAGCCACGCCGCCCGCTTCGTGCTGGTCGGGACGATGAACCCCGAGGAGGGGGAGCTGCGCCCCCAGCTGCTCGACCGGTTCGGGCTCAGCGTGGTGGTCTCCGCGCCCCGGGACCCGGCGGTGCGGGTGGAGGTGATCCGGCGCCGGATGGCCTACGACGCCGACCCGGCGGGTATGGCGGCGGGCTACGCCGACGCCGAGCAGGAGATCGCCGAGCGGATCCTGAAGGCGCAGGCGCTGCTGCCCTCGGTGAGCCTCGACGATGACACGTTGCTGGACATCGCGCGGGTCTGTGCGGCGTTCGAGGTCGACGGCATGCGCGCCGACATCGTCACCGCCCGGGCTGCTGTCGCGCACGCCGCGTGGTGCGGTCGCACGGAGGTGACCCGGGAGGACGTGCGGGTCGCGGCCCGGCTGGCGATCCCGCACCGCCGGCGCCGCTCGCCGTTCGACGACCCGGGGATCGAGGACCAGACGATCGACGAGACGCTGCCGCCCGAGGACCCCGACGACCCGGGGGGCCCCGACGACCCGGGCTCCGGGTCGCCAGACGCGCCGGGTCGACAAGACGACGAGACGCCAGACGCGCCGGGTCGACAAGACGACGAGACGCCAGACGCGCCGGGTCGACAAGACGACGAGACGCCAGACGCGCCGGGTCGGCGGGTGGGGTGGTCGGTGACCGCCGCCGGGGACCCGTTCCGGGCCCGGCTGCTCACCGTCACCGGCACCGGGTCCGGGACCGCCGGCCGGCGGTCCCGGGCCCGCACCACCACCGGACGCACCGTCGGGTCCACCCGGCGCCCGGAGGGACCCGTGCACCTGCCGGCGACCATCTTCGCCGCCGCGCAGCACCCCGGCCGGGTGCGCCGAGACGACGTACGCCACGCCCTGCGGGAGGGCCGCGAGTCGAACCTCGTGCTGCTGTGCGTGGACGCCTCCGGCTCGATGGCCGCGCATCGCCGGATGGAGCAGGTCAAGGCCGCCGTACTGTCCCTGCTGCTCGACGCCTACCAGCGCCGGGACAAGGTGGGCATGGTCACCTTCCGTGACCAGGACGCACGGCTCGTGCTGCCACCCACCGGGTCGGTGGACCTGGCCGCGAAGCGTCTGCAGACGCTGCCTGCAGGTGGGCGCACGCCACTGGCGGAAGGGCTGCTCGAGGCAGCCCGCACCCTGGACCGCGAGCGGATCAAGGACCCCCGGCGGCGGCCGCTGCTGGTGGTGGTCACCGACGGGCGCGCCACCTACGGGCGTGATGCGGTCGCCCGGGCGGGGAGGGTCGCGGACCACCTCGCGGCGGCCGGCATCGCCAGTGTCGTCATCGACTGCGAGACCGGACGGATGCGGATGGGGCTCGCGGTCCGGCTCGCCCAGCGGCTGGGGGCCGAGCACGTGCCCGTCGGCGAGGTCAGCGCGGAGGCCATCACCAGCCAGGTCAAGCGAAAGGTCGCGTGAGATGCCCCAGGGACAACCGCTCGTCGTCCCCGACGACGGGCTGACCACCCGGCAGCGCCGGAACCGTCCGCTGGTGGTGGTGCACACCGGCGACGGCAAGGGAAAGTCGACGGCCGCGTTCGGCCTCGCCCTGCGCGGCTGGAACCAGGGCTGGTCCGTCGCGGTGTTCCAGTTCGTGAAGTCGGCCAAGTGGCGGCTGGGCGAGCAGACCGCGTTCGAGAAGCTCGGCATCGAGTGGCACAAGATGGGCTCCGGCTGGTCATGGGCGCGCAAGCAGGGCGACGAGGAGGACCACGCGGCCGCTGCGGCCGAGGGCTGGGCGGAGATCAAGCGCCGGATCGCCGCCGAGCAGCACGACATGCTCCTGCTCGACGAGTTCACCTACCCGGTCAACTGGGGCTGGGTGGACGTCGAGGACGTCGTCGAGACGCTCGCGAACCGGCCCGGCCGCCAGCACGTCGTGATCACCGGGCGGCGGGCCGACCCCCGGCTGGTCGAGGTGGCCGACCTGGTCACCGAGATGACGAAGGTCAAGCACCCCATGGACGCCGGGCAGAAGGGCCAGCGGGGCATCGAATGGTGAGCGTGCCCCGCATCGTGGTCGCCGCCCCCGCGTCCGGGCACGGCAAGACCACGGTCGCCACGGGCCTGATGACGGCCCTTCGGGCAGCCGGCCACCAGGTCTCCGGCCACAAGGTCGGGCCCGACTACATCGACCCCGGCTACCACGCCCTCGCCACCGGCCGCCCGGGTCGCAACCTCGACCCGCACCTGGTGGGCGAGGACCTGCTGGTGCCGCTGTTCCTGCACGGTGCCGCCACCCCGGTGCCCGCCGACATCGCCGTGGTCGAGGGCGTGATGGGCCTGTACGACGGGGCGCTCGGCCGCCGCGGCTTCGCCTCGACGGCGCACGTCGCCGCCGAGCTGGACGCGCCTGTGCTGCTGGTCGTGGACATCTCCTCGGCGGCGCGCTCCGTCGGCGCGGTCGTGCACGGCATGGCGACCTTCGACCCGGCGGTCCGGATCGCCGGCGTGATCCTCAACAAGGCCGGCTCACGTCGGCACGCGGCGGAGGCGCGGGCAGCCGTCGAGGGTCTCGGAGTGCCCGTCCTCGGCGTCCTGCACCGCGACGACGGCATCACCGCGCCCTCCCGGCACCTCGGCCTGGTGCCGGCCGCGGAGCGTCCCGACGCCCTGGCCTCCCTGGACCGGCTCACCTGCGCGCTCGCCGACCGGGTCGACGTCGCAGCGGTCCTCGACATCGCCCGAAGCGCGGCCCCTCTGGACGCCGAGGCCTGGGACCCCGCCGCCGCACTGGGGGACGCGGCGAGCGCGGTCACCGCGAGCTCGCCCGTGGTCGCGGTGGCCGGCGGCCGGGCCTTCACCTTCCGCTACGCCGAGACCGAGGAGCTGCTGCTCGCGGCGGGCTGCCGGACCGTCGTGTTCGACCCCACCACCGACGCCGAGCTGCCCGCGGGCACGTCGGCGATCTACCTCGGCGGGGGCTTCCCCGAGATGCACGCCGCCGAGCTCGGCGCCAACACCTCGATGCTGGCCGCGGTCCGCGACGCCGTCCGCTCCGGCGTACCCACCGTGGCGGAGTGCGCCGGCCTGCTCTACCTCTGCCGGAGCGTCGACGGCACACCGATGACGGCCGCGATCGCCGCCGTCGGTGCGATGAGACCCCGGCTCACCCTCGGCTACCGCACCGCCAAGGCACACGACACGCTGCTCACCAGCCACGGCGAGCGGGTCACCGGGCACGAGTTCCATCGCACCACGGTCATCCCCGGCAACGGCGCACCCGCCTGGACGATCGGGGACCGGCCGGCGGGGTTCGCGAGCCGCACGCTGCACGCGTCCTACCTGCACACCCACTGGGCCGGCTTCCCCCGTCTGGCGGCACGCTTCGCGGAGGCCGCCCGGGCCTTCTCCCATGCGGGGTCCGCGGCTGATCCGGACCTGCACCACCACGGCGACCGGGAGCTCGGGCCCGGGCTCGTCGACCTCGCCGTCAATGTGCACCCGGGGCCCCGCCCGGGCTGGCTCGACCGGGCGCTGCAGGTCTCCCTCGCGGACCTCGGGTCCTACCCGGACCCCACCCCGGCAAGGGAAGCGCTGGCCGGCCGGCACGGGCGGCACCGCGCGGAGGTGCTGCCCACCGCCGGCGGCGCGGAGGCGTTCACGCTCGTCGCCCGGATGCGCCGCTGGCAGCGACCGGTGGTGGTCCACCCCCAGTTCACCGAGCCCGAGGCGGCGCTTGTGGCGGCCGGCCACCAGGTCACCCGGGTGGTCCTGACGGTCGACGACGCGTTCGCCCTCGACCCGTCCCGCGTCCCGGAGGACGCCGACCTCGTCGTGGTCGGCAACCCGACGAACCCCACCGGTGTCCTGCACCCACGAGCGCTGCTGGCCGCCCTTGGCCGTCCCGGCCGGGTGGTCGTCGTCGACGAGGCGTTCATGGACGCGGTCGCCGGCGAGCCGGAGTCGCTCACCTCGACCCCGCAGGCCGGCGTGCTGGTGCTCCGCAGCCTCACCAAGACCTGGGCCGTGCCGGGGGTGCGCGCCGGGTACGTCGTCGGTGACGCCGCACTGGTCGACGAGCTGTCCCGCCAGCAGCCACCCTGGTCGGTGTCCACGCCCGCCGCAGCCGCCATGGTCGCGTGCTGCTCGCCGGACGCGCTCGCAGAGTCGCGGGCGCGGGCCGAGCTGGTCGCCGAGTGGCGGGAGGTGCTGGTCAGGTCGCTGACCGAGCACGGCCTGCCCCCGCTCGGGGACCCGGTGACCCCGTTCGTCCTGGTGCGGGGACCGCTGGGGCTGCGGGACCGGCTGCGCGAGCACGGCTTCGCCGTCCGTCGCGGTGACACCTTCCCGGGCCTGGGCCCCGCATGGGTGCGGATCGCGGTCCGCGACCCGGCGACGACAGCGGCCCTGACCGAGGCCATCCGGGCAGCGACCACCCGGGGAGCGGGACGCCTCACTGTGCCCGTCCCATGACCAGCCCGCTCGGCCGGCGAATCGCATCCGGCGACGCCGCCCTGCCGGACGCGCCCTAGAGATGGGCCGCGCCACCGGCCTGGCGATCGGGTACGCCGCCGACCGTGTCCTCGGCGACCCGGCCCGACTCCACCCGGTCGCCGGGTTCGGACGCCTAGCGACCGCGGTCGAGTCCCGGACCTACGCGGACCGACGCTCTGCCGGCCTCGTGCACCTGCTCCTGCTGGTCGGCGGCGTCCTCGCCCTGGCGCGTGCGCTCCCGGACCGCACCGCGGTCACGGCCGTCTGCACCTGGACCGTCCTCGGCGGCCGGTCCCTCGCCGAGGAGGCCGGCCACGTGCACCGCCACCTGGTCGACTCGGACCTGGGTGCGGCCCGCCGGCAGGTGACGCACCTCGTCGGTCGGGACACCTCGCAGCTCGGTCCCGATGACATCGCCCGCGCCACGGTGGAGTCGGTCGCGGAGAACACCAGTGACGCCGTCGTCGCGCCGCTGCTGTGGGGTGCGGTCGGGGGCCCTGCGGGCCTGCTCGGCTACCGGGCCGTGAACACGCTGGACGCGATGGTCGGGCACCGCAGCGACCGCTACCGGCGGTTCGGGTGGGCGTCCGCCCGGGTCGACGACCTGGTCAACCTGGTGCCCGCCCGGTTGACCGCCCTGTTGGCGGCCACCGGCGACCCGGCGCCGGCGTTGCGTGCCTGGCGGCACGACGCGCACCGGCATCCGAGCCCGAACGCCGGTCCCGTGGAGGCGTCCTTCGCCGGCGCGCTGGGGGTCACGCTCGGTGGCGTCAACCGCTACGGCGAGGACGTCCAGGACCGCGGCCGCCTCGGGGCCGGCCGCCGGCCGGGCCCCGGCGACATCCCGCGCGCGGTGCGGCTGGCCGACCGGGTCGGCGTGCTGGCGCTCAGCCTGT
>JAICWH010000069.1 GCA_025934895.1 Nocardioidaceae bacterium | reverse complement strand
TCACGCTCGGTGGCGTCAACCGCTACGGCGAGGACGTCCAGGACCGCGGCCGCCTCGGGGCCGGCCGCCGGCCGGGCCCCGGCGACATCCCGCGCGCGGTGCGGCTGGCCGACCGGGTCGGCGTGCTGGCGCTCAGCCTGTCCGTGCTCGCAGCCATCGCACGGCGCCGGCCACGTCGCTGACCTCCTCGACACCCGCCGGCCCAGCGGGCCGACGTACGACGACCACGCCGATGCCGAGGTCGTCGGCCGCGTCGAGCTTCGCGCGGGTGAGGTCGCCGCCGGAGTCCTTGGTGACCAGCACCCGGATTCGGTGGCGGCGCATCAGCGACCGCTCCGCGTCGACCGAGTAGGGGCCGCGGGCGAGCAGGATCGTCCAGGTGGGTGGCAGCTCGACGCCCACCGGGTCGACGACCCGGGCGAGCACCCGCAGGTCGCCGAGGGCCGGCACGAACCGGGTCAGGCTCTGGCGTCCGGTGGTCAGGAACACCGGGCCGCCGGACCCGGCGGCGACGACTGCCGCCTCCTCGGACGACGAGACCCAGCGCCATCCTGCGGCGCCGGGCGACGCTCCCCAGCCGGGTCGGGCCAGCCGCAGCAGGGGAACGCCGTCGGCCGCGCAGGCCGTGGCGGCCGACGCGGAGATCGTGGTCGCGAACGGGTGCGTGGCGTCCACGACGACGTCGTACCCCACGAGCTCGCGGCGCAGGCCCGCGACGCCACCGAACCCGCCGACGCGGACGGCGCCGACGGGAAGCCGTGGGCGGCGCACCCGGCCGGCCAGCGAGGACACCACGTCGACGCCCTCCTCGACCAGGGCGACCGCGAGGACGCGCGCCTCTGCCGTGCCGCCCAGCAGCAGCACCCTCATGCCAGGCCGCCGCGCATGACCGGCAGCTCGGGCACCCCGGACCTGACCAGGTCCAGGACGGTGTCCAGGTCGGCGTGCTCCTCCAAAGCATCCGCCAGCGCGTCGATCCGCGCCTCCCGGGCCGCGGCGAACGTGGTGCGACCGGCGACGAACGACGGCAGGCCCGCGACGGCCGCCGCCTCACGCAGCCAGGCGCGGCGCAGCTCGTCGCACTCCAGGCTGCCGTGCCACATGGTGCCGAACACGGCACCGGACCGGGCGCCACCCAGGAACTCCTCGCCGGCGTGCACACTGACCCGGCCGTGGTGGATCTCGTAGCCCGACGCGGCCACCCCGAAGGCCGAGCCGGTGGGCAGCCGCAGCACCTTCTCGGCCGTGAACTCGGTGCGCACCTCGAGCAGCCCGAGGCCCTCGACGCAGGCGCCCGGGCGCCCCTCGATGCCCAACGGGTCCGACACCGAGGCCCCGAGCATCTGGAAGCCGCCGCAGATGCCGAGCACCACACCGCCGCGGCCGGCGTGCTCGTGCACCGCGTCCGCGAGCCCGCGTCGTCGCAGCCAGGCCAGGTCCTCGATGGTGGACCGCGTCCCGGGGATCAGCACCACGTCCGCGCCGGCCAGCCCGCGGGGGCTGTCCGCGAAGGTGACCTCGACCCCGGGCTCCAGGCCCAACGCGTCGACGTCCGTGGCGTTCGACACCCGGGGCAGCCGGACGACCGCGACGCGGAGCCGGTCACCCTCGACCTCGCCCTGCGGCCGCCGTTCGCCGAGGGCCAGGGAGTCCTCGGAGTCCAGCCAGAGACCGGGCAGCCAGGGCAGCACGCCGAGCACCCGCCGGCCGGTGAGCTTCTCGAGCGTGGCCAGTCCGGGCGCGAGCAGGGCCCGCTCGCCCCGGAACTTGTTGATCACGAAACCCGCCACCAGGGCCTGGTCCGCTGCGTCGAGCAGCCCGAGCGTGCCGTACATCGCGGCGAACACCCCGCCCCTGTCGATGTCCCCGACCAGCACGGTCGCGATCCCGGCGTGCTGCGCCAGCCCCATGTTCACGTAGTCGTGGGCGCGCAGGTTGATCTCCGCCGGGCTGCCCGCCCCCTCGCACACCACGACGTCGTAGCGCGAGGTCAGGTCGTCGAACGCCGCGAACGCCGCCTGTGCCAGCGGCTTGCGGCCGCCCGCGAACTCGTGGGCCTCGAGCTGTCCGGACGGCTGTCCCAGCACCACGACGTGGCTGCGTCGGTCGCTGCCCGGCTTCAGCAGCACGGGGTTCATCGCGGCCTCGGGCTCGGCGCGAGCAGCGATCGCCTGCAGCCACTGCGCCCGGCCGATCTCGGCCCCGTCGGCGGTGACCATCGAGTTGTTCGACATGTTCTGCGCCTTGTACGGCGCGACGCGCAGCCCGCGTCTCGCGAAGGCCCGGCACAGGCCGGTGGTGACCGCGGACTTCCCGGCGTCCGACGTGGTGCCGGCGACCAGCAGCGAGCCGGTCACAGCACAGCGTCCCCGAGCACGCCGGACGAGGTGAGCCGGGTGGTCAGCTGCGGCGGCGGGGCGGCGAGACCGGGGCCGCCCGCCCGGACCCAGGCCGCGATCGCGTCCACGGTGGGCTCGTCGAGCACCTCGCGCAGCCAGACCGGGCGACCGCCCCTGCGCCGGCCCTCGGCGCCCGGCTGCACCACCACGACGTTGGACTTCTCGCACGCCAGCAGGCACGCCGACACGTCGACCTGCGCGACGGCGGCCGTCGCCGCCACCAGCCGCTCGAGCAGCGCGTCGTGGTCGACGTCGGGGTGCTTGCGGGTCGTGCCGCAGCAGCAGTCCCGGCAGATCCGGACCCGGGTGCGGCTCGCGGGTCCTCTCACACGGCTACGGGCTCTCGCACCGTTGCCTCCTCCTGGTCCACGAGCAGACCGAACACCAGGCCGAGGGCCCCCCACATGGCCGCGAGCTGGGCGAGGGACGCCATCCGGAAGTCCCAGATCAACGCGGCGGGTACGTCGCCCGGGATCGGGTCCGGTGCCGGCATGACCACCAGCAGGGCCGTAACAGCCGCCGCGCCCAGCAGGACCACAGCGGTCCGTCGTACCGCGTCCCGGCCGACCCGGCCACCCAGCCACCGGTCGGCGGCGAACAGCAGCCCGGCCAGCAGCGCGCCGACCAGGATCGTCAGCAGGTACAGCAGGGTCCGTCGCGTGACGGTGTCCGGGTCACCCACCGACGGCGGGTTCGCGGGCACCGTCAGGGCCGGGAGCAGGATGAAGACGGCGTAGCCGATCGCGGCGAGCACCGCGACCCGCCCCTGGTCGGTGCGGCCCGGCAGCCGGTGCCGGGCCTTGGCGAACACGACCGCGAACGCCACCCCGAACAGCACGCCGACGATCCCGGCGGTCAGGATGCCGGCAACCACCTGCTGACCGCGGGTGACGAGCTCCTCGTGGGCGTGCTCGTGGCTCGGCCGGGCGTCCTCCACCGCGAGGGCACGGCGGATCACCGGCTCGACGACGAGCCAGAGCACGGACGCGGCGGAGACTCCGGCGACGGCGCCGGCCAGGGCGCCGTGCCGCAGGAGGTGCGAGAACCTCACCGGGTCAGTGGCAGGGGACGCCCAGCGCGTGCCGGGCGTCGTGGGTCAGCTCGTGCAGGTAGCCGGCCTGCGCCTGCGTCAGCAGGGCGCCGTTCTCCTGCAGGAGCAGGTAGACGCCGAACAGCGCCAGGGCGAGCAGCGCCCAGGCCCAGAGCGGGACCACCACAGGGCTGAGCGGGGTTGCGGCAGCAGACGACGGAGCGGCCATGGCGATGACCCTTCCTTCCATACCTCGTGGACAGATCAGCCGCAGCCGGTCTCCTGGCTTCCGGATCGACGCCCTCGTCCTGCCTTCCCAGCACCCAAGGGCGCCAGTGGCTGGTGAGGAGGGGGCTCCCCGGTCACAGTGGCGAGGACCACGCCGGAGTCACACCGGCTTCCCGAACACTGCGGCTTTCGCCGGGTAGCCTCTCACACCTGCAGCGGATACCGGAAGCACCCGGGTGTCGTCAGCGGCGATGCGGCCCGTCGCGCCGGCTGGTCGACTCGTGGTCGGCCAGCGCGGCCAGGTAGGCGTTGTAGCGCGTGAGCTCGTCCGGCTCGTCGGCCGCCGCCTCGCCCGCATCCCCGCGTAGGACGCGTTCCTGGGCCCGGTCCGCGGTGCGGTCCAGGCGCCTCGACTCGCGGTGGTCCGCGCGGACCCACTGCACGAAGATTGCGGCGACGACGAGCAGGATCGGGACCTCGCTCAGCGCCCAGCCGATGCCGCCGCCCAGCTGCTGGTCGGCCAGCAGGTCGACGGAGTAGGGCCGGTGCAGGGCAGCGTAGTAGGCCCCGTCCAGAAGGGTGGCGCTGCTCATGATCGCGATGGAGAAGAACGCGTGGAAGGGCATCGCGGCCACGAGCAGCCCGATCCGGGCCAGCGGGTGCCACCGCTGCGGGTTGGGGTCGACGCCGACCAGCACCCAGAAGAACAGGCAGCCGACGGTCAGGAAGTGCAGCTCCATGGCGACATGACCGAGGTGCTGGTTCATCAGGGCCGGGAACAGCGGGGTGAAGTACAGCCCGTAGAGGCTGCCCACCCACAGGGTCAGCGTCACCAGGGGCTGCGTGAGGATCCGCACCGGCCAGGAGTGCAGCACCGCGAGCAGCAGCTGCCGCAGGCCGAGCTCGCCGGGCACCCGCGGGCCGGGGAGCGTGCGCAGAGCGAGGGTGACGGGGGCGGCGAGCACCAGGCCGATCGGTGCCACCATGGACAGCAGCATGTGGGCGACCATGTGGGCGCTGAACAGCACGTGAGAGTACAGACCGAGCCCGCCCGCCGTCGCCCAGGCGACGACGAGGAGACCGGCGTACCACGACACGGTGCGTCCAACCGGCCACGGGACGCCACGGGCTCGCAGGGTCCGCAGACCCACGGCGTAGAGCAGTCCCGCGAGCACGACGAGGGCGAGCGTGAAGCCGTCCGGGGTCCAGCCGAGGACCAGCCGCGCGAGGGTGGGGGCGGGAGGCAACGAGAAGCCGAGCAGCTCCGCGGCCGGGGACGTGTTCACGACCGACCCGACTGGCGTGGGGGTGCGGGAGAGGCCGACCGCCAGCGCCACGGTCGCCGCCATCACCACCAGCTCGCCGGCGGCCACCCGCACGAACACCCGCACGTCCTCCCGGGCTCCCGAGGAGGTCTGCGCCCGGGCGTCGAGCTGGTGGACCGTCCGGTTGCGGTGCCACCACCCGAACCCGCCGAGCACGACCAGTGCGGCGGTCTTGGCGAGCACCAGGACGCCGTACGACGAGGTCACCAGCGGCCCGAACGAGCCGAGCCGGACACCGGCGTTGACGACCCCCGAGACGGCGACGGTGACGAAGCACCACAGGGCCAGCGTCGAGAACCGAGGCACGGCGTGCCGCAGCCCGTCCCCGCCGACTGCCGCCCACACCAGGCCGGCGAGTCCGCCGACCCACAGCGAGGCGCCGAGCACATGCACCAGCAGGCTCGCGACGGCGAGCTCATGACTGCCGGCGGCGGCCGAGTGGCCGGTCAGCGCCGGCGGCGTCAGCGTCAGCAACGCCAGCACCGAGGCCACCGACGCGCCTCGGGTGGTCAGCACGGATCGGGCGACACCGGCGAGCAGGACCGCCATCAGCGCCTGGATCGCCAGCGCGCGACCCTGCGGGATGTCGAGGACGAAGCTGCGGATCAGCACGGGGTCGAGCGCCTGCTGGACCGGCGTCCCGAGGATGTCGGAGATGGTGAACAGGATCTCCACCGCCACTGCGAGGAACCACACGCCCGCTGTCCGCACCGCGAGCTGGACCCCCCGGTACGGCACCCAGCGCAGCTGCTCCACGGGCGAGGGCAGCAGCACGGCGGCCGCCAGGAGCAGCCCGAGCGTGGTGATGCCGGCCAGGTCGGCCACCAGCCGGGAGGCGGGAAGCGCCCACCCGGTCAGCTGCCCGGCGTCGGGCAGCCCTGCGGGGGACGGTTGCGGGGCGCCGCCGCCCGCGACCAGGACCACGACCAGCACCGACCCGGCGACCAGGGCCGTCCCGGCCAGCCACCGGACCACGGCGCTGGTCGGGAGGAGCCGGCCGCCCGCCGGGCGCCGCGCGCGGCTGACGTCGGCACGATCCGTGCTCATCGACGGGTCCCCGATCGTCGGGTGCGGCCGGTGAGCAGCAGGCCGCAGGCCGCCACCAGGGCAGCGGCCACACCGATGATCAGCCATCGGGTGGGTGCACCGCCGCTGACCGAGCCCGGCCCTGCGGCGGCTGCCGCCGCACCTCTGCCTCGGTAGGCGAACGTGGTCCGCGCCGCGACCGGGTGACCGTCCCCGGAGATCACCCGGTACGAGACCGTGTAGACACCAGGCGCCGCGACCCGGACCGGGACGCTCGCGGTGTTGTCCACCACCGTCGTCGCCCCGTGGTCCACGCGCTTGCCGTCCGGTCCGGCCACGATGACCACCGCGGGGGTCCGGATGTTCTCGTCGAACCTCAGCGTGATCCGCGCGGGTGCCGACCGGACGGTCGACCCGTCCGCGGGGGTGGCTCCGACCAGGCTGGCGTGCGCAGCGGCCGGCCCGTCGCCGTACACCACGAGTGCCAGCAGCGACACGGTGGCGACGAGGGCCGCCGCCGCCTGCCGGGTGCGCGTGGCGGGCCGTCGGTCCCTCATCCGCGTCGCCTCCTCGTCGTCGCAGCGACGGCGACACCGACGAGACCGAGCACGTTGCCGAGCGCACCCAGCCAGCGGGCGACCGCGTCGGTCGACCCGGCGCTGCTGACGGGGGCAGCCACCGTCCGGGGGGCCTCGGAGGCCGGCTGCGGGTGAGCGGCCGTGCCGGCCGCGGTGAGCCGCAGCGTGGGGGTGGGGTGCTCCGGCTCGGCCCTTCCCTCGACGCTCGGCTGGTTCCACCGGACCACGGTCCCGTCGGAGTAGGTCTGGGCGACCGGCATGGCGACCGACGACGCACCCTTCGCGAACGGACCCACCGAGAGCTCGAACTCCTGGAACTGGCCGGGCCGAACGCCCTTCCCGGGCGCAGCGGTCCAGGTGACGACGCCGACGGCCTTCGTCAGCGTGAAGCCCTCGAAGGTGACCGGGGCGGGCAGCTTGCGCTGCTTGGTCGAGACCCTCCATCCCGGCAGCGGTCTGGCGGAGACGGAGGCGAACGGTTTCCCGGTCGGAAGGGTCACCTGGAGCCTGGTGGTGCTGGCGGTGGCGGACTCGGTCGGGACCGAGAAGACCAGCTTCCCGAAGCCGCCGGGTGTCGCGTCCGGTGAGGAGACCTCGACGTGCGCCGAGGCCGGGAACGTCGAGACCAGCACCAAGCCGCCGGCGGCAGCGAGCGCGATCAGTGCGCGGCCCGGGGCACGGGTTCTCCGGGACATGATGGACAGGAAGGACATGTGGGACCTCTCTCCACGAGAGTAGATGCTGCAGACAAGGAAGCCCGCGACGGTTCCGGCCGGCAGGTCTCGCCGACCTCCTGCGGGGCACCCCTGGCGTCGTGCATCGGGTTACCTGCGACCGCGCCCGGTGGACGTCGTGGTGCCCCGGACGAGGGCCCGGACGTCGCATCCGAGCGACCGGTCGCCTCGGTGGGGCGGGTTCAGCCGGCGGTCACGGCCGGGGGGCCTCGACGCGGCGCCACGTCCGTCAGCAGCCCTGCTCGCCGCGCCGGAACCGCCTTCGGTGCGGTGAGCCGGCGGGGCAGCGTCGGGAACGGAGGCGGCCGGAGTGCGGCGGCCTGCACCGGGCGGGTGAGGAGGTCGACCAGGCGCCAGCACCAGTCCTCACCCCGACGCAGCACCAGACCCGTGACCACGGCTGCCACCAGGTGACCCGCCAGCATCGCCGCGCTGTGCTCGCCGGTCAGCGTCATGCCGGTGGTGGGACCGGCCATGGACAGGCCCGCTGCGGCGTCCACGTTCGACGGCAGCGCATGGCTCATCGCCTCGGCCCCACCCGGCGACATCGCCGGGCCGTTGATGCCACCGAAGGCGAGGTGGAAGACGACCTGGGCGCCGAGCAGCATCGCCATCAGTGGCGTCGTCGTCCAGCGGCGGTTGCTCAGCCCGACGCCGGTGGCCACCGCGATCACGGTCACCAGCGTCAAGCCCGTGCCGGAGAGAGGTCCACCTCCCGCCGTGACGTGACCCGCCCCGGCCAGCCCGGTCGCCGCGACGCCGACGACCGCGCCGCGGACCCACCGAAGCACCCCCGACGTGGGGAGGGTGAGCGCGGGCGCCGAGCCGACTGCCGGGACGTCGCCGCACCGGTAGGTCATGACCGCCATGGTAGACGTCGTCGACGACAGTGCGGCTGCGGCCGAGTGACCGCTCGGTCGGCCGCCACGATCGAGGTGGCAGGATGCCGGCATGCCGGACACCCGCGCCCTGGTCTTCGACGTCTTCGGGACCCTGGTGGACTGGCGGGGCAGCCTCCTCCACGAAGCCGCCGGCCTGCGCAGCGCACCCGACGGCGTGGACTGGCCGTCGCTCATCGACGACTGGCGACGGGCCTACCAGCCGGCGCTCGACCGGGTCAGCTCCGGGGGGACGTGGCGGGACCTGGACGAGGTGCACCGTGGCACTCTCGCCGACGTCCTGGGACGCCACCACATCGCACTGTCGGCCGACGACCGGGACACCCTGGTGGGCGCGTGGCGCCGGCTGCGGCCCTGGCCCGACACCCGGGCGGGGCTGGAGCGGCTGCGCTCCGGCTATCGCACCGCCACTCTGTCCAACGGGCATGTCGCGCTCCTCGTCGACCTGTTCCGGTTCGGCGACCTCAGGGTCGACACGCTGCTGTCGGCACAGCTCGCCGACACCTACAAGCCGGTGCCGCGGGCCTACCTGCGGGGCGCTGAGCTGCTCGGCAGCGAGCCCGCGCAGGTCGCGATGGTCGCCGCGCACAGCGCGGACCTCGTCGCCGCGGCGCGGGTCGGCATGCGGCCGATGTTCGTGCGGCGCCCCGCCGAGTGGGGGCCGGGGGGCGAGCCGACGCCGCCGACCGGTCTGCCGGACCTGGTCGTCGCCGACGACCTCGAGCAGCTGGCCGACCTCCTCGGTTGTTGACCAACCGCACGCCCTGCACCGCCGGGCGGCTCAGACCTGCGCGTCGACCGGCGACGGGCGCCCCTGCTGGGCAGCGACGTGGTCGGCGAGCCGGACGCTGAGCGCCAGCAGCGTCAACGTGGGGTTGGCGTACCCGAGTCCGGTGGTAAACACCGAGCTGCCGGCTACGTAGAGGTTCGACACCCCGTGGACCTTGCAGTTCTCGTCGACGACGCCGAGCCGAGGGTCGGCGTGCATCCGGGTGCCGCCCATCGGGTGGTGCACGCCGTAGCTCATCGGACGGGTCGCGCCGGTGTACTGCACCCACCGGTGGAAGGTGCCGAGCCCGGATCCCTCGATCTCCGACCCGAAGACCGCGGCGCTGCGGAGGACGTTGTCGCGGTCCTCCTGCGACCAGCCGAGCCTGAGCCGGACTCGTCGCCGGCCCAGCCTGTCCCGCTCACCGGTGAGCTCCAGCCGGTTGCCACGCTCGGGGGACTGCTCGGCGGCCACGTGCACCTCGAGCACGGGAAGCCGGCTGCGATCGATCTCGGGCCGGGACCAGCCCCCGCGGTGCCACACGTAGCCGTCCTTGTAGTCACCGCCCCGCGCCCACCTCTTGACGAGCTGGTTGTGCAGCACCGACACGCTGTCACCCGGGTGGGTGACCACCGAGCGCAGGTGGGTCAGCGCCTGCGACGGAAGCGTGCCGGACGCCAGTGGCCGCAGCGACCGGATCGCCCGCTCGGCCGGGCTGCCGAAGCCGGCAGGCTGCGGCAGCAGCACCGCAGCCATGTTGAGCAGGTGCCGCTCGCGCTTGAAGTCCTGGTCGAAGGTGAGCAGCCCGCTGACCATCCGGTCCTCGACGTAGTGCAGGTCGTAGAGACCGATCTGGTTGACGAGGTCCGGGTCCGCGGGCCGGATCGTGCCCAGGAGGAACTCCGGATGGTCCGCCACGTAGCGCCCCACGTTGTCGTGCCGGTTCCCGGCGGCGCCCGGCCGGGTCGCGTCCGAGTGCAGCAGCGTCTGCACGTTCTCCACCGCGCCGCCGGCCATCACGAAGACGCCGGCCTCGACGACGTACGTCGACCCGTCCCCCCCTTGCACCCGCGCCCGCCGGATCACCGAGCCGGACCGGTCCGACTCGAGCTCGACCACCGTGCTGTCCAGCCGCACGCTCACGTTGCGACTGGCAAGGATCTCGTCGCGGTAGCGCCCGGTCAGCACGTCGCGGGCGCCGTACTGGGCGACGAGGGTGGTCAACGGGCCGTCGCGCAGGGGGAGCGGCTGGCGCCCGGCGCGGGACCACGTGCTCGCGCGGTTGTCGACGGGGCCGCCCACCCATGACCGGGCGACCCGGTCGTAGTAGGGCGCCAGGTCGTCGATGCCGATCGGCCACCCGCTCGTGGGCTGCCACCGGCGGTGCTCGAAGTCGACGGCCTCGGCGGGCAGCACCCGCGCGTAGACGCGCTCCGGGTCGTCGGGGCGGGTGACGTGCGACCAGATCGTCGCCGTCCCGCCCAGCTGCCGGGCGCGACCGGCGGCCAGGGCGTCGGGGGTGTAGTACGGCGAGTCGACAGCGCTGCTGCGCAGGCTCTGGGCCGCCTCGTCCGGGACGTCGAGCCCACTCTCGAGAACCAGGACCTCGATGCCCATCCCGACGCAGGACCTGGCGAAGGCCAGACCCGCGGGGCCCGCTCCGACGACGCACACGTCGGTCAGCACCGCGGCCGACGGGTCACCGGACATGGTCACGAGGGTCGAAACTACCGCAAGCCGACCTTCGAGCGCACCACGGGTCGGCAGGTCACCGCACGTGCACGAAGACGGACCTGCTGGTCGAGGCCCGGTCCAGGAAGGAGCCGGCGAAGACCGCCCGGTAGGCGGTGGTGGTGCGCGGTGCAACGCTCAGCCGTGCCGACCCGCCGCGCGCGGTGCTGGCCACCCCGGCGACCCGCCAGGACGAGCCGGCCCGGCGGTAGAAGACCACCCGCCGAGATCCGTGCGGCGAGCCGAAGGACGTGACCAGCCGGCCGCGCACGGTCGCCCGTGCGCCGCGCCGGATCGTCGAGGGCTCGGGGATGATCGCCATCCGCGTCGGTCGGCCGACCTGGATCGTGCGCGCCGGCGGACCGGGGTCGCCGCTGCCGTTGAGCGACGCGCCGCCGCTGCCCCGCACCCGGAGGTGGTAGCGGTAGTCGCCGGCGCGGGCCCGGTGCCCGCCGAACGTGCCGTCCCAGGCCACGTCCGCCACCCCGACCCTCATGTGCGCCGGGTCGCAGGCGAGCGTGCGCACCACCGCCGACCCCTGGCCGATGTCCGCCGAGCACGATGTCAACGGGGCGGAGAACGGCGCGTAGGTGCGCCAGCCCGCCGCTCCGGCGTTGTGCAGGGCGGCCGGCGCCAGCGGGTCACCGAGGAACCGTGGCGGCGCCGGCAGGATCGGGGCCGGCACGGGCGCCACCTTGAGCACGCCGTTCCGGTCCCCCCACGCCATCGTCGTCCCCTCCACCTGTGGCGAGCTCTGGTAGGCGGCCTCGGGGAGCAGCGGGACCTGGGTGCCCGCCCAGGTCAGCAGGGAGTACCCGGTGTCGGTGTAGTCATAGAGGACCCGGCCCTTCGAGGACAGCACCGGTCCGGCCGAGGACAGCTGGCTGATCGCCTGGCTCAGGCCGTGGGTCGGAGCCAGCGTCTTGGCGTTGCGGTAGGCGTAGGTCTCGGTGACCGTCGGGTTGTCCACGTCCTCGTCGGCCCCCGTCTCGATGTTCCAGCCGACCATGTCGCCGTAGATGAACAGCTGGCCGTAGTCCAGCTCCGACACCGGGCGCGACAGCTGCACGATCGCCCCCGTGACCACGTTGCGTCGCCACACGGTGCCGTCGCTCCGCATCATCGCCAGGTAGTCGCCGAACAGCACAGGTGGGGTCATCGAGACGTCGAGCGTGCGCTGCTCGAGCGTCGTGCGGCCGGTGGTGGCGTCGTACAGGTAGGCCGCGGGCTCCCGAGTCCCCGCCGGCGCGGACAGATAGACGAACCGGTTGCCCGACACGCTGCTGTCGGGCCGACTGTTGTCCTCCGGCTCTGCGGTGCCGGCGATCGTCCTCGAGCCGTGAGGGGTCCGGACCACGCGGTCCTCGGTGAACCGGGCACCGGGCTTGACGTAGACCGTGGTCGTGCCGGAGCCCTGCGCGTCCAGGAAGTAGCTCCCGGCGTGCAGGAGCGTGGTCGCGCCGACGGTCGGCGGCCGCGACGACGTCGCGACAGCGGTGTCGAAGGTGCTGGTGGGCGACGCCGCGCCGACCTGACGGTCGTCGTTGTCGACCAGGCGGCCCGGGCTCAGCGACACCGAGGTGGTCGTCACGGGACTGCGAACGGCGGGAAGCAGGACCGTCGGGGCGGTCTGCGCCGAGGTCACGCGCAGCACCTGGGTGTTCGACGCGTCCGGCACCAGCGCCACGCCGTACGCTCCGGTCACTCCGATCCCCAGGGCGGTGGCGGCGTCGTGCACCGTGCTGTCGCCGTAGGTCATGCTGTGCAGCCGCTGGTCGCCGGACTGCCAGAGAAGCGTGGAGCCGGCGATCGCGGAGTCCACGAGCACGCCCACGCCTGCCCCGGTCGTCGGTTGACGCGTTCCGTCGAGCGGCACCAGCACCGCGGCGCCGGAGCCGATGTCCGAGCAGCCGGCGAAGCCGCCCGTCAGGCTGGTGCAGCTCAGGTCGCGGGTGCCGGTGCCGGGCAGGGTCCGGAACCCCGAGCCGGTGAAGGACCGGTAGAGCGTCGCGTGCGGCTGTGCAGGGTCGGCGTCGGTGAGGACCACGCCCGACCCGCCCGCGACCGCGAGGAACCGGGTGGACCCCGGGAACGGCGTGCCGAGGTCGGTGACCCCACCGGTGGTCGTCGAGCGCTGCAGGAGCCGGTCGCCGTCCCGCACAAGGAGGCCACCGGGAGCACTCGACAGGTACTCCTGTCCCGCCGGCGTGGTCACCGACCCGTGGGTGCCGGCCGTGACGTCCCACCAGTCCACCTGCTGGGTGCCCCCCTCCGGCGTCGTCAGCGAGCCGTCGACGAGCGAGAACTCCTGGGAGGACAGCGGCCGCTGGCCGAGGTCGGTCGTCGACCCGCTGCTGCTGCGCGCGAACAGGTGGCGATACGGCAGCCCGGGACCGTTGCCGTCGGTGGTCTGGCTGACCGTGAGCACGGCGTCACGCGAGGACCCTGCCACCACGCCCACCGTGTCGAAGAGCGTGCTGCCGGTGGCTGGTGTGACCCGGACCGTGCCGGGCGGGTCCGCCGCGGGGGCACGTCGTGCGGTCGCCTGCGCGGGAGCGAGGTTGCCGAGCGAGACGACCACGCAGCAGGCCACGGCCGCCGTTAACGTGACCATCATCCGAGAGTGGCACGTGGGGACCTGTTTTGATAGTGCAACCGGAGCCGCAGCCCGGGCTAGCGTTCGGTGACGGGAGCGGCTCGGTCCGGGGCCGCCCGGCGCGAGGAGACCAGATGAGCGACGAGGCAGTGCAGGCCCACCCGGCATGGGTGGCGGTGGAGCGCAAGCGTGCGGCGGACCTGCAGCTGCGGGTGGCCGACGCCATCACCGCGTTCGCCGGCTCGATGACGTTCGTCTACATCCACGTGGTGATCTTCGCGGTGTGGATGGTGGCGCTCGAGCCGAGTCCCTGGCCGACGCTGACTCTCGTCGTCTCCCTCGAGGCGATCTTCCTGTCCGCGTTCGTGATGGTCGGGCAGAACAGGCAGTCGGCCTACCAGCAGGCGAAGGCCACGCACGACTTCGTGGAGCAGGAGCTCGAGCTCAAGACCAACACCGAGCTCACCCGCCAGGTGCAGCAGATCGTGCTGGAGATGGAGAAGCGCCTCAGCTGACTTCCCCCCACTCCTCAGCCGGCCTCAAGCAGTCCCTTGCGCTCGACCACGTCCACGGCCAGGGTCCGGTAGCCCACGTCGTCGAACAGCACGGTGATGGTGTCGCCCTCGACATCGACGACCGACCCGGGTCCGAACGTCCGGTGCACCACGTCCGCCCCCACGTCGTACGGCGTGGCACCCGGCCGGGCGGCAGCGAAGGCCGCCTGAGCCGTTCCCGACGCACAGGTGTCGCACCTGCCGCACACCGCGGGCACCTGCTCGCCGAAGTAGGCCAGCAGGAACTCCATGCGGCAGCGGGTCGTCTCGGCGTAGGCCCGCATCATCTCCACGCGCGACTGCTCGAGCCGCCGCTGCGCCTCTGCCCGGCCGATGACGGCCTCGACCGTCTCCTCGACGCCTCGCGGCGGGTCCGGGGAGCCGAGCACGTCGTTGCGCAGGTTCAGCACCCGGCCCACGCGCCGCGCACCGAGGCCGGTGCGGGTCTGCAGCTCGGAACGAGAGACCTGCGGGTCGCGGCTCAGCTCCTGCACCACGGCGAAGACGTGCCCGCGGTCCGGGACGCCCCCGGAGAAGAACCGCCCGAGGGCCAGGTCCTCCGGGCGGAAGAACAGCACCCCGTCGGCGGGCAGGTCGTCGCGGCCGGCACGGCCGACCTCCTGGTAGTACGTGTCGGGCGACTCCGGCACCTCTGCGTGTACGACGTAGCGCACGTCCGGCTTGTCGATGCCCATCCCGAACGCCGAGGTCGCGACCACCACGTCGACGTCTCCGCGGTGGAAGGACTCGTGGGCCTGCTGGCGCGCCCGGGAGCCGAGGCCGGCGTGGTACACGATCGCGCGCAGGCCCTCGTCAACGAGCCGGGCGGCGTAGGACTCGGTCGAGCGACGGGTCCGGCAGTAGAGGATGCCGAGGCCGGTGCCCAGACCGTTCCGGCGACCAGCCACCTCCGCGACGACCTTGTCGACCTGGTCGCTCTGGTCGGTGCACCGCTCCACGCGCAGCGCGAGGTTGTCCCTGCCGAACCCGGCCACCACGACCCGCGGGTTCCTCAGGTGCAGCCGCTCCACGATGTCGTCGCGGACGGGTCCCGCGGCGGTGGCCGTCAGCGCCACCAGCCGGGGCTGCCCGATGTCCTGCACGAGCTCGCCGAGCCTCAGGTAGTCGGGCCGGAAGTCGTGGCCCCAGGTGGACACGCAGTGCGCCTCGTCCACGGCCACCAGGCTGGGCCGTACGGCGGCCAGCCGGGCCCGGACCTGGTCGTTGGCGAGCTGCTCGGGGGACACCGCGAGGAACTCGAGGTCACCCCGCAGTGCCGCGTCGAGCGCGGCCTCCCGTTGGGCGTCGGTCTCGGCCGAGCTGATCCGCGCCCCCGCGGTCCGTCCGTCCTCGGGCAGGGAGTCGAGCTGGTCACGCTGGAGCGCCAGGAGCGGGGAGACGAGGAGGGTGCAGCCTTCGATCAGCACCGCCGGGACCTGGTAGACCAGCGACTTGCCGGATCCGGTCGCGGACACCAGCAGCACGTCGTTGCCCTCGAGCAGCCCCGCGATGGCCTCCTGCTGCCCCGGATGCAGGTCGGGGTGGCCGAAGACGTCGCGAGCCACGCGCCTGGCGTCCTCGAGCGACGTCTGGGCGGGCTCGGCGCTCATCTGGGCTCTCCTCGCTGCGGGGGACGCCGGGGGTACCCACCGGTTCCCCGGGCATGCCCGAGGCCGACCCGGTGACCGGTGAAGACGCCGTGCTGAGGAGGACCGACGACCTGAGGTAGCCCGGCAGGGGCCGGGTCGCGGTCCTCGCGGTCTCCACGGGACCACCCGCGGCTAGCCCGTCCGGGTGGTTGACGTGCCGCTCGGTATCGAGAAGCGTTTGTGCCTCTGCCCTTCAGCGTGAGGTGCTTCCCAGGTGCAACAGACCAGTCCAAACAGGTTCGGCCGGCTCGCAGCGTTCCCGTCGGGGCGGACGACCAAGTGGTTGGTGCTCGCGTTCTGGCTGGTCGTCTTCGTGCTGGCGTTCTCGCCCGCCAGCAAGCTCACCGGGGCGGAGGAGAACGACTCGGTGGCCTGGCTGCCCGGGGATGCCGAGTCCACCGCCGTGCTCAAGGAGATGAACCACTTCCAGTCCAGCGAGGAGATCCCGGCGGTCGTCATCTACGAGCGCACCGCCGGGGCCACCACCGACGACATCGCCGCGGTCGCCGGCCAGGTGAAGCAGTTCCAGGACCTCGACCACGTGAAGAGCCAGGTGGTCGGCCCGCTGCCCTCCAAGGACCGGCAGTCGCTGCAGGTGATCGTGCCGGTCGACCCCGGGAGCGACGGATGGCAGGTCATCGGCACGGCGGTCGACTCCATGCGGGACATCGCCGCCGGCTCACCGAAGGGCATGACCGTCCACATCACGGGGCCCGGGGGTTATGCGGCCGACTCGTCGAAGGCCTTCAACGGGATCGACGGCAAGCTGCTCTACTCGGCCGTCGCCGTCGTCGTGGTGATCCTCCTGGTCACCTACCGCAGCCCGATCCTGTGGATCCTCCCGGTGTTCTCCGGGGTGGTGTCCCTGCTCGTAGCCCAGGCAGCGGTCTACTTCCTGGCCACCAAGGGCGGTCTGACTGTCAACGCGCAGAGCGCCGGCATCCTCACGGTGCTCGTCTTCGGGGCGGGGACGGACTATGCCCTGCTCCTGGTGGCGCGCTATCGGGAGGAGCTCCGTCGCCACGAGGACCGTCACGAGGCGATGGCCGCGGCGCTGCACCGGTGCGGTGCCGCGATCCTGGCCAGCGGTTCGACCGTGATCGCCGGCATGCTCTGCCTGCTGTTCGCGAGCATGAACTCCACGCAGGGCCTCGGGCCGGTGGCCGCCGTCGGGGTCGCCGTTGCCCTGCTGGTGATGCTGACCCTGCTTCCCGCCCTTCTGGTCATCTGCGGTCGGTGGTTCTTCTGGCCGGTGCACCCGACCTACGGCTCGTCCGACCACACCGAGACCGGGCTGTGGGCCCGGGTCGGTCGCAGGATCGCCCGCCGGCCGCGCACCACCTGGGTGGTGACCTCCCTGGTGCTGGCGGTCGCCTCCCTCGGGCTGTTGCAGCTGGACGCGCACGGTTTGAAGAACAAGGACTCCTACTACGGCAGGCCGGACTCGGTGGTGGGTGAGGCGGTGCTCGCCAGGCACTTCCCGGCCGGTTCCGGCCAGCCGGTCGTGGTGATCGCGAACGCGTCGCACGCAGGAGCGGTGCGCACCGCGTTGCAGGACACCGAAGGCGTCGACGACGTGGCCCCTCCGCTGACCAAGGGCGGCCGCTCGTTCCTGCAGGGCACCCTGAGCGACCCACCCGACAGCCAGGCCGCCAAGGACACCGTCGATAGGGCCCGCAGCGTGCTGCACGGTCTGCCTGGTGCCCAGGCGCGCGTGGGTGGTGGCACGGCGATCGTCCTCGACACGTTGCGCGCCTCGTCCTCGGACAACCGACTGATCATCCCGGTGGTGCTCCTGGTCGTGTTCGTGATCCTGATGATGCTGCTGCGCGCGCTCGTGGCACCCCTGATCCTGGTCGCCACCGTGGTGCTGTCCTTCTCCGCGGCGCTGGGGCTGAGTGCTCTGCTGTTCAAGCACGTGTTCGGCTTCGCCGGGGCCGACACGTCCCTGCCGCTGTTCGTCTTCGTCTTCCTGGTCGCGCTCGGCATCGACTACAACATCTTCCTGATGACCCGAGTGCACGAGGAGGCGAAGGTCGCGGGCACCCGTCAGGGCGCACTCATCGGGCTGGCCGCCACCGGAGGCGTCATCACCTCGGCCGGACTGGTCCTCGCCGGCACCTTCGCGGTGCTCGGCACGCTACCGGTCGTGGCGTTCGCCGAGATCGGCGTCGCAGTCGCGCTGGGGGTGCTGCTGGACACGACCATCGTGCGGGCGGTGCTGGTCACGGCCCTGAACCTCGACCTGGACCGGCACATGTGGTGGCCCAGCAGACTCTCGCGGCCACCGGAGCGGGTCGGCGGCAAGCACCGGGCCGACCGGGCCGACCGGGCCGACCGGGGGGATCGGGACAGGGTGCTGCCGGTGGGCTAGCGGCTGCGAGTCAGACCCGGCAGGGTGGGTAGAACGACGACATGGACACACGCACCCTGGGCAGGACCGGCCGCACGGTCTCGGTCGTCGGTCTCGGCACCTGGCAGCTGGGCGCCGACTGGGGCGACGTCTCCGTGGCGGACGCGCGCGCAGTGCTGGACGCCGCGGTCGAGGAGGGCGTGACCTTCTTCGACACCGCGGACGTCTACGGCGACGGTCGCAGTGAGTCCATCATCGGTGGATACCTCGCCGACCACCCGGACGCCGAGGTCACCGTGGCCACCAAGATGGGGCGGCGCGTCGAGCAGGTGCCGGAGAACTACGTGCTGGAGCGCTTCCGGTCCTGGACCGAGCGCTCCCGGCGCAACCTGGGCGTCGACACCCTCGACCTGGTGCAGCTGCACTGCCCACCGACCGCTGTCTACACCGACGACGAGCTCTACGACGCGCTGGACACCCTGGTCGAGGAAGGCGCCGTCGCCGCCTACGGGGTCAGCGTCGAGAAGGTCGAGGAGGCGCTGGCCGCCATCGCGCATCCGCAGGTGGCCACCGTGCAGATCATCGCCAACGCCTTCCGCCTCAAGCCCATCGACGAGGTCTTCCCCGCCGCAGCCGACGCAGGGGTCGGGATCATCGTCCGGGTGCCGCTGGCCTCGGGCCTGCTCTCCGGCAGGTACGACGCGACCACCACGTTCGCGGCCGACGACCACCGCTCCTTCAACCGGGACGGCAGCGCCTTCGACGTGGGTGAGACGTTCTCCGGGGTCGACTACGAGACCGGCCTGCTCGCCGCCAAGGAGTTCGGTGACCTGGTGAAGGCGCAGGCACCCCAGGGCACCACCTCGGCGCAGGCGGCGATCGCGTGGCTCTGGCAGCACGACGCCGTCTCCAGCGTCATCCCGGGCGCCCGCAACGTCGACCAGGCCCGGAGCAACGCCGCCGCGGGTCGCGTCCCGGACCTGGGGCCGGCCTTCGACGAGGGCGTCCGCCGGATCTACGACACCCACCTGCGGGCCAGCATCCATCCGCGCTGGTAGCCCCGGCGACTCGGGTGACCCGGCGACTCGGGTGACCCGGCGACGGCGGCCGAGTCGGGCCCCGGGGGGGAACTACCCCCTTTGACCGTTCCAATAGCCGGAACATCACCGTTGTGAGTACATTCGCCCGCACACCCCTCCGGCGGGTCGGACCTGCAGTTCGACTCACCTGCGGGGTGGCCATCTCGTCCCCGCAACGACGCGGCGGACACCTCCCCCACCCCGCGACCACAACTGCACACGACCCCCCCACGACCGACCACACCGATGCCATCAGGCGTCGGGTGGCCGTCCGTCGTTCTCGCCGCAGTGCGGCGCCGTCGCCGGAGCCGGGACGTGGACGGGAGAAGCGCCGAGAGGACCTGGTGACCATGACCGCGACGAGCGAGAGACCCCAGACCGCACCGAGCACCCACCGAGGCATCCTGGACTGGGTCGAGGAGATCACGGAGCTCACCACTCCCGATCGGGTGCACTGGTGCACCGGGTCGGACGCGGAGTGGACGCAGCTGACCGACGCGCTGGTCGCGAGCGGCACCTTCACCCGCCTCGACGAGACCAAGAAGCCGAACTCCTTCCACGCGGCCTCCGACCCCACCGACGTGGCGCGCGTGGAGGACCGCACCTTCATCTGCAGCGTGCACGAGAAGGACGCCGGACCCACCAACAACTGGGTGGACCCGCGCGAGATGAAGGCGCTGATGACCGAGCTCTACCGCGGCTGCATGCGCGGTCGCACGATGTACGTCATCCCCTTCGTGATGGGGCACCTGGAGTCCGAGCACCCGATGTTCGGTGTGGAGATCACCGACTCCGCCTACGTCGTGGCGTCGATGAGGGTGATGGCCCGGATGGGCACCCACGTGCTGACCAGGATGGAGGAGCTCGAGGCCGCCGGGCAGGACGTGCGCTGGGTGCCGGCCCTGCACTCGGTCGGGATGCCGCTGGAGCCCGGGCAGCCCGACGTCCGCTGGCCCTGCAACCCGACCAAGTACATCGTGCAGTTCCCCGAGGAGCGGGCGATCTGGTCCTACGGCTCCGGCTACGGCGGCAACGCGCTGCTCGGCAAGAAGTGCTACGCGCTCCGGATCGCGAGCGTGATGGCCCGCGACGAGGGCTGGCTCGCCGAGCACATGCTGATCCTCAAGCTGACCAGCCCGCAAGGGGTGACCAAGTACATCGCGGCCGCCTTCCCCAGCGCCTGCGGCAAGACCAACCTCGCGATGCTGGCCCCGACCATCCCCGGCTGGGAGGTGCAGACCCTCGGCGACGACATCGCGTGGATGCGGATCGGCGAGGACGGCCGGCTCTACGCCGTCAACCCGGAGCACGGCTTCTTCGGCGTCGCCCCTGGCACCAACGAGAAGACCAACCCCAACGCGATGCGCACCATCGAGATCGGCAACTCCGTGTTCACCAACGTGGCGCTCACCGACGATGGCGACGTCTGGTGGGAGGGCCTGGAGAACATGCCGGACCACGCCACGTCGTGGAAGGGCGAGGACTGGACACCGGACCTCGAGGAGCTCAGCTCCCACCCGAACAGCCGCTATTGCACGCCCATCAAGCAGTGCCCCATCCTGGCTCCCGAGTACGACGACCCGCGAGGCGTCCCGATCGACGCCATCCTGTTCGGAGGGCGGCGCAAGACGACGGTGCCGTTGGTCACCGAGGCCCGCGACTGGACCCACGGCACCTTCATGGGCGCCACGCTCAGCTCGGAGACCACCGCGGCGGCGGTCGGCCAGGTGGGTGTGGTGCGTCGCGACCCGATGGCCATGCTGCCGTTCATCGGCTACAACGCGGGCGACTACTTCAACCACTGGATCACCGTGGGCAAGGACAACGACGCCGCCAAGCTGCCGAGGATCTTCTACGTCAACTGGTTCCGCCGCCACGTTGAGGATGACGGCAGCGACGGCGGTTTTCTCTGGCCGGGCTTCGGTGAGAACAGCCGGGTCCTGAAGTGGATCGTCGAGCGGATCGACGGCCAGGCCGAAGCGGTGGAGACCCCGATCGGGCACGTGCCGGCGCCGGGGTCACTCGACATCGACGGCCTCGACCTGACCGAGGCCGACCTCGCGGCGGCCCTCGCGGTGGACGTCGAGGAGTGGCAGGCCGAGATCCCGCAGATCACCGAGTGGTTCGAGAAGTTCGGCGACGACCTGCCGGCCGTGCTCTGGACCGAGCTCGACGGGCTCAAGGCACGCCTCGGCTCCTGACGAGCGCTACCAGGTCGCGCCGAACGCAACGAAGGGAGCGACCTGGTCACCGTCGGCGAGCGCGTCGGCCAGCGCCTGCGCACTGTCGACGCCGGCGGACATCGCCGTGTGCATCCCAGCCATCACCTGCTCCGCGACGTCGTCCCGGACCCGGGCGACACCGGCGACCACGGAGCTCGAGCCGAGATGCAGCAGCACGCTGGTCAGCCCGAGGCCCTCGTCCCCGGGCCGCACGGTCGCAAGGCCGGCCTCGCACGCCGACAGCACGACGCAGGGTGCCGACCCCTCCCGGGCGTCGAGCTCGTAGGCGAACAACGGCCCGTCGACGAGCCGCAGCGAGGAGAACAGCGGGCTCTCCTGCTGGTGCAGGCCGTGCCCGGCGACGTGCACTAGGTCAGCGGTCGCGAGTGAGTCGCGGACAGCCGTGGTGGTGGCTGCCTGCCCGGTCAGCAGCTCGGTGCCGGGCCAACAGCGCTGCACGCTGCGGGCCTCCGCCTCCGCCCGGTGCAGCCCCGGGCCGGCGACGGCGACCACCCGGGGGTGCGTCGGCCGCGCTGCTCCGCGCCTCAGCCAGGCGCTCGCACTGGGCGTCACCACGACCGGCAGCCCC
>JAICWH010000239.1 GCA_025934895.1 Nocardioidaceae bacterium | reverse complement strand
GGCCTGCGCAGCGCCAGCTGGCTGCCTCGGTGACAGCGGCGCCTCCAGCACGGCAGGACCCCGACCGACCGGACCCCACGTCGTACGCTCATCTGCGAGCCGCGGGGACAAGCATCCTGGTGGCCGGCTGCGGAGCCGCTCCGGTGCGGCCCGCGAGCAGCCTGACGCCTGTCCTCCTGCATTGGGGCGCCGACCTCGGAACCCTCTCGGAGTCGGAGGTCACCGACCTGGTGCAGGTGCAGGCGGTCCGCCCCCCCGGGAGTGCGCTCGACGACGTGCGGTGGACGGGGCTGCTGCCCGAGTCCTCGTCCGGCTTCACCGGGACTCCCGCGCTCGAAGGGGTCCGGCCGGTCGCAGCCGGTGCCTGGCAGCCCCGCTGGTCGGACTGGCGGCTGGCGTCGACCGAGCACGAGGTGTCGCTCACGGCCGCGGACGACGAGTGCGGTCTCGCGGTGCAGCTGCAGCTCGAGATCACCGACGAAGGTCTGCTCCGGACCTGCAGCACGGTGACGAACACGGCCGAGTCCGACTTCGTGGTCGGCGCCCTGCGGTCGGTGCTCCCGGTCCCCGACGAGGCAACCGAGCTGCTCGACCTCACCGGCCGGTGGACTCGAGAGCGGGTTCCCCAGCGTCACCCGTTCAGGCAGGGCACCTGGCAGCGTTCCGGACGACACGGCCGCACCGGGCACGACGCCACCCTGCTGCTGGTTGCGGGAACCCCGGGCTTCTCGTTCCGACGAGGCACGGTGTGGGCCGTCCACCTGGCCTGGAGCGGCGACCACGTGCACTACGCGGAACGCACCCCCGAGGGCGACTCGCTGCTGGGAGCGCACGAGCTCCTCGGCCCCGGGGAGGTCGTGCTGGGCCCCGGTGCGTCGTACTCCACGCCGTGGCTGACGGGTTCCTGGTCGGACGCGGGCCTGGACGGGCTGAGCGCTCGACTGCACACCTGGCAGCGCCGTGCCCGGCCGCGGCCGCTGCCGCCTCGCCCCGTCCTGGTGAACACCTGGGAGGCGGTCTACTTCGACCACGACCTGCACCGGCTCACCGACCTCGCGGACGCCGCCCATGAGGTCGGGGTCGAGCGCTTCGTCCTCGACGACGGCTGGTTCCGCGGGAGGCGGGACGACACGGCCGGCCTGGGGGACTGGACGGTCGACCGCACCGTCTGGCCCCGGGGTCTGCACCCGTTGATCGAGCACGTGGCCGGCCTCGGGATGGACTTCGGGCTCTGGGTGGAACCCGAGATGGTCAACGAGGACTCCGACCTGGCGCGCGAGCATCCCGACTGGCTGCTGCGCGGCCGGCAGGACCTGCCCCCGCAGTGGCGGGGGCAGCAGGTGCTGGACCTCCAGCACCGGGACGCCTTCGCGCACGTCCGCGACGCGCTTCTCGCACTGCTCGAGGAGTACGACGTCGCCTTCCTCAAGTGGGACCACAACCGTGACCTGGTCGACGCAGCACACGCCGGCCGGCCCGCCGTGCACGGTCAGACACTGGCCTTCTACGAGCTGCTGGACGTGCTGCGGGCGGCGCACCCGACAGTGGAGATCGAGACCTGCGCGTCCGGAGGCGGCCGCGTGGATCTCGGGGTGCTGTCGCGCACCGACCGGGTGTGGGCGAGCGACACCATCGACGCCCTGGAACGACAGCAGATCCAGCGCTGGACCACGCTCCTGGTGCCACCTGAGGTGATGGGTGCCCATGTCGGCAGCCCGGTCGCACATACCACCGGCCGGACCCACCGGCTCGGGTTCCGCGCTGCCACCGCACTGCTCGGGCACCTCGGCATCGAGTGGGACCTGACCCGGGTCTCCGCGGACGAGCGCGCGGAGCTCGCCGGGTGGGTGGCGCTGCACAAGCGGCTCAGACCGCTCGTCGCCGAGGGCGTCCTGGTGCGTGGTGACCATCCCGACCCGGCCGTGCTCGTGACCGGCATGGTGGCCCCGACCGGCGGCGAGGCGGTCTTCGTGGTGGCGACCGTGGCGACGACCGCGACCCAGGCCCCGGCACCGGTCGTGCTGCCCGGGCTGCGCCCGGACCGTCGCTACGCCGTCCGCCGCGTGGGCCCAGGCCAGGAGCGGGAGGGCGGCCAGGGTTGGCTGTCCCCGGGTGCCACCCTGCCCGGCTCGGTGCTCGGTGCTGTGGGTGTGCGGCTGCCGGCCATGCTGCCGGAGACAGCCGTGGTGCTGCACTGCACCGCCGCCGGTGGGCAGCGTCCCCCAGAGGTGCACGAATGACCTGCCGGTCGGGGGCGGGCCGATGACGCTCCGGTCGCAGACCCACTGGAACTGGGACTTCTGGTTCGCCCAGGACGGCGGCGACGTCCACCTGTTCTACCTGACCGCGCCGAGGAGCCTGGGCGACCCCGAGCTGCGACACCGGAACGCGCGGATCGGGCACGCGGTGTCCCAGGACCTCGTCCACTGGACCGACCTCGGGGCCGCACTGCCGCCGGCGCCTCCGGACGCGATGGACGACCTCGCGTCGTGGACCGGCTCTGTGGTCCGCGACCCCGCCGGGGGATGGCGGATGTTCTACACCGGCCTCTCGACCCACGACGACGGCGCGGTGCAGCGGGTCGTCGAGGCGTTCTCCGACGACCTGCACACCTGGCGGCGAGGTGAGCT
>JAICWH010000056.1 GCA_025934895.1 Nocardioidaceae bacterium | reverse complement strand
GCACGTCGAGGCGGCCCGACGTCTTCTGGACTCCCCGCCCCAGGCCGCCCGCCGGCCCTGACCCCGCCGACCCGGCGCGTCTGGCGGGCGTTGGGTGTCGACCCGGCGCGTCTGGCGGGGCGCTGGTGTCGTGTCGGCGGGTCTGGCGAGGTGTGGGTGGTCGAGTCGGCGGGTCTGGCGAGGCGCGGCTGCCGAGTCGGCGGTTCTCGCCTGCGGATGCGCCGACTCGACAGGGGTTTCGCCTGCGGATGCGCCGACTCGGCGACTCATGGGCGGCGGGGGGACGGGGGCAGACCGAGGTGCACGACCTTTGTGGTGGTCATCTCGTCGAGCAGCTCCGGTCCGTAGCCGAAGCCCGACCCTGACGCCCGCCGGGGCTGCGCCGCCCCTCCAGGGGCGCCACCGAAGACTGCGTTGACCTTCACGGTGCCCACCGGCAGCTCCCGCCAGGCCCGCTGTGCGTGTTCCATCGACGAGGTCAGCACCACCGCGGCGAGACCGTAGCGGCCCTGGCGAGCTGCCTCGAGCGCGGCGTCGAAGGTGGGCACCACGCTGACCGGCGCAACCGGGCCGAAGGTCTCCTCCGACATCACCGCCAGGTCGGCGGAGCAGTTGCTCAGCACGGTCGCCGGGTAGAACGTGCCCGGTCCCTCGGGCACAGTCCCGCCCGTGAGCAGCTCGGCGCCGGCCCGGACCGCCTGCTCCACCTGGGCATGCACGGCTTCCCGGGCCCGAGCATCGACCAACGGTCCCAGCTGGGTGTCCGCTGCCGACCCCGGTCCCATGACGAGCGACTGCGCCCGTCGTACCAGGCTGCCGAGGAAGGCCTCGGCGACCGTCTCGACGACGTAGACCCGCTCGACCGACGTGCAGATCTGACCCGCGTTCGCGAAGCATCCGAGGGCGGCCTGCTCGGCCGCCCACTCCGGGTCGACGTCGTCGTCGACGACCATCGGGTCGTTGCCGCCGTTCTCCAGCAGCACCTTCGCGCCGGTCTCAGCCGCAGCGCGAGCGATGGCCCGGCCCGCGGCGGTGGAGCCGACGTGTGCGACGACGTCCACGGTCGCGGACCGGGAGAGGGCAGCGCCTGCCGAGCCGTCCCCGACGACCACCTCGAGGACCCCGGAGGGCAAGCACGCGGACATCAGGCGGGCGAGCTCGAGCCCGGTGTGCGGGGTGCGCTCGGAAGGCTTGAAGACGACGGTGTTGCCGGTGACGAGCGCGGCCCCGATGAGGCCGCAGGGTACGGCGACCGGGTCGTTCCACGGAGTGATCGCCGCGACGACCCCGCGGGGACCGGGGACCATCAGGTCGGTGGCCTCCCAGGAGCCCTGCAGGGAGCGGCCCCGGTGCAGCGGCCCCAGCTCCGCGTACTGCCGCAGGGTCGAGACCCCCGCGTCCACGCCACCGCGTGCGTCGGTCAACGGCTTGCCCATCTCGCGACAGGTCAGCCGCGCAAGGTCGTCCGCCGCCTGCGCGACCCGGTCGGCGGCTGCGTGCACCGCCGTCGCCCGTTCGGCAGGGGCTGTCCTGGCCCACTCGGGCGCCGCCTTCACAGCAGCCCCCACGGCAGCCTCGACCTCGGTGTGGTCGGCGAGATCCAGCACACCGACGCGAGAGCCGTCGGCGGGGTCGAGGATGGTGATGGACCGGCTCGGTGCGGACACGGGTGCTCCTTGCGTGGGTGGCGGACGGCGATGACAAGCGCACGTACCCCGTGTGGAGCGCTCATCACCGTCGAGCACCTGAACTCGTGGTCAGGGAGACGAATGCGAGGTGTCCCGATGGGCATTCCTGGCGCATGCAGCAGGTCAAGCACGGGAGCGCCGCTACCTACGAGTCGGGAAAGTGCCGGTGCGAGGAGTGCAGGGCGGCCGGCATGCAGGCGCGTCGGCGACAGCGCCAGCGGCGCCGGGAGCGGGTGGCCGCCGGCGACGCCTCGCACATCGCGCACGGCACCTGGGCGGCCTATGTCACCGACAAGTGTCGCTGCGACGTGTGCCGCGCGCTCAAGTCGGCGTACATGAAGAGCTACCGCTCCAAGCAGGGTCCGGCACAGCGCGGCTGATACGAGCCGGTCCGGAGCCTGGCCCGGCCGCCCCCCGGGCTGCCTGTATCGTCATCAGGTGATCGAAGAGCGACTGCTGGAGACGGCGCAGCGACTTGCCGAGCGGCTGACCCCCGGCGACCTCGACGCCACGTTGGCGCAGATCACGACCGCGGCCGTCGAGGTGCTGCCGCAGGTCGAGCTGTCCAGCATCACGGTCCACCGCTCCGACGGGACCTTGGCCACGGTGGCTCCCACGAACGACCTGCTGCTCGAGATCGACGGCGCCCAGTACCAGCTGCGCGAGGGGCCCTGCTACGAGGCCGCCACAGATCAGCGGTCCGTGGTCTCCTCGGACCTGGCGTCCGACCCCCGCTTCCCGCGCTACGGCGCTGCCGCCGCCGAGCGCGGCGTTCGGTCCCAGATCGGCGTGCGGCTCTTCGACAGTCCCAAGTCCCGGGGTGCGCTCAACCTGTACTCCACCGACGTGGGAGCCTTCGACGACGTCGAGTCCGTCAGCGCGTTGTTCGCCCACCAGGCCGGACAGGCCATCGCCTACGCCCAGGAGATCGGCAACCTCGCCGAGGCCGTGCGCACGCGTACGACGATCGGGCAGGCCGTCGGCATCGTAATGGAGCGCTACAAGCTCAACGACCAGCGGGCCTTCGCGTTCCTGCAGCGGATGTCCTCGCACCGCAACACGAAGCTCAGGGTGATCGCCCAGGAGATCGTCGACGCGCTCACGAACGGTCCCCCGAAGCCCTGACCGGGAACAGTCGGGTCAGGCTCCCTTGAAGACCACGATCGCGATGACGAGCAGAGCAAGCAACGCGACCAGCAACGCGACCAGGATCAGCAGTGGGATTGCCGTGAAGCCGGTCTTGCTCATCGGTGGTGTCCCTCCTCCGCGTCAGTTGCCCGGTCGGTTGCCCGGTCAGTTGCCAGGTCGCCACGGGGTTACCCGGAGCAGGCGCGGTAATCGCCCTGCGGCCAGGGTGCTTGGGGCGGACGCTCAGGCCGCGTCGGTCTGGTCGTCCTGCCCTTTGCCCAGGAACCTCTCCGGGCCTCCCGCGGCCCGGGCCCCGGACTCGAGCCAGGCCCGCAGACCGCTCGGGCTCCGCCGCTCCATCTCGTCGAGGTAGACCTGCCGCTGGGCCACCACGCGGGCCCGCTCGGGCGCTGACCGACAGTCCTGGAGGGTGACGAAGCTGTGCCGCCACGCGCGGCAGAGCTCCTGGTCGCTGAGCTGTTGGGCCGTGACCGCGGTGACCTCCGGCCGCTGCTGGCCTGGGGCAGGCCGGGCCGGGAGGGCCGCTACGCCCTCGGTCACCTCCGGTGTCTCGAGGTCGCCGCCGGCGTCGCGGCCCGGTGCTCGCTCCGCCGACGGCTGGGCAGGGCGGTGCTGGCTCCTCCACCGCCTGACGATGTCCAGGCACCAGGGATGGGACGCCAGGAAACCGAGCACCAGCGGGATCGCGAGCGCGGGCAGCACGGCGGAGTAGCCACCGACCGCCACCACGCCGGCCCCGGCGAGCCCGGCGCGAGAGGCGACCCGTGACCACCGGACCGCCGTCACCTGGCTCTGCGGTCGCGCCGCGGGCGCCAGCAGAGCCAGCAGGAGGCCCGCGCACAGCGCTGCGGTGGCGAAGACGGTCACGACACCGACCGGCCGCCACACGAAAAAGGACAGCCCGACACCGACTGCCCCCACCAGGCTCCAGCACCTGGCCCAGATCGTTGGGTACGTCATCGCGGAGACCCTCGGGCTCTCTGACCGTGCCTGTGGCCGCTGCGTTCTACAGGCCCAGCCCACCGATGCCCGGCAGCTTCGAGGTCAGGTCGCCGACATCGAGGCCCAGGCTCTCCAGGAGCCCCTTGTGCTGCTCGCTGTCCACCTGGTCGGGAAGCTCGCTCTCGGCGCGGCTTGCCTTGTCCTCGTCCCCGCGGGACCTGAGGAGCTCGATGATCTGGGACTTGTCGATGTTCATGTCGTCGCTCGCCTGTCTGGGATCGGTTCGGGTGGTGCAGGGTCAGGAGGGTCCGAGTGGTGCGGCCCGGTCTCAGCCAGAGCAGTGGGACCGGTGCGGTCTCAGCGGCCCAGTCCGGTGCGGTCCACCCTGCGGTGGAAGCGCATGCCGGCGAGCCCGCCGAGCAGGGCGCCGACCAGGCTGGCCGCCACGACGGCGATGGCCGCGATGATGCCGCCGGTCGTCAGGGTGCCCTCGCTCACCGGGATTCGGGGGAAGCTGTTCAACTGCGCCAGGATGTTGTACTTGCTGCCGGCCACGGCCCCCAGTACCGCGACGACGACGGCGATCACGAGCGCCCACAGCCACACGGCGAAGCCCTGCTTGAGCCCGTCGAAGCGCGCCATCCGGCCGGCCACGTAGCCACCGCAGTAGTAGGCGACGAACAGGATCACCAGCAGCAGGATCCCGCCGACCAGACCAACGGTGGAAGGGGACCTGGACGCCTTCGAGACGGCGTCCGCCGCGTTGGTCCCCGAGGAGAGGCCCACGGCGGTGCCGGCGGCGGCGACCAGCGCGGTCAGCAGCACTCCGACGCCGGTGGCGGTGAGGAAGCCGAAGAAGGCACAGCCGACCTTGACCCCGCCGTGCTCCTCCTTCTGCCGGCTGAGCACGCTCCTGCGGTCGTTGGCCAGGCCGTCTCCGCGCTCCGTCGGACGGTCGGCGCCGTCGTAGTCGCGGCCGCTGGGCTGTGCTGCGCTGCTCATGGCTCTCCTGGTCTGCGCCGAGCGGATGCCTCCTATATGCGTACTACCCCGTACGACGCATTTCAATCCGGTCCCTTACGTTGTAAGCCTGTGGTGTTTACACCGTAAACAATCTCGGAGCCCTCCCGCATGGTGCCTCCGGTGAAGGGGTACGCCGTGGTGACCCCGATCCACTCACCAGTAAGGGAGCACCATGCTGACCGAACAGAACGCACGTGAAGTCATCGGCACCACCGCCTATGGGGCGGATGGGGACAAGCTCGGCAAGGTCGGGCAGCTGTTCCTCGATGACCAGACCGGACGTCCGGAGTTCGTGACAGTGAACACAGGGTTGTTCGGCAACAAGGAGACCTTCGTCCCCGTGTCCGACGCGAACTTCTCCGGTGACCGCCTGGAGCTCCCGTTCGACAAGGCCACGATCAAGGACGCGCCTCACGTCGACGCCGAGGGTGGCCACCTCGACGAGTCCGAGGAGCAGCGTCTCTACGAGTACTACCAGATGTCCTACGACCGGAGCTCCTACGCCGGCACCGACACCGTCTCGAGCGACACCCGCTCCGGAACCGACGCCGGTGTCGTCGGCACCGACACCACGCTGGGCACCGGCACCGGCACCGGCACCGGCACCGGCACCGACACCGGCACCGACGACTCGGTCGGCGTCTCGGGTCGGGAGGACTCCCGCGTGCGCGCCGAGGGTCACGACACCTCGGGACCCACCACGGACGACGCGATGACCCGCTCGGAGGAGTCGCTCAACGTCGGCAAGACCACGCAGGAGACCGGCCGGGTGCGACTGCGCAAGTACGTCACCACCGAGCAGGAGACCCACACGGTGCCGGTCCGCAAGGAGAAGGCGGTCCTCGAGAGCGAGCCGATCACGGACGGCAACATCGGTGACGCCACCAGCGGCCCGGACCTCTCCGACGAGGAGCACGAGGTCGTGCTCAACGAGGAGCGCGTCACCGTCGACAAGACCGTGACCCCGGTCGAGCGCGTACGCCTCGGCACGGAGACCGTCACCGACGAGGAGACGGTGACCGAGGACGTCCGCAAGGAGCACATCGAGACCGAGGGCGACGTTGACACCGACGTCGAGGGTCGCCGGTAGCTCACGGTAGTCACCCTGGGCCCAGGCACGGGTTCCCGCGCCGACCGTCCCGTTCGCGGGACGGTCGGCGCGGGGCCGGTGCCGTGCACGGAAACACCAGCAACTGGCCCAGCAACTGGCCCAGCAACCGGCCCAGCAGTCAGACCAAGCAACCGGCCCAGCAGTCAGACCACGCCCGGCGTGCAGACACGTGTGGGCAGTTCGTTCCACGATGGAGGAAACATGACGTCAGCTAGCTACCCCACCGATCCGGAGGGCTTCACAGCAGGCCCCGTGGGAGGTGAGAACGGCGGGTCCTCGGGTGCCAAGGAGCAGGCCAAGCAGGCCGCCGGAACGGCGGCCGAGGAGACCAAGCACGTAGCCGGTGTTGCCCAGGGTGAGGCCCAGAAGGTCGCCTCCGAGGCGACGTCACAGGTCCGCGGGCTGGTGAGCCAGGCGACCTCGCAGGTCGAGGAGCAGTCGCGCACCCAGCTGGGTCGGCTCGCCGAGACCCTGCAGTCCTACGGTGAGGACCTGGAGAAGATGGCCGCGCAGAGTGACGGCCCCGCGTCCGGCCTGGCCCAGGAGGCGGCCGAGCGCACGCGGGGCCTGGCCACGCACCTTCAGAGCCGCGAGCCGCGGGATCTCGTGGAGGACGTCCGCCGCTTCGCCCGTCGTCGCCCGGGGACGTTCCTCCTCGGCGCGCTGGCAGCCGGCGTGGTCGCGGGTCGGCTGACCCGGGGCGCGAAGGCGGCGCACGACGAAGCCTCGAGCGACAACGACCTCGCCGACACAGGTGCGTACGCCGCTCGTGGCCCGTTCGGTGGGTCGCCGTACGACTCGCCACGGGTCGCGGACGTGAGCTCTCCCGGTCAGCCGACCAGCGCGGGCTACGCGGTCCCGTCCAGCGGCCCGATCGTCGACACCTCGACCCAGGTGCACGGCACTGCCAGCGGTGAGCCACTGGCAGGCACCGGATCACCGGTGTCCGAGCCGGTCTACCCCGGTGGAGCCGAGGACGGTCGCGCATGAGCACGGCGGCCGGGGACTACGGATCAGAAGGGTCGACGGCGACCGGTTCCACCGGATCTGGTAACGGTGAGACCCGCTCCATCGGACAGATCGTCAGCGACATCACGGGCGACATGTCGACGCTGATCCATCAGGAGATGGACCTGGCGAAGGCGGAGATGAAGCAGGAGGTGTCCAAGCTCGGCAAGGGCGTGGGCATGTTCGGCGGGGCCGGCCTCGCCGGCTGGTTCACGTTGTTCTTCCTGTCGTTCGCGTTGACCTACCTGTTGGACAACTGGATGCCGGTGGAGCTGGCGGCGCTGATCGTCGCCGTGCTCTGGGGCATCGTCGCGGCGGTGCTGGCACTGCGGGGCCGCAAGGAGATCAAGGACGCGAACCCAGCGCTGCCGACGACGCAGCAGACTTTGAAGGAGGATGCCCAATGGGCCAGAACGCTGAAGAGCTGAACACGACGAACACGACGACGACAGGTGCGGTCACCGATCATGGTGTGAGCGACACCGCACCGGTCGCTGGTACGTCGACCACGCCGGCCGACATCGAGGCGACCCGGGCGAGCCTGTCCCGTGACATCGACGAGCTGACCGACAAGGTCTCCCCGGCCCGCGTGATGGACCGGCGCAAGGAGGCCGCCAAGGGCCGCATCGGCTCGATCAGGGACAAGGTGATGGGGGCTGCCCCGGATCTGGACACGGTCCGGGACCGGGTTCCGGGCGCCGGCTCGGGTCCCGGCTCGGGCCCGGGCGTAGGGGAGCGGGTCTCGGGGGTCGCCTCCAACGTCTCGGAATCGGTGTCCTCGGGCGCCTCCGGCGCGGTCGACACGCTCGGCGCGAAGGCGCAGGGCAACCCCCTGGCGGCTGGGCTGGTCGCCTTCGGCGCCGGGATGCTTCTCTCCGCACTGCTGCCGGCCAGCGACAAAGAGACCCGCGTCGCGTCCAAGGCGGTCGAGGCCACCAAGGAGCACGGTCAGCCGGTGCTCGACGAGGCCAAGTCGGTGGGCCAGCAGATGGGCCAGGAGCTCAAGGAGTCCGCAGCCGAGTCCGCTCAGCAGGTCAAGGAGACCGCCCAGGCCTCGGCCGAGACGGTGAAGGCCGAGGGTCAGTCATCGGCGCAGAACGTCAAGCAGGACGCCACACCCGGCAGCTGACCGACCGCATCAGCACCATCAGCAGAAACCGAGCACGGCTCGGTGACGGCGGGCGCCGCCCTTCTCGGGTGCGGCGTCCGCCGTCTGCTGTGCCCTTCCGTGCTCGTGAAACTCCTCGCACCGTTCGTGAAAGTCGAGCAGCCACATGTCAACGTCGTACACCCCCACTCGCGCCCGTGTTCCGGTGCGGACCATCGCCGCCACGATCGGCATGGTGCTGGCCACCGCCATCCTGCTGCTGGTGCTGCGCGCGACCGAGCGGGTGGTCGTCTGGATCGTCGTCGCGGCCTTCTTCTCCGTCGCGCTCTACCCCGTGGTCGGATGGGTCGAGCGCCGGCTGGGTGGCCGCCGCTCGCTCGCCACGCTCCTGGTGTTCCTGACCGTCCTGGTGGTCTTCGGGGGTCTGATCACCGCCTTCGCGGTGCCGTTGACGCGGGAGGGCACGGCCTTCGCGGGGCAGCTCCCGAGCATCCTCGCCGACGCCCGCGCAGGCCGCGGGCCGGTGGGCGGGTTCCTGGAGAGAACCCACGCGCTGACCTATGTCCAGGACAACCAGGCGCGTATCAAGGCGATCGCGAGCGGGCTGACCACCCCGGCCGCGGGTGTGCTGCGCGGGGTGGCCGCAGGGGTGGCCGGCGTGGTCACGATCTTCGTGCTGGCCTACCTGATGGTGCTCGAGGGCCCCAAGGTGGTCGAGGGTGTCCTGAACCTGCTGGAGGAGGAGCACCGGTCGCGGGTGCGTGCCGTGTCGGCGGACTGTGCGAAGTCCATCACCGGCTACCTCTCGGGCAACCTGCTGATCTCGGTGATCTGCGGGGTGCTGACCTACATCGCCCTGCTGGCCACGGGCGTGCCGTTCGCCGGGCTCATCTCGTTGTTCGTGGCCGTCGCCGACCTCATCCCGCTCGTCGGCGCCACCTTGGGGGCGATCGTCGCCGTCGTCGCGGCCGCCATCCACTCGGTGCCCGCGCTGATCGTGGTCGCCATCTTCTTCGTCGTCTACCAGCAGCTCGAGAACCACCTGCTGCAGCCGCTGATCCTGTCGCGGACGGTGAAGCTCAACCCGCTGACGGTCCTCATCGCGATCCTGCTCGCCGTCGAGCTCGCGGGCATCCTCGGGGCGTTCCTGGCCATCCCCGTCGCCGGGATGATCCAGGTCATCGCCCGCGACCTGTGGGACCACCGGCGCGGGGCACCCAAGCCCGAGCCGACCGTCGGCGAGGACCGCACGCCCGCGGACGAGGCCGTGGAGGCCTCCTGAGCAGACGCATGCCGCTCGGGTGTTGTGGGTACGGCGCGCGACCATGACGAACCACGGGACGCAGCACATCGACTTCGGTGGGCTCACGGTCGAGTTCGACGACCGGGTGCTCCGGCCCCGGCCGTGGACGATCGCCCAGTCGTACTGGGCAGCGGACCTGCTGCGCGCCGCCCCGGCAGGCCCGGTCCTGGAGCTGTGCGCCGGAGTCGGTCACATCGGGCTGCTCGCCGTCGCCGGCACGCCACGCCCTCTCGTGCTCGTGGACCTCGACGCGACGGCGTGCGACTTCGCCCGCGCGAACACCGAGGCTGCCCGTCCCGAGGGTCCTGTGCAGATCCGTCGCGGCCGGGTGGACACCGTCCTCGGGGACGAGGAGCGCTTCGTCGGCATCATCGCCGACCCGCCGTGGGTGCCCAGCGCAGTCACCAGGCAGTTCCCCGACGACCCGCTTACCGCCATCGACGGCGGCCCGGACGGCATGCACGTCGCCTGGGCCTGCCTCGAGGTGGCAGCCGGCCACCTGCTGGACCAGGGCTGGCTGCTGATCCAGCTCGGCACGGTCGAGCAGGCCGATGCCGTGCAGGAACGGCTGGCCACCGCGCCGGAGATGGGGCTGAAGGTCGTGGAGCTCCGGGAGTACGGCACGAACGGCGTCCTCGTGCACGTCGCCCGCCCCGGCTGACGACCCGCCGAGGCGTCGCAGCGTGCGTCGCCGCGGCGGGTCAGGCGCCGGACGTGGGGGAGCGGCGGACCGACTTGTGCGTGCTGTCGCACCAAGGGCGTCGCTGGGACCTGCCGCAGGTGCACAGAGCCACCACCGGACGGGTCACCGGGTGCTGCACGCCGTCGGCATCCACCACCACGCAGGCGTGCCGGGCGAGCACCGGGCCGTCACCGCAGGGCTCGAGGTCCACCTCCGCACCGGTGCTCGAAAGCGCCCGCCACTCCGGAGCCATCAGGCGACCTGCCTGACGACCGCGTCCTCGCGACGGCGCTCCCAGGAGCCCAGCAGTCCGCGCGCCGCCAGCACGTCGAGGTGCAGGCAGGCAGCCACCCCGAACAGCACGTCGCCACGCAGCTCGGGATGGTCCTCGACGAGGCCTCCGCAGATGTCACGGATCGCAACCTGCTCGTGCACGGCGTCCGCCTCGACGTGCTCGTGGAAGTAGGCCGCGACGACCGTGGGCAGCCCCAGCCGTTCGATGCCCCCGGCGATCCGGCGACACGGGACCGAGCTCGTCGTCTCGAACGCGGCCAGGTGCCCCAGGGCGGCCCCGCGGAGCCGCCGGCTGAGGCCGAACAGGGACATCACGTTGTTGACCGCGAGCGTGTGACCCGGCACCAGGTCGACGTACGCGCCGTAGGCCGGGTCCAGGCCGCAGGCGTCCAGAGCATCGGCGAACAGCTGGGCATGCAGCCGCGCGGGCCGGCCGGCGCCGTACTCGTCGTACTGCAGCTCCGCGAGCGCCACCTTGGCCCGTCCGTCGATGCGCGGGATCACGAAGGCGTGCGGGTCGGACTCCTTGAGGTGGTAGAGGCTGCGCTGGGTCAAGAAGTCCAGCATCTCCACGCTGCTCGCCTCACGCTGCAGGTAGCGCGGCAGGCTGGGCCCGTCGACCGCGTCGACGACGACCATGACCTGGTCGAACAGGTCCTCGGAGGCGTGCAACGCCGCCTCGACGTAGCCGGCCGTGCATTGCCGCAGCTCGGCCTCGAACCGCTGTTCGAGCCTGGTGCGCAGGGCAATGAGGTGCGGGTCCCACTCGTGGTCGGGGACACCGTCGAAGCCGCGGTAGTGCAGTTCGTAGAGGATCCACAACGCCAGCTGCAGATCGTCGTCCCCGAGGACGTCCTGGACCTCGTCGGCCCAGCCGTCCGGCGCCGGCAGCCCCGACGGCGCCGCCTCGAGCAGAGCCAGCACGTGGGAGCTCAGGGGCCCGCGCGCCAGGGGCAGCTTCATCGAGTGGTCCTCCTTGGGTGCCTGATGGTCCAGCTCCCGACACTACCCACGCGTAACAGCTCTCATGCGCTGTCGGCGACGGCCGCCGATCGACCCTCGATGCCGGTGCGCAGGTCGGACATGATCCGGGTGAGCAGCCGGGACACCTGCATCTGGGTCACGCCGATGTCCTCCGCGATCTCCTGCTGGGTGCAGCCGCGGAAGAACCGCAGCAGCAGGATCCGTCGGTCGCGCTCGGAGAGCCGGCGTACGACGGGCGCCAGCATGGCCCGGGCCTCCACGGCTCCGAGGGCGACCTCCTCGCCGCCCAGGAGGTCACTGATCGTCATGGTGCCGTCCTCTCCCGCGGGCCGGTCCAGCGAGCTCGGCGTGAAGCAGCCGACGGTGGCCAGGGCCTCGTTGACGTCGTCGGGGTCCTCACCGAGCCTGGCCGCGATCTCCGAGGGGCGGGGAGAGCGCCCGAGCCACTGGGACAGCTCGGCGTCGGCCGTGCTGATCCTTGCCTGCAGCTCCTGGACCCGCCGTGGCGGCCGGACCATCCAGCCCAGGTCGCGGAAGTGCCGCTTGATCTCCCCGCGGATCGTGGGCACCGCGTAGGAGAGGAAGTCGTGCCCCACCTCGGGGTCGTAGCCGTGCGCGGCCTTGACCAGCGCAAGGTAGGCGACCTGCTGCAGATCCTCGGTCGCGATGCCCCGGGTGCGGTAGCGGCCGGCGATCGCCGTCGCCACGCCCATGTTCGCGGTCACCACCTCCTCGATCAGCCGGCGCCGCTCGTCAGGTGGGCACCGCTGTGCTCGACAGAGCAGGTCGTAGGTGTGGTCCGCACGGGCGACATGGCTCGCGGACGGGGTCGGTTGCGAGTGCCCGACCGGGCCCTGGTACGGGATCGCTTGGACATGCCTCTGCGGCCTGGTCCGCACCGATGGTGATGTGCTCATCTGTCTCACGCAGCTTCACGAGAGCCGCCCGGACCCGCGGGGGCCTGGGCGACGACGCACCTGCCGGTGGTTTCAGCAAGCGAGGAAGTGACGGAACCCGCCGGGGAGACCGGAGACCACCGTCACATCGGGGCATGTACCCCGGGTCCGACGTCCCAGACACCGCGTCGGCGCGGTTTCTGACCGAGAGCCGACTCACCGACCGGTCAGGGAGCGCCGGTCGTCCTGGCCTCTGCGGGTCCGGCCGGTGCGGTCCAGATGTGCCAGCAGCGGCAGGGCCACCCGCCGTGACGTGTCCAGCGCCTGCCGAGCCTGGCTGGTCGAGAACGGCTGGGGAAGCCCGGCGAGCACCGAGACCGCGACGTCGTCGGCTCCTGGGAGCAGCACCAGGGACTCCTCGAGCCGCAGCACAAGACCTCCCCGGGCCAGCACCGCGATGTCCCGGGTGTCCACCCCGAGCCCGGCGAGCCGGGCGGCGTCCGGCGCGGCGAACGGCCGGGAGGTCAGGTCCGCGCGGATCGCGGCCAGGGCGGCGCCCAGCCGCGGGGGTAGCCGGGCCGCGGTGTCCGGGACGACTCGGCCGTCCTCGAGCCGCAGGGACCGCCCCAACAGCCCGTCGAGCAGCTCCCGGTCCGGCAGGTGGAGCGCCTGCACGGCCTCCCCTGTCGAGACGCCCGGAAGCAGGTCGGTGCCGCGGTCCGCGACCAGCGCGGCGAGCTCGCGTCGCAGCTCGTAGGTGCGACGCGGTGAGACGAGCCAGTCGCCCACGGCCAGCGTCCCGTCGGCAAGCCGGTCTCCCCGGGCGCCGATCCGGCGCAGGAGCGAGCGGCGTACGACGCCCCGCCGGTCGACCTCGTCGGCCACCGAGCCGGAAGCCTTCGCCAGCTCCCGGACCCTCGCCGCCGCCGCCCCGCGCCGGTGCAGCGGCGGAGGAGCAGGGTCCAGGACCTCCACGCCCCACATCGCTCGGCTGCCGGGGTCACGCAGGATCGCCCGGTCGCCGATCCGCAGCGGCAGCGGGCGATCCAGCCTCAGCCGCAGCAAGGGGCCGTCCGGTGGTCGCCCCATCTGGTCGTGCCCCGTCCGGTCGTGCCCCGTCCGGTCGTACCGGGGTCTCGGTGCCGGGAGCCGGGTGCCGAGCGGCCGGGCGTGCACGGTGCCGGCGGCCGACCCGACGTGCAGGACCGGACGTCGTGGCACCGGCCCCTCTCCGCTGAGCCGGACGTCGACGACGGCCACCGGCTCGAACGCGCCGGGCGTGACGAGAGCGGTGCCCCGGCCGAGGGCGTCCGGAGGCTTGCCGCCGACGTCGAGCGCGACCCGGGCGACGCCGGCGACCGAGCTCAGCGACTGGCCCAGGCACTCGATGCCACGGACCCGCAGCTGTGCCGCGTCCCCGGCGACCTGCAACGTGTCCCCCACGGTGATGGTGCCCTCGGGCAGGGTCCCGGTCACGACGGTCCCGGTGCCGCGCACGTGGAACCGTCGGTCCACCCACAGCCGCACGTCGGAGCGCGGATCCGGCACCGGCAGCTGTGCCGCCACCTGTGCCAGCGCGTCCCGGAGGGCGTCGACACCCTGACCGGTGCGGCCGCTCACGACCAGCGCCGGCAGGTCGCCCAGGGAGGTCCGGCGGAGCTCGGCCCGGGCGTGGGAGAGGATGGCTGACGGGTCGGCGAGGTCGGCCCGGGTCACGACCAGGACCCCGTGCCGGACGCCGAGCGCGTCGAGTGCTGCGAGATGCTCGGCCGCCTGCGGCATCCAGGGGTCGTCGGCGGCGACCACGAACATCACCGCGGACACCGGGCCGACGCCGGCGAGCGTCGTGGTGATGAACCGCTCGTGCCCCGGCACGTCGACGAAGGCGAGGTCGCCCACGCCCGGCAGCGACGTCCAGCAGTAGCCGAGCTGGATCGACAGCCCGCGGCGCTGCTCCTCCTCGAGCCGGTCGGGGTCACGGCCGGTGAGCGCGCGCACCAGCGTCGACTTGCCGTGGTCGACGTGACCAGCGGTGGCGAAGACGTGCACCTCAGCGCTCTTCGAACAGCTCGGCGGCCCGTCGTACGGCGGCCACCAGCCGGTCATCCGCCTCGGGAGGAACCGCGACCAGGTCGAGGAGCAGCCGGCCGGCCTCGACGTGCCCCAGCACTGGCGGCTCGCCGTTGCGCAGCGGGGCGGCCAGCCCTGCGGGGACGGCCACCGCGGCGCTCGCCAGCGTGACCCCAGGGGCGCCTCCGCCGCCGACGGCTGCGCGCGACGGCACGGCCTCCGCGAGGTCGCGGCCGATCGCGGCGGCGAGCCGCTCGGCGCGGGCGAGCGACAGGCGGGGGTCGCACGCGAGCGCTGCGGGCACCGGAGCGACCGGTCCGGTGAGGGTGGCCTCCAGGGCCGCCAGGGTCAGCTTGTCGACCCGAAGCGCCCGCGCGAAGGGGTGCCGGCGCAGCAGCCGGACGAGGTCCTCCTCGCCCAGGAGCAGTCCGCACTGCGGGCCTCCCAGCAGCTTGTCCCCGGAGGCCGTGACCAGGCTGGCCCCGGCGCGCAGTGTCGAGGCGGCGTCCGGCTCGCCGGGCAGCAGCGGGTGCGCCGCGAGCAGGCCGGAGCCGATGTCGGCGACCACCGGGACCGGGAGCGTCGCGAGCTCGGCGACGGACACCGAGGAGGTGAAGCCCTGCACCGTGAAGTTCGACGGATGCACCTTGAGGACGAAGGCGGTGCCCGCGCCGAGAGCCTCGCGGTAGTCCGCGAGCCGCACCCGGTTCGTGGTCCCCACCTCCCGCAGCCGGGCCCCCACGGACTCCAGGAGCTCGGGGATGCGGAACCCGTCGCCGATCTCCACCAGCTCGCCGCGCGCCACCACGACCTCCCGGTCCCGGGCCAGGACGCAGGTGACCAGGGCGAGCGCGGCTGCGCCGTTGTTGACGACGTGCACACCCCCGGCCTCGGGGACCGCAGCGGCGAGAGCGGCCAGCGCTCCCGCCCCCCGCGTGCCTCGTCGCCCGGTGAGCAGGTCCAGCTCGACGTCGGTGGCGCCGGCCGCGACCCTGACGGCCTCGACGGCGGCTGCCGAGAGCGGGGCCCGACCCAGGTTGGTGTGCACGACCACGCCGGTGGCGTTCACGACCGACCGCAGCGACGACGCGGTTGCGGGCAGCTCGCCCAGCGTGTGGGCCACGACTGCGTCGGGCCCGACCTCCCCCCGTCGGCAGGCCTCCAACGCCTGCCCCACCGCCCGCTTGACCAGCGATGGGCCGAGCCGGCCGATGGCGGCGGCGACCCGCGGGTCGGCGAGCACCGCGTCGGTGCGCGGCGTACGCCGGCGGGGGTCCGCCTCACGCAGCTGCTCAGGCACGCGGCTCCCTTCGTCCAGGCTGGCGGAGGCGGACGGGAATCGAACCCGCCTGACCGAGATGCTCGGCCACTACGGTTTTGAGGACCGCGCCCGTCACCAGACGAGAAACGCCTCCGGTGACACTGTAGGGAAGACAGCCTAAGGTGTTCCTCCTACGGCTCTCGCTGCCGGGTTTGCCGGGTTTCGCATCGGTGGATGTCGACGGGTTGAGCGACCGCAGATCGGGTATGACGGCGCCACAGCAGGTGGGTCCGTTCGTGGGAGAAGGGGCGTGGAGGATGGGTGCCAAGGCGTTCATCGAGCTGTGGCCGGTGCTCCGGCAGCTGCGCGGTGCGGACAAGCTGGGCCGCGGCTCCGCCGTGATGTCCTCGCGCAGCGAGCACCTCCGGCCCCGCACCACCACGGCGGACCGCGTCGTTGACTCGGTCTGCCCGTTCTGCGCCGTCGGCTGCGGCCAGAAGGTGTTCGTCAAGGACGAGAAGGTCACCCAGATCGAGGGCAACCCCGCCAGCCCGATCTCCCGCGGGCGGCTCTGCCCCAAGGGCAGCGCGAGCACCCAGCTGGTGACCTCGCCGACCCGGGAGACCAAGGTCCGCTACCGGCGCCCGCACGGCACCGAGTGGGAGGACCTGGACCTCGACACCGCGATGGACATGATCGCGGACCGGGTCATCAAGACCCGCCGTGAGTTCTGGGAGTGGGAGGACGACGAGGGTCGTCGTACCCGCCGAACCCTGGGGATAGCGAGCCTCGGAGGGGCGACCCTCGACAACGAGGAGAACTACCTCATGAAGAAGCTCTACACCGCGATGGGCGCGATCCAGATCGAGAACCAGGCACGGATTTGACACTCCTCCACCGTTCCCGGTCTGGGGACGAGCTTCGGCCGAGGAGGAGCCACATCCTTCCTGCAGGACCTGCAGAACGCTGACTGCATCCTCATCGAGGGCTCGAACATGGCCGAGGCGCACCCGGTCGGGTTCCAGTGGGTGATGGAAGCCAAGCGGCGGGGCGCCACGATCATCCACGTCGACCCGCGCTTCACCCGCACCTCTGCCGTGGCCGACCTGCACGTGCCGATCCGGGCCGGCTCCGACATCGCGTTCCTGGGCGGCCTGGTCAACCACGTGCTCAGCAACGACCTGGACTTCCGCGAGTACGTCGTGCCCTACACCAACGCCGCCGCCATCATCGACGAGAGGTTCCTCGACACCGAGGACCTCGACGGGTTCTTCTCCGGCTTCGACACCGAACGCGGCCACTACGACCCCGAGTCCTGGCAGTACGACGGCACCGAGGCCGCGCCCGCGGCCGGCCAGCGCGACCCCGCCCAGGACACCGGCCCGCACGGGTCGTCCCCGGACGGCGGCGACTCCAAGGACCTGCACGAGTCCGCCGCCTCGGAGTCGCACGGCTCCGGAGGGCCGCCGGTCGAGGGCAAGCCGCCCCGCGACGAGACCCTGCAGCACCCGCGCTGCGTGTACCAGATCCTCAAGCGGCACTTCGCCCGCTACACCCCCGAGATGGTCCAGGAGGTGTGCGGCATCGCGCCCGAGCAGTTCCGGCAGGTCGCGGACGCCCTGACCCACAACAGCGGACGTGAGCGCACCACTGCCTTCTGCTATGCCGTGGGCTGGACGCACCACAGCGTCGGCTCGCAGATGATCCGCACGGCGTCGATCCTGCAGACCCTGCTGGGCAACATCGGCCGCCCCGGCGGCGGCATCATGGCGCTGCGGGGGCACGCCAGCATCCAGGGGTCGACCGACATCCCGACCCTGTTCAACATCCTGCCCGGCTACCTGCCGATGCCGCACGCGGCCCAGCACCAGGACCTGGACAGCTACGTCGAGGGCGACGCCGGCAAGACGGGGTTCTGGGGCAACATGCGGGCCTACGCCGTCAGCCTGCTGAAGTCCTACTGGGGGGATGCGGCGACGGCTGGGAACGACTTCTGCTTCGACTACCTGCCCCGCCTCACCGGCGACCACTCGACGTACAACACCGTCAAGGGGCAGATCGAGGGCCGCAGCAAGGGCTACTTCCTGGTGGGGGAGAACCCCGCGGTCGGGTCGGCCAACGGCAAGATGCAACGGCTCGGGATGGCGAACCTCGACTGGCTGGTGGTCCGCGACCTGCAGATGATCGAGTCGGCGACGTTCTGGAAGGACGGCCCCGAGATCGCGACCGGCGAGCTGGTCACCGAGGAGATCGGCACCGAGGTCTTCTTCATGCCGGCCGCCTCGCACGTGGAGAAGGCGGGCTCGTTCACCCAGACCCAGAGGATGCTGCAATGGCGGGACAAGGCCGTCGAGCCGCCCGGTGACGCCCGCAGCGAGCTCCAGTTCTACTACGAGCTCGGGCAACGGATCCGCGAGAAGCTCAAGGACTCCACCGACGAGATGGACCGCCCGTTGCTGGACCTGACCTGGGACTACCCGACCGAGGGTCCGCTGCATGAGCCGGACGGACACGCGGTGCTCCGCGAGATCAACGGCACCGGCCCGGACGGGCGGGCGCTGTCGGCCTACACCCAGCTGGAGGACGACGGCTCCACCAGCTGCGGCTGCTGGATCTACTGCGGGGTGTACGCCGACGAGGTCAACCAGGCGCGCCGCCGCAAGCCGCACTGGGAGCAGGACTACGTGGCCTCCGAGTGGGGCTGGGTCTGGCCCGCGAACCGCCGCATCCTCTACAACCGCGCCTCCGCCGCCCCCGACGGCACACCGTGGAGCGAGCGCAAGAGGTACATGTGGTGGGACGCCGAGCAGCACACCTGGGCCGGGTCGGACGTCGTCGACTTCATCGCCGACCGGCCGCCGGACCACGTCCCCGACGAGGGCGCCACCGGGCCGGACGCGATCGGCGGGCAGGACCCGTTCATCATGCAGACCGACGGCAAGGCGTGGCTGTACGCACCGCTGGGGGTCGCGGACGGCCCGTTGCCGACGCACTACGAGCCGCCCGAGTCGCCGATCCACAACCCGCTGTACAGACAGCAGAACAACCCCTCCCGGCGCAAGCTGGACCATCCGGCGAACCCGATCAACCCGAGCTACAGCGAGGTGTTCCCCTACGTCTTCACGACCTACCGGCTCACCGAGCACCACACGGCCGGCGCGATGAGCCGCACTCTGCCCTACCTCACCGAGCTGCAGCCCGAACCGTTCTGCGAGGTCTCCCGCCGGCTCGCGGAGGAGCGCGGGCTCACCCACGGCGACTGGGTGACGATCGTGACCGCCCGCACCGCGATCGAGGCGCGGGTGCTGGTCACGGACCGGATGCGGTCCCTGCGGCTCGGGGACCGGTTCGTCGAGCACGTCGGCCTGCCCTACCACTGGGGGCCGAACGGGCTGACCACCGGGGACTCGCCCAACGACCTGGTCAACGTCACGATGGACCCCAACGTCTACATCCAGGACAAGGTCGGCACCTGTGACATCCGCCCGGGACGCCGTCCGCGCGGACCTGCGCTGACGTCGTACGTCGAGGACTACCGCCGCCGCGCCGGCGTCGACACCGCGGACCCGACCAACGGAAGGACCGAGGGATGACGCACTCGCTGCACGGGCGGCTCGACGACGTCACCGGGGACGCCGGCTACGCGGATCACCCGAAGCGCAAGGGCTTCTTCACCGACACCTCCGTGTGCATCGGGTGCAAGGCGTGCGAGGTGGCCTGCAAGGAGTGGAACCAGGTCCCCGACGACGGTTTCGAGCTGACCGGGATGTCCTATGACAACACCCAGGCGCTGGGCGCGAGCACCTGGCGGCACGTCGCCTTCGTCGAGAAGCCGGTGCACCCGACCACCGCCGACCTCGGGCTGCCCGGCATGGGACCGCCCGGCTTCGGCACCCACGAGAGCGGGCTGCCGCAGGCCGCTCCCGCCGGGGAGGACCAGGCGACCGCGAGCGGTGACGGTGCTCTCCGCTGGCTGATGTCGTCCGACGTCTGCAAGCACTGCACCCACGCCGCCTGCCTGGACGTCTGCCCCACCGGGTCCCTGTTCCGCACCGAGTTCGGCACGGTCGTCGTCCAGCCGGACATCTGCAACGGCTGCGGCTACTGCGTGCCGGCCTGCCCCTACGGCGTGATCGACCTGCGCAAGGAGGACGGCCGCGCGTTCAAGTGCACGCTGTGCTACGACCGGCTCAAGGAGGGCCAGACGCCGGCGTGCGCCCAGGCCTGCCCGACCGAGTCCATCCAGTTCGGGGACGTCGACGAGCTCCGCCAGCGCGCCGATGCTCGGCTCGCCGAGCTGCACGACAGGGGCGTGGACGTCGCCCGGCTCTACGGGCGGGACCCCGAGGACGGCGTCGGCGGTGACGGGGCCTTCTTCCTGCTGCTCGACGAGCCGGAGGTCTACGGCCTGCCACCCGACCCGGTGGTGACCACGCGGGACATCGGCTCGATCTGGAAGCACGTCGGCGCGGCCGCGGCGACCCTGGTCGGCATCGGCGTCGTCTCGTTCGCGGGGAGGCGGCGGTGAAGGAGCGCACCATGGTGCCGCAGGCGGACTTCGAGTCCTACTACGGCCAGCAGATCATCAAGACACCGACCTGGAAGACGCCCGACGTCCCGCTCTACCTGTTCCTGGGCGGGATGGCCGGCGCGTCCGCGGTGCTCGCCGAGGGTGCGGCGCTGACCGGCAACCGCACCCTGGAGCGGACGACTCGGCTGGTCGCCGCCTCCGGTGCCGGGCTCGGCACCGTCTTCCTGGTCCACGACCTGGGCCGACCCATGCGCTTCCTCAACATGCTGCGGGTCTTCAAGGTCACCTCGCCGCTCTCCGTCGGGTCGTTCATCCTGGCCCCGTTCGCGTCCCTGGCCTCGGCCGCGGCCGCTTCGCAGGTGACCGGGAGGCTGCCCCGGCTGGGTCGGCTGGCCGGCGTCGGCGCGGCGGTCTTCGGTCCGCCGCTGGTCACCTACACGGCGGCGCTGCTGGGCAACACGGCCGTGCCCGCCTGGCATGAGGCCCACCGGGAGCTGCCCTTCGTGTTCGCCGGCTCGGGCGCCTGCGCCGCGGGCGGGATGGCCATGCTGCTGATCCCGGCCGCGGGCAACCCGCCCGCGCGCCAGATGGCCATCGCCGGCGCCGGTGTGGAGCTGGTCGCCACGGAGCTCCTCAAGAGGCGGCTGGGCATGCTCGCGGAGCCCTACGAGCAGGGTCGCTCGGGGCGGCTGATGAAGACCGCGACCCGCATCACCGCCACCGCCGCTGTCATCTCGACGATCGGCCGGCGGTCCCGGGCGGTGTCGGCCGGATGCGGGGCCGCATACCTCGTCGCGTCGGCGATGACGAGGTTCGGCGTCTTCGAGGCGGGGCTCGCGTCGGCGCGGGACCCGAAGTACACCGTCGTACCCCAGCGCGAGCGGCTCGCGGCCCGCCGGGCCGGGACTGCAGCCGGCGAGGCCCACGACCATGCCAGCCACGAGCAGACGGGTCTCGACCAGGTCACCGAGACCGCCGCGACCTGACCGGTCGGCAGCTGCAGGCGGTTGTCTATGCTCGCGCGGTGACGACCGTGGAGATGTCCCAGCGCCTCACCCAGTACGCCGCCGGCGGCGGCTGCGCCTGCAAGGTGCCGCCCGGCGAGCTCGAGGCCGTGCTGGCCGGCCTGACGGGGCCCGGGTCGGGGCGCGCCCGTGACGACCTGGTGGTCGGGCTGGATGACGGCGACGACGGGGCCGTGGTGCGCATCGACGGCGACCGGGCGGTCGTCCTCACCGCCGACTTCTTCACACCCGTCGTCGACTCGGCCTACGACTGGGGCCGGATCGCGGCCGCGAACGCGCTCTCCGACGTCTACGCCATGGGTGGCGAGCCCCTGGTGGCGGTCAACCTGCTGGCCTGGCCGCGGGACCGGATCCCGTTCGAGCTGGCCGCCGAGGTGCTGCAGGGCGGCGCCGACGTGTGTGCGGCGGCGGGGACCCATCTGGCCGGTGGGCACAGCATCGACGACCCGGAGCCGAAGTACGGGCTGGCGGTGACCGGGCTGGCCGCACCGGACCGGTTGCTGCGCAACGACGCCGGACGGGCCGGGACACCGATCACGCTGACCAAGCCGCTGGGGCTCGGAGTGCTCAACAACCGGCACAAGGCGACCGGGGAGGAGTTCGGCGACGCGGTCGAGGTGATGACGACGCTGAACCGGGACGCCTCCCGGGCCGCGCTGGCGGCCGGTGTGCAGTGCGGCACGGACGTGAGTGGGTTCGGGCTGCTCGGGCACCTGATGAAGCTGTGCCGGGCCAGCGACGTCTCCGCGGTGGTCGACTCCGCCGCCGTGCCCTACCTGGAGGCGGCTCGCCCCTCCCTCGCCGCCGGCTACGTGCCCGGCGGCAGTCGCCGCAACCTGGCATGGGTCCGCCCGCACCTGACCGCGACCGTCGGCGAGGACGAGCTGATCCTGCTCGCCGACGCGCAGACCTCCGGGGGCCTGCTGGTCGCCGGCGAGGTGCCCGGCTATCCCGTCATCGGGGAGCTGGTCACCCGGTCCGGCTCGCTCCTGGTCGTGCGCTGACCCGTCCGGTCGAGCCGCCGCAGCCGACGACCCGTCAGCCGACGCCCTCTCAGCCGACGGCTGCGGGGAAGCGCTCCCAGACCCGGTGGCCGCCGAGCAGCTCCAAGACGCCGGCGAACACCTCGGCGCCGTCGTCGCCGGTCACGACGCCGACGTCACCCGCGGTGCACCCGCTGGCCGTCAGGGCGTCGAGGCCGGCGCCCCAGGCGCCGATCACCTTGGCGTGCCGGAAGCTCTCCTCCACCAGGACCCTGACCCGCGGGTCGAGCACCGGCGCGGGTTCACCGCCGGCCTTGGCGTCCCGGCCGGGCATCGCGTCCGGCGCCGGCTTCGGGCAGCCGCCCAGCAGCACGGTGTCGAACTCGACCGAGCGCGCGGTCAGGAAGGTCCGCTGGACCGACGTACCGTTCGGCAGCAGCCCGCCGTGCGGACCGATCACCAGCGGCACCATGTTCGCTGCGAACACCGCCGTGCGGACCGCCGCCAGCCCGCCGAGGTCCCCGTCGGGATCCACGACGATGCCGACCATCCGGCCGTCCGGGGGCCACACCTTGCCGAGCTGGGAGAGCGCCGGGCTGGGCACCTCCTCCTCCGCCGGAAGGCTCGCCTCGGGAGCGGGCAGGCCGAGCCCGGCCGCGACCTCGCTGCAGAGGACCGGGTCGATCTTGGCCAGCGCCAGCAGCTGGCGCTCCTTGACCGCCTGCTCGTAGCACTTGCCGAGCTCGAAGGTGTAGGCCCGGACGATGTGCTCCTTCTCCACCGGAGTCATGCTCGCCCAGAACAACCGCGCCTGGCTGTAGTGGTCGTCGAACGACGCCGGGTTGGCCCGTACCTTGGTCGCAGCGGTGACCGTCACGGGCGTGTCGACGAGCGCTCCGGTCTCGACGTCGGCGACGAACGGGTTGCCGGCGTCCATCGTGTTCGGCCGGTACGGCGCAAGCCCGGCATGCACGGCGTGCTGGTGGAACCCGTCACGGAGCATGTCGTTGACCGGCGCATGCGGCCGGTTGATCGGGATCTGCGCGAAGTTCGGACCGGCCAACCGGGTGATCTGGGTGTCCAGGTAGGAGAACAGCCGGGCCTGCAGCAGCGGGTCGTTCGTGACGTCGATGCCGGGCACCAGGTGCCCGAGGTGGAAGGCGACCTGCTCGGTCTCGGCGAAGAAGTTCGTCGGGTTGCGGTTCAGCGTCATCCGCCCCAGGGCCTGCACCGGCGCCAGCTCCTCGGGCACGATCTTGGTCGGATCGAGCAGGTCGATGCCCTCGAACATCTGCTCCGGCGTGTCCGGGAGGACCTGGATGCCGAGCTCCCACTGCGGGAACGCACCGGACTCGATCGCGTCGTAGAGGTCGCGTCGGTGATAGTCGGGGTCCAGCCCGGCCAGCAGCTGGGCCTCCTCCCAGGTCAGCGAGTGGACGCCGAGCGCGGGCTTCCAGTGGAACTTCGCCAGGGACGTGCCACCATCGGCGTTCACCAGCCGGAAGGTGTGCACCCCGAAGCCCTCCATGGTCCGGTAGGAGCGCGGAATGCCCCGGTCGGACATGTTCCACAAGGTGTGGTGCTGGGCCTCGGTGTGCAGCGACACGAAGTCCCAGAAGGTGTCGTGGGCGCTCTGCGCCTGAGGGATCTCGCGGTCCGGGTGCGGCTTGGCCGCGTGCACGACGTCGGGGAACTTGATGCCGTCCTGGATGAAGAACACCGGCATGTTGTTGCCGACGAGGTCGAACGTCCCCTCGTCGGTGTAGAACTTGGTGGCGAACCCCCGCGTGTCCCGCACGGTGTCCGCGGACCCGCGGGACCCCAGCACCGTGGAGAACCGGACGAAGACGGGGGTCTCCCTGCCCTCCTCGAGGAACCCGGCGCGGCAGACACCCGCGGCGCCGCCGTACCCCACGAACACACCGTGCGCGCCGGCGCCGCGGGCATGCACGACCCGCTCCGGAATCCGCTCGTGGTCGAAGTGCGTGATCTTCTCGCGCAGGTGGTGGTCCTGCAGCAGCGTCGGGCCGCGCTCGCCCGCCTTCAGCGAGTGGTCGGTGTCGCGCAGCCGGGCGCCCTGCGCCGTCGTGAGGTAGGCACCCTGCTGGCTGTTCGCCGTCAGCGGCGCCCCGGTCACCGCCCCGGTCGGGGTCCGGGTGTCCGGTGCCGTCTGGTCCGCGCTCGGCGGCAGCGGGTCGACCGGGGTGGTGGGCTCCTCGAGGGCGGGCGGCTGCGGTGCCGGCCTGCCGGGGATCGGCGGTTCGATCAGCTCCGCGGCCTTGGCAACCACTCCTTCGGCGGCTTCCTTGACGGCTTTCGCGGGCTTGCTCGGGTCCATGGACGCTCCTGGCGGTCGACTGGCTCCTGGCCGGCGACACACCGGCAGTACGACGGACCTACCCACCGCTGGACCACGCATGCGGCCGGTCGTCGAACACCGCACGGCAACGGGGCCGGGCCCGTCGGAGGTGCCGCACGGCGCGGTAGCGTGGGACGATGAGCAGCCCAGCAGACGAGGCGACCCCGGACCTCGACGCCTTCTACGACGACGCCTCGGAGGCCGGCCTGACCTGTCCGGTGTGTGGGGTCCTCGTGGCCCGGCACGGGGACTTCCCCCGGGTGCACTGGGACTGGCACGAGGCGTCGAACGGGGCGTAGCCCGCTGCGCGCACGCCTCGCCGTGGTCCTCGAGCCCTTCCCTGGCCTCGGGCGTCCTTCTCGGCGTCGTCACCGGCGTCCTGCGGCCCGAGGTCGGCCGTGCCGATGTTCGTCGGGGCGGTCCGCGCCCCCCACCCGAGAAGCGCCGCGTGAGGGACTCCGGAGCTGCTTGCTGAACTCATGACCCCGGCGCGGACCGAGGACGCAGCAGGTGGATCGCTGCGCCGGCGCCGCACGAGGTCTGGATGCGTCGATGATGCATTGCACCACAGTTCGCGGCGCGGCGCGAAGACGGACCTGGTGCAGGATGAGGCGCATGCCGACGTACATCGCACTGCTGCGGGCCGTGAACGTGGGCGGCCGGTTCTACAAGATGGCCGCCCTGCGCGAGCATCTCACCGAGTCCGGGCTCGAGGAGGTGGAGACCCACATCCAGACCGGCAACGTCCGGTTCCGCACCTCGATGCGGTCGGCGGCGAAGGTCGAGCGGCACGTCGAGGCTGTCCTCGGGGAGCACTGCCGCTTCGACGTACCGGCGGTGATCCTGAGCCCCGCCGAGCTGCGAGAGGTGTACGACGACGCCCTCGGCCTGCCTGCGCCGGCGTTCGGACCTGCCGAGGGACAGCGCCGCTACGTGTCGTTCTTCAAGGTCGGGGCGGCGCCGACCGGTGAGGTGGCGCGGCAGATCGACGAGTGGGACGAGCCGGGGGAGTCGGCCGTGGTGAAGGGTCGGGCCGTGCACGTCTGGCTGGACCGGCCGAGTCAGGAGGCGGTGTTCTTCGGTGCCTTCAAGAAGGCGCTGGCTCCGGGGACGAACCGCGACCTCAAGGTGGTCCGGACGCTCGCCGAGCGGTGGGGTGCCTGAGCGGCCCCACGGCACGTGAGGCCCTCCGCTCACCATCCCCAGCCCCGGGCATGGGGGTGGACTGATTACCAGGGGATGTCGGCTGTTTGGCGCTCCCCACGGGCCATGACCCATGGGGAGCGCCAAACAGCCGGCATCCCCTGGTAATCAGTCAGGGGGCTGCCACCCGGGAGGGCCCGGCTACTGCAGGTACCCCTCG
>JAICWH010000210.1 GCA_025934895.1 Nocardioidaceae bacterium | reverse complement strand
TCGCGGGCGTCAGCCAGCTGTGCCAGAAGCATCTCGGTGCGGTCCTGGCCGGCACGCGCCTGGCGCAGCTGGTAGGCAACCAGTCCCAGGAGGCCGCTCAGCAACGTCGCAGCCAGTATCACTGCCGGAGGGGAGCCGCTCACGGCGGCTGCGGCGTCCTGTCCGAGCGCGATCGCCGCACTCAGACCCACCCCCTGGGGTAGCGGAAGACGGGTGATCGCCATCCAGACGGCAGCGCCGGCCGCCAGGTCGGTTGCTCCGCGGGGCTCGAGGGCCGACAGCGTCACCCCCGCTGCCCCCATCGCCGTGATCACCCCCAGTTGCCGACTCCGGCCGAGATCGATGAACCGGTCGCTGATCGCCGCCGCTGTCGCGGCGGTGTAGACGAACAGACCCACGGTGACGATCAGTGGGTCTCCATGCAGACCCGGTCCTGGCGGGCTGGTCACCACCGTGGCCGCGACGACCGCGATGGCCGCCCAGCCCAACGGGCGCAGAACCTCCCGTTGCCGTCGCAGCCGTGCGACCGCGCGGGCGCGCGCCTGCGCAACGCGCTGACTTCGGCCGTCCTGGTTCGCGGGCATCGATCCCAACCCACCTCGCTGGCGTCCGGCGGGAGCCGGTCCGACCTCTCCATCGAACCGCGTCCGGCCCGCCGAAGCGAGCCGGACAAAGCGAGCGTTCGGGGAACCGTCTCAGGCCGGGGAGCCCGCAACGGGCGAGGGGGGCGCGTACGAAACGGTCAACCGCCGTCCGCGGAGCTGCACCACGACCAGTCGGGAGGTGACCTCGAAAAGCGCCATCGCGACCAAGGCGACCGGCCATGCCGCGGCGCCGATCTGATGGACGATGCTGAAGTCACGGATAGCGGGACCGGCGCCGTGGTGCAGGGCGAACACGAACACCATCCGCGAGCAGATGCCCACCACCAGCAGGCTGCCGGCCACCCAGCCCACCCGCGCGAACCTGCCCCCGTCAGCGCCCAGACGGACGTGGGTGGTGAAGCCGCACAACACCCCCAAGGTCAGCCCGACAGCGGTCAGCGCACCGACCAGCTCCAGATCATTGCCTGCGGTGGGAATGGTGTGCACATAGTGCGAGGCGACGAAGACCACGAGCGCCATCGGGGCGACGAAGCTGCGGACGTCCAGGCGTCGTTCTCGGGCCTGGCGAAGGACGACGACGATGAAGACCGCGTTGATCAGGTAGTCGGTGAGAGTCATGCCTCAACGGTGACCTGCCGCCACGCATGCGTCGTCGCCGCACAGGTTGACTGGCGGTTGATCTGACCGGCTCCACCCTCGGGTTGAGCCGAAGCATCGAGCGATGACAGGCTCCCGGATGCGACGTAGGTTGCGGTGGGTCCTTCTCGTCGTCGTGCTGGTGACCTCCGACCTGCTGTGGGAGAGCGATCTCGCGATCGGCCTTTCGTCCTTTCGCATCCGCCCGCAAGGAACCGATGACATCGGTGTGCCGGGTCGGTTTCTGGCCGTCTCGCGCACTGGCTCTGCGCCAGGACGGCCTTCGATCACCGGCACGGGACGGGGTCAAGGGTCACACGGTGATGGCGACCTTGCCGCGGATCCCTCCTTCTTCGAGCAGTCGCATGGCGTCGACTGTCTGCTCGAGGGGGTAGCTGCGGTCCAGGCTGGGAGCGACCCGGCCCGCCTCGATCAGGCTGGTGAGCCGCTCGTAGTCCTCGGCGCGCTCACGTGCCAGGAACACGATCAGCTTCTGCTTGACGAAGGGAGAGATCAGCAGCGCTCCTCGCAGCTGCCTGCCCATCCCGGTGAGAGAGTCGCCGTGTTCACCGCCGACGAAGACGACGGTGCCGTGCGGGGTCAGGGCACGTCGCAACCGGTGGACCGGCGGGCTGCCGGCGATGTCGAGGATGAGGTCGTAGCGACGGGTGCCGTCGGCCCAGTCAGCGTGGTCGTAGTCGATGACGTGATGCGCCCCCAGTCTGGTGACGTAGTCGACCTTCCCGGTGCTGCACACGCCGGTGACGTCTGCGCCGAAGGTGGTGGCGAGCTGGACCGCGTAGCTGCCGACCCCACCCGAGGCGCCGGTCACGAGCACGGACTGGCCGGCCTGGACCTCACCGGCGTCGGTGAGGGCTTGAAGCGCCGTGCCGCCCGAGATCGGGACGACCGCAGCTTGGGCGAACGAGAGGTTGGTCGGCTTGCGTGCGAGCTTGTCCTCGTGGGTCACGGCGTACTCGGCGAACGACCCGGGTGCGACGCCGTACACCTCATCGCCTGAGGAGAACCGAGTCACGCCTCTGCCGACCTCGACCACGGTGCCGGCGACGTCGCGGCCGAGCACCGGGTTCCTGGGCCGTCGGATCCCGAACCCGAGTCGCATGGCGTAAGGCTTGCCCGTCATCAGGTGCTCGGTGCCGCGGTCGAGGCCGGCGGCGTGCACCTTGACGAGGACCTGGTCGTCGTCGATGGCGGGCCGGGGCAGCTGAGCGAGTCGGAGGACCTCGCAGTGGCCGTACCGGTCTTGGATGACGGCGCGCATCGTGGTGTCGCGTGCCCCGGTGGCCGCGCCGGTGACCGTGGGCGTGGTCTCAGAGCTCATGGTGGGCTCCGACCCGGACGCGTCCGCCGCGTAGCACGAGCCAGAGGGCCAGAACGAACTCGCCGAGGAACGTGAAGGTAGAGATCACCAGCGGGCCGGCCGAGAGAACGGAACTGAAAGTGTCGAAGGCGTACCCGGCCCCGGCGATGACCAGCAGGACGCCGACCAGCCGGGGGACGTACCCCGAGCGATAGGCCAGGTAGCCCAGCAGCGCGAGATGGGCTCCGAAGAGCAGCAGCGCCGCCATCCAGGTGTGGTGGAACGCCTCGAGCCTCACCATGGCCTGGGCCTCGAGCTGATGCTCGCCGAACGCGTCCTGGTAGCCGACGTCGCTCAGCATGCCGGGCACCGCGGCCAGCTGGCTGATCGCGACGAGGAAGACCACGGCGAAGGCTACCCGCAGCCAGGCGGCGAGCCGGGACAGCGAGGAGCTGACCGGGGCGAAGAACTGGAACAGGGCCCAGGCCGCGACGATGTCGAGAACGATGACGAGGTACAGGGCGGCCACTGCCAGCCGGAAAACGCCTTCCGAGGCCCTGATAGCGGTGGCGGTCTTGGCGGCGTCCCCTGGGGTGATGAGCCCGTCGACGACCAGGAGCACGGCGACGGCCGAAAGCGCGGCCAGCAGCAGCAGCGCCACGCCGGCAACCAGCCCGGCGCGTCGGATCGTTCGGGTCTCGGTGTCCAGGCCACGTGACCGCGACGTCGGCGGGGCCGGGGCGTTCGAGGCGACGGGCGTCGGCCGATCAGGCGTCAGGGTGGGAGTGCGCTGTGACATGTCGGTCCCTTTCCGGGGTTCCGTAGCCGGCGATTGCCGTACTTTGTACGAGAACGCTATCGTACATCGTACGAATTGCCCAGGGACGGAGTCGGATGTCTGTACCAGCCGGCGTCGGAGGCAAGCGCCCTCGGCTCGACCGCGAGCGGGTCCTGCGCGGCGCCGTCGAGGTGGCCGACCGTGGCGGCATCGCGGCTCTGACCATCCGGTCGCTGGCCGACGAGCTCGGCGTGAAGCCGATGACCGTGTACTACTACGTGACGAACAAGGAGGAGATCCTCGACGGCATCGTCGACATCGTCTTCGGTGAGATCGACCTGCCGACGGTGGGCGGCGACTGGCGCACCGAGCTGACCGAACGGGCACTGTCCGCGCGCGAGGTCCTGAACAAGCATCCCTGGGCGATCCCGCTGCTGGAGTCCCGGACCTCCCCGGGTCCCGCCACGTTGCGGCACCACGACGCTGTCCTGGGGGTCCTGCGGGCCGCGGGCTTCTCGCTGGCAGACACCGCACACGCCTACGCGCTGCTCGACGCCTTCTTGTACGGGCATGCGGTCCAGGAGGCCTCACTGCCCTTCGAGGGACCGGAGGGGCCTGCCGAGGTGGCGCCCCAGGTCGTGGAGTCGATGTCCCTCGCCGGCGACTTCCCCCACCTCACCGAGATGATGGCCTCCTACTACCTCCGACCGGGATACGACTTCGCCGACGAGTTCGAGATCGGGCTCGCAGCGGTCCTCGACTCAGTCTCGAGGTGGCTGGTGGCTCTGGAGGACGAGCGCCGGGATCATCCGGGGAAGCGGCGGTAGGCAGGTCTGCTCCGCCGACCCCGTGAGCAGGCCGGTCCGCGACTCGACCAGCCAGAGCGGGCCTCGTGTTTGTTGAACAAGTCCGATGGTCTTGGCACCCTTGCCTCGCCATTCCATCCCGATGCGGGGATGCCGTGCGCAGCTGGCCCTAGTGTCATCGGGACCGGTCCCGTCAGTCCTTGAGCTCGCAGATGACGGCGCCGCTGCTGATGCTGTCGCCCACCTCGGCGGACAGGCCGGTGACCGTGCCGGCACGGTGCGCCCGGATGGGCTGCTCCATCTTCATCGCCTCGAGGACCACGATC
>JAICWH010000102.1 GCA_025934895.1 Nocardioidaceae bacterium | reverse complement strand
GCCCCCACCGACGACGGCGACCACGAGCGCTTCTCGCACTACGTCGACAAGGACAAGCTCACCGAGGCGATGGTGATGGGCACCCCGGTGGTCGCCCTGTGCGGCAAGGTCTGGGTGCCGAGCCGCGACCCGGAGAAGTACCCCGTCTGTCCCGAGTGCAAGGACGCCTGGGAGCAGCTCAAGAACGACGAGTGAGCGACCAGCCGCCGCCAGCGAGCACACCGAGCAGCCCGATCGGGCGGCCGCCTGCCCCGCTTCCAGACCTGCCGCCGGCCTACCCCGCACGCGCGGCGTGGGGGACCGCGACCCGGCTGCGGGCGTGGCAGAGCGCCGCGCTGGAGGCCTACTTCGCAGCCCAGCCGAGCGACTTCCTGACCGTCGCGACGCCCGGGGCCGGGAAGACGACCTTCGCGCTCAGCGTCGCCGCCGAGCTGCTGTCGCGGCGGATCGTGGAGCGGGTCACTGTGGTGGCACCGACCGAGCACCTGAAGACCCAATGGGCCGAGGCGGCGGCCCGGGCCGGCATCCCCATCGACCCGTCGTACGCCGGTCGCCGGGGCCGGACCAGTCGGGACTACGTGGGGGTCGCCGTGACCTACGCCGGCGTCGCGACCAACCCGCTGGCGCACCGGGTACGCACCGAGCGCTTCACGACGCTCGTGATCCTCGACGAGGTGCACCACGCCGGTGACGCGATGTCGTGGGGTGAGTCGGTCCGGGAGGCCTTCGAGCCGGCCCGGCGGCGGCTGGCCCTGACCGGCACGCCGTTCCGCTCCGACATCAACCCGATCCCGTTCGTCAGCTACGCCCCCGGGTCCGACGGGGTGCTGCGGAGCGTGGCGGACTACACCTACGGCTACCCGGAGGCACTCGCCGACCACGTCGTACGCCCCGTGCTGTTCCTGGCCTACAGCGGCGAGATGCAGTGGCGCACCCGAGCCGGGGACGAGGTCGCGGCGCGACTCGGGGAGCCGCTGCCCAAGGACCTGGCCGCACAGGCGCTGCGCACCGCCCTGGACCCGGCCGGCGCGTGGATCCCCGCGGTGCTGGAGGCCGCCGACAGGCGGCTCACCGAGGTGCGCCGCCACGTCCCCGACGCGGCGGGGCTGGTGATCGCCACCGACCAGGACTCCGCCCGCGCCTATGCCGGTCTGCTGAGGTCCGTCACGGGGACCAGGCCGACGCTGGTGCTCTCCGACGAGCCGGCGGCCTCCCGACGGATCGCCTCCTTCGCCGACGGCGAGGACAGGTGGATGGTCGCGGTCCGCATGGTCTCCGAGGGCGTCGACATCCCCCGCCTCGCCGTGGGCGTCTACGCGACGACTGCGGCGACGCCGTTGTACTTCGCGCAGGCGGTCGGCCGGTTCGTGCGGGCCCGCAGACGTGGGGAGACTGCGTCGGTCTTCGTGCCGTCGGTGCCGAGCCTGCTGGGCCTCGCCACCGAGATGGAGCTCGAGCGCGACCATGTGCTGCGGCGGCCGGTCCGCGACGACGCCGACATGTTCGCCGCCGAGGACGACCTCCTCGCGCGGGCCCAGGCCTCCGAGACCGCGAGCGCCGAGCAGGAACTGCAGCCGTTCCAGGCACTCGGCTCGGAGGCCCGCTTCGACCGGGTGCTCTACGACGGTGGCGAGTTCGGGCACGCCGGCGAGGTGCACGTGGGGTCCGAGGAGGAGATGGACTTCCTCGGGATCCCGGGGCTCCTGGAGGCCGACCAGGTGCGTGACCTGCTGCACTCCCGGCAGAGCGAGCGGGCCCGCAAGCAGCGGCGCGTCGGTGGTGCGGCCGCCGAACCGGCGCACTCCGGTCCCGCGCACTCCGGTCCCGCGCACTCCGGTCCCGCCGAGGACCGGGCCCTCGGCAACGTCCCGACCCACCAGCAGCTCGCCACCCTGCGGCGGGAGCTGAACGGGCTGGTCGCAGCCTGGAACCACCGCACCGGCCAGCCGCACGGCCTCACCCACGCGGCGCTGCGCAGGGAGTGCGGCGGGCCGGCCGCCGCCGTCGCGACCGCCGAGCAGCTCCGCAGCCGCATCGACCGGATCCGCGGCTGGGCGGCGACCCGGGGCGTCGGCGGCTGACCCGCCCGGAGTGGTCAGAGGCTCAGGCGGCGGCAGCCCCCGTCCGCCACCTCAGTGGGTGAGAAGGGGCTGGGCGGTCGCCAGCACGGACGAGTACGACGCCCGCACCCGTGCGTAGTACTCGGCCGAGGCCCCGTCGGGCTCGACGCTCGAGGTCTCGCGGGGCCAGTGAGGTGCGGACCCCGCCTGCGACAGGGTCCAGGCGGCCTGCCGGGCGGCGCCGAGGGCGACGTACTCCGCAGGCTCGGGGACCGTGACCGGCAGGGCGAACAGCCCGGCCGCGATCTCTTGTACGGCGGCCGAGCGGGCCGCTCCCCCGATCAACACGAGTCGTGCGGGGGTGACACCGGTGGCCTGGAGGGGTGCCACCGCGTCGGCGAGCCCGCAGAGCATCCCCTCGACCGAGGCCCGCACCAGGTGTGCCGGTGTCGCGTTGCCGCGGGTCAGACCGTGCAGCAGGCCGGTGGCATCCGGAAGGGCGGGAGTGCGCTCGCCGTCGAGGAACGGCAGCAGCACCAGGCCCTCGGTGTCCGGCACCGACAGTGCCAGCCGGTCCAGGTCGGCGAGGCCGGCGCCGACCATCTGCAGGGCGGCACCGACCACGCGCGCGGCATTCAGGGTGCAGACCAGCGGCAGGAAGCTCCCGGTGGCGTCCGCGAAGCCGGCGACGATGCCCGACGGGTCGGCGCTCGGGTGGTCGCCGATCGCGAACACGGTGCCGCTGGTGCCGAGCGAGACGACCACGTCGCCCGGCTCGAGGTCGAGGCCGAGCGCGGCGGCCATGTTGTCGCCGGTCCCGGGCGCGAGGGTGATGCCCTCGGGTGTCTCGCCGACCCGCTCAGCCGGAGCCGCCACCCGGGGCACCGCCAGCTCCCGCCCGAACGCCCGCTTCAGCAGGTCGGAGCGGTAGGCGTCCTCGGCGGGGGACCAGTAGCCCGTTCCGGAGGCGTCGCCCCGGTCGGTCGTCGGCTCGCCGGCCCCTCCGCGGAGCTGGTGGGTGATCCAGTCGTGCGGCAGCAGCACCCCCTGCGCGCGCTGCGCGATGTCCGGCTCGTGCTCGGCGACCCACCGCAGCTTGGTGACCGTGAAGCTCGCGACCGGGACGCTGCCGGTGGCGTCGGCCCAGGCCTGGGCCCCGCCGAGCTCGTCGACCAGGGCTTCGGCCTCGCGTGCGGACCGGTTGTCGTTCCACAGCAGGGCGTCGCGCACCGGGGTGCCGGCCTCGTCGACGAGCACCATGCCGTGCTGCTGGCCGCCGACGGCGAGCGCCTCCACACCCTCGAGCAGTCCCCGCGACGCCGTCTCCCAGGCCCGCCACCACAGCCGGGCGTCGATCTCGGTGACGTCGGGGTGAGGGGCCCGGCCCTCACGGAGCACCGTGCCGGTCTCCGCGTCGCAGACGACGACCTTGGTGTTCTGGGTGGAACAGTCCACACCGGCGACGACTCTCACCTGCGCGAGACTACCGCCGGGGCAGACGCCCGCCGACCGGCACGGACCCGCTCAGCGCCCGTCTCGCGTCAGGACCCTGCGGGGCGCACGGTGCCGGAGACCTCGCCGAGGGCGATCCGGCCGCCGAGGGCACCGGCGGCGGTGGCCCGCAGGGTGACCGTGTCGCCGTCGCGCAGGAACGTCCGCAACCGGCCGGCGACGGTGAACGGCTCGGTGCCGCCCCAGCTGAGCTCGAGCAGGGAGCCCCGCTGGCCGCGCTCGGGACCGCTGACGGTGCCGGAGCCGAACAGGTCACCGGCGCGCAGCGAGGCTCCGTTGACGGTGAGGTGGGCGAGCATCTGCGCGGGCGACCAGTACATCGAGGCGTACGGCGGCCGGCTGACCACCTCGCCGTCGAGGACCACCTCGATGTCGATGTCGAACCCGGCCAGGCCCCCGACCCGCAGGTAGTCCAGCGGCTCGGGGTCCTGTCCGGGCAGGTCGACCCGCGCCGCCTCGAGCGCCTCGAGCGGGGTGACCCAGCCGCTGACCGAGGTGGCGAACGACTTGCCGAGGAACGGTCCGAGCGGGACGGACTCCCAGGCCTGGATGTCGCGTGCGGACCAGTCGTTGAGGAGTGTCACCCCGAAGACGTGCTCGGCGAAGGCGTCCACCGCGACCTGGTCGCCGATCCGCGTGGCGGCCCCGACCACGAAGCCGAGCTCGGCCTCGATGTCGAGCCGGCTGCTGGGACCGTAGGTGGGTGCATCATCCCCGGGTGCCCTGCGCTGGCCGTGCGGCCGTCGGACGTCGGTGCCGGAGACGACCACGGTGCCGGACCGGCCGTGATACCCGATCGGCAGGTGCCGCCAGTTCCGGGTCAGGGGGTCGCTGTCCGGGCGGAAGATCCGGCCCACGTTGCTGGCGTGGTGCAGGGAGCAGTAGAAGTCGACATAGTCGGCCACCTCGAACGGCAGCAGGAGGGTCACCTCGTCCACCGGCACGAGGTGCGGCTCGACGAGGTGGCGCTCGGCCTCGTCGGTCAGCAGGCCGGTGACCCAGGAACGCACCCAGGACCAGGCCGGGCGCCCCAGCTCGAGCAGCGGGTTCAACGTCGGCGCCTCGAAGACGTGGCTGACCTCGAGCATCTCCGCGGCCGCCACGGGGGCCAGGTCGAGCACCTGGTCGCCGATGCGAAGGCCGACGCGGGGCGGCTCGTCGCCGTGCTCGACGACGGCGTAGGGCAGGTTGTCGACGTCGAACGGTGACCCGGAGGCACCCTCGACCCACGTCGCCGGGTTCACGGCGTCTCCAGCAGGCCGAGCGAGGTCAGGTCCTGCACCGGGTCCGCGACGCTGCACGAGCCGAAGGACGTGAACCACCGGCGCGCGGAGGTCAGGGCATCGGGGCTCAGGGAGCCGGTCACGGCGGCCCTGTCCCGCTCCTCGAGCACGGTGGCCACGTCGGCCGGCCCGGCACCGTCCAGCGAGGCCCGGGTGGCGAGCAGCACGTTGAGGAACCCGTGCTGGTCGACCCCGGTGTGCGCGTCGTGATGCCGCACGGCGCGGTGCAGCCCGGCGGTGCACTTGAACGCGAGCTCGCGGTCCAGGGCGGCGCCGATGCAGGTCGCCAGCTCGTCGGCGGTGGGCACCGCGTCCGGGTCGAGCCCTCCGGTGCGGAGCTTGAGCCGGTGGTCCGTGGCGGCCACCTCGTCGAGCGCCGCGAGCCAGGATGCCGAGGGCTGTGCGCCGCGCAGCCGTGGAGGCTCGACGTAGACCGCAACGTCCTCGTCGAGGAGCCCGCCGGAGATCAGGCTGTCGACGGCGGTGACGATCCGGCGGGCGTTGGGCGCGAGGTCGCCGGCGTCGGACTCCCGGACGGCGACCTCCACGGCCACCAGGTCGAGGTGCTCGCCGCGCGCCGCCCAGGTGACGGCCGGCTCCACCGCCCCGGCGCCGCCACTCACCACGACCGCCACGCGCAGGGCTTCCCCGGGCGCGGCCGCGGGCACCAGGTCCTCCAGCCGGGACAGGTCGGCGTCGCGGACCACGAGCGGGCCGAGCAGGTCGCCGTACGACGCCGCGCGGTGCTCGAGATGGGCCCGCAGCGCCTCGTCGAGCGGCGCACTCCCCGGCGGGAACACGGCTGCGTCGTCGACCAGGTGGCACAGGAACGAGGGGACCTGGCTGTCGTTCGTCGGCACCCCTCGACCCTATCGGCATCGATGGGGTGCCGAACCCGACGATCTCGGGCCAGGACTCCCTCACCGGCCCCGGTCGGCACGTCGGTCGAGGTGGGTCAGGCGCCGCTCAGCGGCGTCCCGTCGAGTGCCTCCAGGAGCTCGAGCGGAGTCGGGTAGACCTCATCCGCCCCGGCCTCCCGGAGCTCGCTCCCGCTGAAGCCGCCGGTGTTCAGGCCGATGCTGTAGTGGCCCGCCTTCTTGGCGGCGGCGACGTCCCACACCGCGTCGCCGATCACCGCCGCCCGGGTCCCACCGGCCTTGTCGATGGCCGCCTCGATCAGGTCCGGCGCAGGCTTGCTGTTCTCGACGTCGTCGGAGCTGGGGGAGTCCTGCGCCATGTCGACCGCATCCACCAGGGCGAGCAGCCGCTCGGTCTGCTCGGGAAGCCCCGAGGTGGCGAGCACCACCTTGAGCCCGCGCCGGCGCAGCTCGACGAGCAGGTCCGCGGCGCCGGGCAGCGGATGGACCCTGCTGATCGCCTCGTCGAACAGCCTGTCGTGGCAGGCCCGGACCTCGTCACCGTGCCGGGCCTCGACGTCGTCGCCGGCGACCTCGGCCACCAGGAGGTCGCTGCCCATGCCGATCGCCCGGTGGATGCGGTAGACCGGCACCACGACGTCGACGCTGTCGAACGCGGCGACCCAGGCGAGCGCGTGCTGGTAGACCGTGTCCACCAGCGTCCCGTCCACATCGAGGACCACCGTGTCGACCGGCTGGGGGGCAGTCACGAGCGGCTCCTCGGGATGGCTGGCTGGGAACGCGGTGGGTCCGCGCGTCCCTGGCCCGGGTGCCCGACCGTCGTCGAGCCAAACCTGGCCTCCTCGACGGGTGCCGGCAGGCTAGGGTCGAGGTGTTGGTCCAGGAAGCCCGAGAGTCCAGGGGAGAGCCAGATGAGCACTGCACTCGTCCGCCCGCGCAACCGGGTCATCGCCGGCGTCTGCTCGGGCCTGGCGGCCAGGTTCGGCCTGTCCCCGAACACCGTGCGCCTGGTGTTCGTGGTCAGCTGCCTGCTGCCGGGCCCGCAGTTCCTCGTCTACCTCGTGCTGTGGGCGCTGATGCCCTCCGAGTAGGTGCGTCTGAGAGCCTCGCCGCTCAGTCGCGCTTCTTGGTCCGCGGCTTGCGCTCCCGGGCCGGGCCGGTGGCACTGCCAGGAGCGCCGGCGGGCCCACGTGCCATCGGGGACCCGGCCACCGGGGTCAGCTCGATCAGCCTGCCGGAGATGCGGGTGCGCGCGAGTGCCGAGCGGGTCCGCTCGGACAGCGCGACCGGCAGCTCCACGAGCGAGTGGTCGCCCCGGATGTCGATGTTCCCGAAGTCGCTGCGGTCCAGGCCGCCCTCGTTGGCGATCGCGCCGACGATCTGACGCGGCTCGACCTTGTGGCGCTTGCCGACCGAGATCCGGTACGTCGCCAACGGCACGTCCGGCCGTGACCGGCGTCCGGCGGGTTCGCGTCGTCTCGGGCGGCCGTCCTGGTCGTGGCGACGGCCCCTCTCGTGGTCCCAGCCGCCGCGCTTCTCCTGCGGCTTCCCGGCCGGCTCGCGGGCGGAGTCGAACACCCGGTCCGGCGGAGCCTGCTGCTCGGGCTCCATCAGCAGCGGCCGGTCGTCCTGGGTGAGCACCGCGAGGGCGGCGGCGATGTCGGCGGCGGGCACGTCGTGCTCCTGCTCGTAGTCCACCACCAGGTCGCGGTAGAACCCCACCTGGTCCGACCCGAGCGCCTCGGTGATGGCGTCGCGGAACCTCGCGACCCGGGTCTCGTTCACGTCGTCCACGCTGGGCAGCCGCATCGGGGTGAGCGGCTGCCGGGTGGCCCGCTCGATCGCCTTGAGCAGGTGCCGCTCTCGCGGCGTGACGAACGAGATGGCCTCCCCGGAGCGGCCCGCGCGTCCGGTCCGGCCGACCCGGTGCACGTAGGACTCCGTGTCGGTGGGGATGTCGTAGTTGACCACGTGGGAGACCCGCTCCACGTCGAGTCCGCGCGCCGCCACGTCGGTGGCCACCAGGATGTCGAGCGTGCCCTCGCGCAGCGCGTTGACGGTGCGCTCCCGCTGCACCTGCACGATGTCGCCGTTGATCGCGGCCGCGGAGAGCCCGCGGGCGCGCAGCCGTTCCGCGAGCTGCTCGGTCACCTGCTTGGTCCGGACGAAGACGATCATCGCCTCGAAGGTCTCCACCTCCAGGATGCGCGTGAGGGCGTCCAGCTTCTGCGGGTGCGCCACCACGAGGTAGCGCTGGTTGGTGTCGGCAGAGGTCGTGGTCCGGCCGCGCACGGTGATCTCGGCCGCGTCGGTGAGGTACTTCTTCGCGAGCCGGCGGATCTGGGCGGGCATCGTGGCGGAGAACAGTGCGACGTGCTTGTCCTCGGGCGTCCCGGACAGGATCTTCTCGACGTCCTCGGCGAAGCCCATCTTGAGCATCTCGTCGGCTTCGTCGAGCACCAGGAAGCGCAGCTCGGAGAGGTCGAGGGTGCCCTTGTCGAGGTGGTCCATCACCCGCCCGGGGGTGCCGACGACGACGTGCACGCCTCTGCGCAGGGCGGACAGCTGAACGCCGTACCCCTGCCCGCCGTAGATGGGCAGCACGTGCACGCCCGGCAGGTGGGCGGCGTAGCGCTCGAACGCCTCGGACACCTGCAGGGCCAGCTCGCGGGTGGGGGCCAGGACCAGCGCCTGCGGGGTCCGCTGGCGCAGGTCGAGGCGAGACAGGATCGGTACGGCGAACGCGGCCGTCTTGCCGGTGCCGGTCTGCGCGAGGCCGACGACGTGCCGACCGGCCAGCAGAGCGGGGATGGTGGCCGCCTGGATCGGGGACGGCGACTCGTAGCCGACGTCGCTCAGGGCGCGCAGCACCCGCTCGTCCATCCCGAGATCGGCGAAGCCCGGGGACGGTTCGTCCTGCGCAGCGAGGGTGGGGCCCGGCGACGACATGTCTGGAGTCTATGGCCGGCACGACCCTCCCGATGTGCGAGACGGGAGGGACGCAAGGTGGGGGCGGCCAAGGGCTTGTGCTTCGGTCCCGAGCACGTCCACCGGCTCACCGGCGCGGTGCCGGGTCGGGTCTCGGTGTCCTACGCCGACGAGCTCCGCCCGCTGGACTCAGGCTGCGGGCCACAGGCCGCCAGCCACGCCTGGTAGTCCCAGGTGAGCAGGAAGCGCTCCGCGGTCACCCGACCCACCCTGATCAGCCGTTCCCGCTCGGCCGCGTCGATGCCGAAGTCCACCGCACTGACCGGTGAGGTGTCCACCTCGACGCTGCGCGCCACGTTGCACGGCTTCAGCACGTGCTCGGCCTGGCAGCCCTCGATCGCCGTCTCCACGAGGGCCGCGCCGAGCTCGATCGGCCCCTTCACCGGCTGCGGGTGCTCCTGCTCCGCGGTCGGGTCCAGCGAGCTGAGCCTGATGCCCAGGGTCGGCCAGCGCGCCGGTCGGTCGTCCTGTCGGTCGAACATGGAGATCGGGTAGTTGGAGACCAACCCCCCGTCGACCAGCGTCGAGGTGCCGTGCGGCCCGTGCAAGGCCACCGGCTCGAAGAAGTAGGGGATGGACGCCGAGGCCCGGACGGCGTCGACGACCTTCTGTTCGTCGGGGTCGCGGCCGTAGTCGTCGTACTGCCAGGGCAGGTAGACCAGCCGCCTGCGGGAGACGTCGGAGACGGTGACCGCGAGCCGCCACCGAGACTGCACGGAGCCGTCGGCACCCGGGTCGTCGGTGCGCAGGTCGCCGAACGTCACGACACCCAGGTCGCCGAGCACGCCCGCGAGCCAGCGGCGCAGGTAGTCGCCCTCGTAGGCGCCGTCCTCGACCAGCACCGAGAGCCCGTCGGCGACGAAGGCCAGCGGTCCGAGGTAGCGGCCGGGAAAGCCCCGGTCCGGGAACTTCGAGAAGTCCAGGGTGCGCGCGATGTCCACGAGCCGGGACACCGGCTCGTCGCGCTGCTGGAGCGCGGCGAGCACGGCGCCCACCAGCGCGCCGGCCGAGGTGCCGCCCACCCGCGCGAACGAGTAGCCGGCGTCCCCGAAGGCCTGGAGGGCGCCGGCCAGCGCCAGTCCCTTGACGCCGCCGCCCTCGAGCACGATGTCGGTGACCAGCTGCTGCCCCGGCTCCATGCCGATCACCGTAGCGAACCCGCCCTCGCTGTGGGTCAGCCGCCGCGCAGCGCCGGGAAGTCGTCGTAGCGCCACTCCCTGGCCCCGCTCTCGAACTGCGCTGAACCCGCCGCGAGCTCGTTCTCTCGGCCGCGCAGCTCGACGCGGCGGATCTTGCCGGAGATCGTCTTCGGCAGCTCATAGAACTCCAGCCGCCGGACCCGCAGGTACGGCGCGAGGTGCTCGCGGGCGTACTTCAGGATCTCGAACGCCGTCTCCTCGCTCGGCTCGTAGCCGGGCGCCAGAGCCACGTAGGCCTTGGGGACCGCGAGCCGGAGCGGGTCGGGAGCCGGTACGACGGCGGCCTCGGCCACCGCGGGATGCTCGATCAGCACCGACTCCAGCTCGAAGGGGCTGATCTTGTAGTCGGAGGCCTTGAACACGTCGTCGGTGCGCCCGACGTAGGTGATGTAGCCGTCCTCGTCGCGACCGGCGATGTCCCCGGTGTGGTAGAGGCCGTCCGCCATCGCCTCGGAGTTGCGCTCGTCGTCACCCTGGTAGCCCGTCATCAACGGGAGCGGCCGACCCTGCGGACCGGAGAGGTCCAGGCAGATCTCGCCCTCACCGACGCCCTCGACCCGCTCGTTGCTGATCGGGTCGACGAGTACCACCGGCAGGCCTGGCAGCGGCTTGCCCATCGACCCGGGCCGGACCGCCGTACCGGGGGTGTTGCCGACCTGGGCACTCGTCTCGGTCTGGCCGTAGCCGTCGCGGATCGTCAGCCCCCAGGCGGCCCTGACCTGCTCGATCACCTCCGGGTTGAGCGGCTCGCCGGCGCTGATCACCTCGCGCAGCGTCCCCGGGCCGCCGGAGAGGTCCGAGGTGATCAGCATCCGCCACACGGTCGGCGGCGCGCAGAACGAGGTGACCTCCCGCTGCCGCAGCTGGGCCAACAGCGTGCCGGCGTCGAAGCGGGCGTAGTTGTAGACCATGATCGTCGCCTCCGCGATCCATGGTGCGAAGAAGCACGACCAGGCGTGCTTGGCCCACCCGGGTGAGGAGATGTTGAGGTGCACGTCCTCGGGCCGCACCCCGAGCCAGTACATCGTCGCCAGGTGCCCGACGGGATAGGACACCTGGGTGTGCTCGACGAGCTTGGGCCGCGACGTGGTTCCCGAGGTGAAGTAGAGCAGCAGCCGGTCCGAGGGCGCCGTCCCGGGATGTGGGTGCGGGGGTACGTCGAGGTCGTAGGCGTCGTGCAGCGACTCGCTGGTCAGCACGGTGTAGTCACCCGGGACCCCGTCGAGCTTCGAGGCGTCGGAGGGGTTGCACAGCACGAAGCGGGCGCTCCCGCGGGTGATCCGGTCCGCGAGGTCGCCGGGGCCCGCCGCGGTCGTCGTCGGCATGATCACCGCACCCAGCTTCATGATCGCAAGCATCGACTCCCACAGCTCCACCTGGTTGCCGAGCATCACGATCACCGCGTCGCCGCGCCCCATCCCGCGCCCAGCCAGCCATGCCGCCACCTGGTCCGAGCGTCGGGCCATCTCGTCGAAGGACAGCTGCCTCGCGCTGCCGTCCTCCTCGACGACCACCAGCGCCGGCCGGTCGTTGCCGCGTGCGACGGCGTCGAACCAGTCGACCGCCCAGTTGAACCTGGCCCCGACCTCGGGCCACGTGAACCTGTCGTGTGCCGCGACGGGGTTGGTGCGCAGCTGCAGCAACAGGTCGCGGGCGGAGCGGTAGGCGTCGGTGGCGGTGGTCATACCCGAACTCTTCCACGCCTTGCGACAACGGCGTCAGACGGTGACCTCAAAGGTCAGTGTTCGACACAGGTGCCGGAGGGCGTCAGGCCCGCGCGAACCGCCGCACGAACCGCGTGAGGATCCTGGGCGGGTCGACGACCTCGCCCCGGCGCGCCATCGCCTTGAGCGAGTCGGCCTGGTGCGGCTCGAAGTAGCCCGCGTGCTTGTAGGCCTCGATGCGCGTGCACAGGCCCAGGACGTCGAGCTCGGGGTGGAACTGGGTCGCGTAGACGTTGGCGCCGACCCGGAACGCCTGCACCGGGCACTGTGGCGACGAGGCGAGGCGCACGGCGTGCGCGGGCAGGTCGCGGACTGCCTCCTTGTGCCCGACGAACGCCTCGAACTCCCCGGGCAGGTCGACCAGCAGGGGGTCGCGGCGACCCGCCGGCGTCAGCGAGACCCGCACTCGGCTGATCGGCTCCGCGTAGCGGCGGTCCACGGTGCCGCCCTCGTGCGTGCCGACCACGCCGATCCCGTAGCAGGCGCCCAGGAACGGGAAGTCGCGGGCGACCACCTCGTCGAGGAGGTGCGCGAGCTCCTTCTCGACGCGCTGCTGGACCGCCGACTTCGTCGCTGGCTCCGCGGAGCAGTTGAAGGGACCGCCGCCGAGGAAGATGCCGGACCAGTCCTCGAGGTTGACGCTGCCGAGCGGCCGGCGCTCGAGGCGCACCCGGTGCAGCAGGGACTCCTCCAGCCCGGTGAAGCCCAGGAAGGCGGCGTACTCGTTGTCGGCGGCCGCGTCCTCGTCACGGATGCCGAGGAGCAGGAAGGGCTTCACGCCGCCCAGCCTACGGCTGGTCGCACGGGCCGAGCGCAGGCCGCCGTACCCTCCACAGCACCTCGCCGACGTCCCGCTGCGCGGGGCGTCGGCGAGGATGAGATGGTGCCGCTCAGACCGGCACGCTGACCTGGGACAGCGGGTTGGCGACGTCCTCGAGGGACTTCCCCTCGGCGTCGATGCCGAGGAAGACCTCGACCAGACCGCCGACCACCATCACCCCGGCGCCGATCAGGTAGCCGAGGGTGAGCGCGCCGTGGTCGGCGCCGGACCCGATCAGCCTGCCGTAGAACCAGGGCCCGAAGGCGCCGAAGCACTGCGCGATGGCGAAGAACAGGGCGATGGCCTGGGCGCGGATCTCCATCGGGAAGATCTCGCTCACCGTGAGGTAGGCCGCGCTGGCCCCCGAGGACGCGAAGAAGAAGATCACGCACCAGCACGCCGTCTGGGTGTAGGCGTTGAGCAGGCCGGCCTGGAAGGCGATGGCCGACAGCGCGAGCAGGGCGCCGGAGAGGATGTAGGTGCCGGCGATCATCTTGCGGCGCCCCAGGGAGTCGAAGAGGTGGCCGAGCACGAGCGGACCGGCCAGGTTGCCGACCGCGAACGCGATCAGGAACGCAGGGGCCAGGGAGCTGTTGATCCCGTAGACCTTCGTCAGCACGAGCGTGTAGGTGAAGAAGATCGCGTTGTAGAGGAACGACTGGGTGATCATCAGCGTGGCGCTGAGGATGGACCGCGAGGTGTACTGGACGAAGAGCACCTTCGCCAGGTGCACGAAGTTGACCGGGTCCTGCGGCTTGATGTCGATGGCCTTGGAGTCGTCGATCGGCGGCAGCTCGGCCGCGCCGGCGCCCCGCACCTCCCGCTCGATGAAGGCGATGTTGTCCTCGGCCTCCTGCTCGCGGCCGTGCATGATCAGCCACCGCGGGCTCTCCGGCAGGTGCCGGCGGAGGTTCCAGATGCACAGACCGAGCACGGGGCCGATCAGGAAGCCGACGCGCCAGGCGATGCTGTGCGGGAGCGCGTTGAGCAGGAACAGCTCACCCAGGGTCCCGAGGATCGCGCCGGCCCAGTAGGTGCCGTTCACCGCGATGTCCACGCGGCCCCGGTAGCGCGCCGGCATCATCTCGTCGATGGCGGAGTTGATCGCGGCGTACTCCCCGCCGATCCCCATGCCGGCGACGAACCGGGTGAGGAACAGGAAGCCGATCGCCAACGTGTCGTTGCCCCACACCAGGGCGGTGGCAGCGTTGCCGGCGAGGTAGACGCCCAGCGTGACGATGAACAGGTTCTTGCGCCCCAGGGCGTCCGACAGCTTGCCGAACAGCAGGGCACCGAACACCTCGCCGAGCAGGTAGACGGTGGCGATGAAGCCGACCGTGCCCGAGGTCAGGTGCAGGGTGCCCTTCTCGGTCAGCACGGCGCCGATCGCGCCAGCGATCGTGATCTCCAGACCGTCGAGCACCCAGGCGACGCCGAGTGCCATCACCATCCGGGTGTGGAACGGTGCCCAGGGGAGCCGGTCGATCCGCGCCGGGATGACGCTCCGGATCACGCCGGATGCCCCCGGTCCTGCGGTGGCGCTGCTTGACATCTGACGCTCCTCAGCAGAAGTGGTGTGCCGCTGGTAGCCCGGCGGCCGGGAGCCTGCGTGACTCTCGGCACTCGAGCCTGGGACCGGATACCCCGTTCCACCTTCCTCATGTATTTCTCAGGCGCGCCGGGTTGGCCACCCGGTCGGCGTCCCCCGTACCACGGGCACCCGACGCCGCCGGGGACGATCCGGACGGACCACCGGTGCATGACAACCCCGGGTCCGGGAACAGGGCGCGCACGCGGCAGCCCGGCCCTCGGTCCGCCTGCGACTGCCCCTGTAG
>JAICWH010000192.1 GCA_025934895.1 Nocardioidaceae bacterium | reverse complement strand
GCGCAGGCAGCGCACCACCTCGAGGGCCTCGTTGGCGAGGCCCGTGCCGATCAGCCCCTCGCTGATCTCGACGGGATCCGCGGGCCCGCCGGCCCCCGGGGCGGTGTCGTGGGCGGTCCAGGTCGCGGTCCGTGGGTGGTGGAAGGCAGGCGGTACGTCGAACCGCCCCCGGTCCGTGGCGACGGAGGCGCGACGTGGTCCCCAGGCGGTCATCGTCGCGGTCAACGACGCCACGGCACCGCTGTCGTAGCCGAGGCTGACGGCCAGGTTCAGGTCCGCTCCCAGGTCGGAGAGGGTGGCGGTCGCCGCCACGGACGACGGCTCACCGAGGAACAGGGAGGCGAAGGTCAACGGGTAGATCCCCATGTCCAGCAGGGCGCCGCCGCCGAGCTTCGGGTCGAGCAGTCGGTCCGTCGGCGGTTTGTCGACGACGAAGCCGATGTCGGCGATCACCTGGCTGACCTGCCCGAGGGCGCCGGTGGCGAGCACCTGCTGCATCCGGCGGATCACCGGGTTGCAGCGCATCCACATGCCCTCCATCAGGAACAGGTTGCGGTCCCGGGCCAGGGCGACGAGGTCCTCGGCGTCCCTGGCGTTCAGCGTGAGCGACTTCTCGCAGAGCACCGCCTTGCCCGCATCGAAGGCCAGCTCGACGTGCTCGCGGTGCAGTGAGTGTGGGGTGGCGACGTAGACCACGTCCACCGCCGGGTCCTCGACCATCGCGCGATAGTCGCCGTACGCCGCGGCCACGCCGAACTCGGCGGCGAAGTCGTCGGCGGCCTCCTGGCGCCGGGCTCCGACGGCAGCGAGCTCGCAGGTGTCGAGGAGCGCGAGGTTGGCCGCGAACGCCCTGGCGATCTTGCCGGTGGCCAGGATGCCCCAGCCGACCGGGCGGTCTGCAGGCAGCGGCTCGGCGCGGGACGGTCCGGGGGAGACGTCGAGCGACGGGAGATCATCTGGGAGGCTGGTCATGGGCGTCATTGTGCCCAGGCTTCCGCCGCTGGCCGGGACCGGACATGAATGCAGGAGAACGACCCCGGCACCTGCGGTGCGAACTACATCGGTGTGGTTCGTCGCCTATGATGGGGCCCGCACGCATGCGCCAGACCAGCAGCCCGGCAGATCACCACCCCGGCAACCAGACCGTGCCCAGGAGTCGCCCCATGGACGCCGCCAACGCCGTCAACCCCGCACGGGAGACCGTCGGGAGCGACCTCTCCGAGCGGGACCGAGAGATCCTCGGCTTCGAGCGCCAGTGGTGGAAGTACGCCGGCGCCAAGGAGCAGGCGGTCCGCGAGAAGTTCGACATGTCGGCCACCCGCTACTACCAGGTCCTCAACGCCCTGATCGACCGTCCCGAGTCCTTGGCCTTCGACCCGCTGCTGGTGCGAAGGTTACGGCGGCTGCGCGCGGCCCGACAGCGCGCGCGGTCCGCACGCCGCCTCGGCTTCGATGTCTGAGCCGAGCCGGCGTCGCGACGAACGGGGGATCACCGCGTCCTCGACGCTGGCAGTGCTGTCCGCGGCGGCCGTCGCACTCGCGGGGGTCGCCTTCGTGGCGACCGCTGCTCCTCGGCATCCGGGCCAGCGAGCCGAGCACCCGGTCGCGGCCTCCACGCACGCCTCCGCGACCCCCTCGTCGACGACCCCTCACCGGTCCCCGGCACCCGCGAAGGCGCACCCGAAGCAAGCGCACAAGGAGAAGCCGGTCCGCCGGGGGGAGACCTACGTCGAGGTCTTCAACAACTCTGGGATCAGGGGCCTGGCGGGCAGCACCGCCGCCCGAGCGCAGGGTGCCGGCTGGCAGGTGGTCGGCTCGGACAACTGGTACGGCACCATCCCCGCCAGCACCGTCTACTACCCGGAACGGCTGCACGCCCAGGCCGTGCTCCTCGGCAAGGACCTCGGGATCTCGCGCCTCAAGCCCCTCATCGCCCCGATGCGAGGGGACCGGCTGACCGTGATCCTGACCGCCGACCACTCCTGAGCCGGTCCTCCTTCGGTGCCGGCCCGGCCTCTGGTTGGCTGGTGGCATGGTTGGCCACATGGAGTACCGCAACGAGAAGGCCCGCCAGCGGTACGACGCGGTGGTCGCCGTCGCTCCAGAGGTGGTCGTCGGTCTCGACTTCGACGGCACGCTGTCCCCGATCGTCGATGACCCGCGGCAGGCGCTCATCCACCCCGAGGCACCCGAGACGCTGGGCGCCCTGGCGGCCGAGGTGCAGGCAGTCGTCGTGATCACCGGGCGGCCGGCCCGCCAGGTCGTCGAGCTCGGCCATCTCGAGCAGCTGGCCGACTCGCTGCCGGACGGGGCACGGCTATCGGTGATGGGACAGTACGGCCACGAGAGATGGGACTCCTCCTCCCGGGAGTTCAGCTCCCCCGAGCCGCCGCCCGGCCTGCAGGCGTTCCGCGACGAGCTGCCGGCGCTGCTCGCCGCCCAGGACGCGTCCGATGCGCTCGTCGAGGAGAAGGGGCTGGCGGTCGCCGTACACACCCGGGGACTGCCGCATGCCAAGCAGACCTTCCTCCGGCTCGAGGACACCCTCGAGGAGGCGGCCGACCGCCACGGTCTGACCCTGGAGCCGGGGCGGCTGGTGCTCGAGGTGCGGGCACCCGGCATGCACAAGGGGCTCGCCGTGCGGGCCGCGATCGAGGAGCACCACGGCCGCGGGGTGGTGTTCGTCGGTGACGACCTGGGCGACCTCGAGGCCTTCGAGGCGGTCCGGTCCCTGCGCATCGGGGGCCTGCCGGCCCTGCTCGTGTGCTCGAGCTCGGACGAGCAGGAGGCGCTCGCCGGGCTGGCCGACGTGGTGGTCCCGGGGCCGAGTGGGGTGGTCGAGCTGCTGACGACCTTCATCGCCGACGTCGCCGCCGCTCACTGACCCCCGCCGAGTCGGCGCATCTGGCGGGCGGCCGAGGGGTATCCGGAGGGGTGGGCAGGGCTGGCGCCGCCAGATGCGCCGGGTGGGCAGGGTGAGACAGAGTCGTCTCGCGAGGTGGACGCGAGGTGCACATGCTGAGACGCCTGCGTAGGCTCCTGAGTGCTCATCGAGAGGGGCAGAGGGACACGGCCCGCTGAAGCCCCGGCAACCCGTCACCGCATCCCACCTGGTCGCGCCCCAGCGACCGACCCGGACCAGTGTGGTGCCAAAGGTGCTAATTCCGTCCCGCGCCGAGAGTCGGTCCCCGGGGAAGATGAGAAGGAGGCCTCCTTGAGCACGTCGGTTCTTCCCAGCCAGAACGGTCCTCAGCCCGCACCGGACGCCTCCGGAGACCGCCGCCTGCGAGCGGGCGCCTTCGGCAACGCGGTGCACCTGGTCTGTCGTGAGTGTCGCGCGACGCAGGAGCTCGGTCCGTCGTACGCCTGCTCGGAGTGCTTCGGGCCCCTCGAGATCGGCTACGACTTCCCCGAGGTCACCCGGGCCCAGATCGAGGGCGGTCCCAAGAACATCTGGCGGTACCAGGCTCTCCTGCCGGTGCCGACCGACATCACCTCGAGCCCCAACATGGAGCCTGGCTTCACCCGGCTGATCAAGGCCGGCAACCTGGGCCGCGAGCTGGGGATCCGGAACCTCTGGGTCAAGGACGACTCCGGGAACCCGACGCACTCCTTCAAGGACCGGGTCGTCGCCGTCGCCCTCTCGGCGGCCCGTGAGTTCGGCAGCACCGTCTTCGCCTGCCCCTCGACCGGCAACCTGGCCAACGCGGTCGCTGCGGCGGGGGCCCGGGCCGGGATGAAGACGGTGGTCTTCATCCCCGACAACCTCGAGCGCCCGAAGGTCATCACCACCGCGGTGTACGGCGGCACGCTGATCGCCGTGAAGGGCAGCTACGACGACGTCAACCGGCTCGCCTCGGAGATCGCCGGCGAGGAGGAGGGCTGGGCGTTCGTGAACGTCAACGTCCGGCCCTACTACGCCGAGGGATCCAAGACGCTGGGCTACGAGGTCGCCGAGCAGCTCGGCTGGCGGCTGCCGCAGCAGGTCGTCATCCCGGTGGCGTCCGGCTCCCAGCTGACCAAGGTCGACAAGGGGTTCAGCGAGCTGGTCTCGCTGGGGCTGGTCGAGGACACGCCGTACAAGATCTTCGGGGCCCAGGCACACGGCTGCTCGCCGGTCTCGGCTGCGTTCAAGGACGGCCACGACGTGGTCCGCCCGGTCAAGCCGGACACCATCGCGAAGTCGCTGGCGATCGGCAACCCCGCAGACGGGCCCTACGTCCTCGACGTGACGCGCCGCACCGGCGGGGCCGTCGAGGACGTCACCGACGAGGAGGTGCGCGACGGCATCCAGCTCCTCGCCCGCACCGAGGGAGTCTTCGCCGAGACGGCCGGCGGAGTCACCGTCGCGACCCTGCGAAAGCTGGTGGAGAGCGGCCAGCTCGACCCCGACGCGGAGACGGTGGTGTTCAACACCGGCGACGGGCTCAAGACGCTGGACGCGGTCGCGGACCGGGTCGGACCGGCCGCCACCATCGAGCCCAGCTACGCCGCCTTCACCGCTGCCGCGGTGGTCTGAGCGCACCGGTAGCGTGTCGTCCCCTGCAGACCCCCAGCATCAGGCCCCCCAGCATCAGGAGAGGTAGCACAGCATGAGTGTGAGCGTCCGGATCCCGACCATCCTGCGCACCTACACCAACGGTGAGTCCGAGGTGTCCGCCGACGGTGGGACCCTGGCGGCGGTGCTCGACTCCCTGGAGCAGAGCTATCCGGGCATCAAGGGCCGGATCGTCGACGAGCAGGGGACCATCCGTCGGTTCGTGAACGTGTACGTCGGCAACGACGACGTGCGGTTCCTGGAGGCTCTCGACACCACGACCCCCGAGGGGGCACAGGTCTCGGTCATCCCGGCAGTGGCCGGCGGCTGACGGCGCCCGCCCGCGGTGTCACGGAGCGCTGAGGCGGAGCCGAGACGGGAGCCGGAGACCGCTGAGCGATCCCCGGCTCGGACCCCGTCGCACCCACGAGGTTCGCTCAGGCTAGGACGACGGTCCCGCCCGGTCAACGGCTGCTCGGCGGCGCGCACGTTGGTCTAGACCTCGGGTGGCAGCCCGGGTCCCGGTCACCGCCGTACCGTCTTGCACTCGACAGGCACGAGTGCTAAACATGGATTAGCACTCTCATCACGAGAGTGACAGTTCCGTGGCCCGGGCGACCGGGCGCGTGGCTGTTCACGGACCGGGAAGATGAGGTCCCAGCGCCGACGGGAAGGGTCCGCCGGACGAGCTGGGGTCGTCCGTCGCGGGCATCCAACGGTTCATCCGTCTCAGCGTGAGGAATCGCGGAGAATATGCCGAAGCTGATTGCGTTCAACGAGGAAGCACGGCGCGGTCTCGAGCGTGGCATGAACACGCTCGCCGACGCCGTCAAGGTGACACTCGGCCCCAAGGGCCGCAACGTCGTCCTCGAGAAGAAGTGGGGAGCCCCCACGATCACCAACGATGGCGTGTCCATCGCCAAGGAGATCGAGCTCGAGGACCCCTACGAGAAGATCGGTGCCGAGCTGGTCAAGGAGGTCGCCAAGAAGACCGACGACGTCGCCGGCGACGGCACCACCACAGCAACCGTCCTGGCCCAGGCCATGGTGCGGGAGGGGCTGCGCAACGTCGCGGCCGGCGCGAACCCGATGGCGCTGAAGCGCGGCATCGAGATCGCGGTCG
>JAICWH010000150.1 GCA_025934895.1 Nocardioidaceae bacterium | reverse complement strand
CTGGGTCTCGGCCTGGGTCTCGGCCTGGGTCTCGGGCCGGCCGTCGCTGCCGGGTGGCTCGGGGTCGACCACGGTCACCCGCGCCGGGCGTACGACGCGCTCGCCGATCTGGTAGCCGGCCGAGACGATGTTCGCGCAGGTCGTCGTGGTGACGTCCGGGGAGTGCGCGTGCATCAGCGCCTCGTGGAAGCGTGGGTCGAACGGGTCACCCGGGCGGCCGAACTTCACCAGCCCGTGGGCCACGACGATCCGCTCGAGCGAGTCGGCGACGGCTTTGAAGCCACCTTCGAGCTCACCGTGCTCGCGAGCCCGGTCGAGGTCGTCGAGCACCGGCAGCAGCGCGGAGAGCACCGAGAACACGGCGTTCTGCTTGACCAGGTCCCGGTCGCGGTCCACGCGCCGCTTGTAGTTGACGTACTCGGCCTGCAGCCGCTGGAGGTCCTCGGTCAGGGCCGCCACCCGGGACTGGGCCGCGCTGAGGTCGGCCGTGAGGCCCGACTCCGGGGACGGGGCCTCGGTGGACCCCGCCCCTCGGCGTCGAGGAACTCAGCAGCCTGCTGCTGGTTCTCGGTCACTTGCTCTCGCCCTCGCTCTGGCCGCCCTCGGCCTCGTCGACGATCTCGGCGTCCACGACGTCGTCGTCGGAGTCACCGGTGCCGGTGGTGCCCCCGGCGGCGGCAGCGTCGGCCTGGCCGGCGGCGTACATCGCAGCGCCCATCTTCTGGCTGGACTCGTTGAGCTTGGCCAGTGCAGCGGAGATGTCCTCGACGGCGTCGTCGCTCTGGTTCTCCAGCGCCTTCTTCAGCGCCTCGAGGTCGCCCTCGACCTCCGTCTTGACCTCGGCGGGGATCTTGTCGCCGTTCTCGGAGAGGAACTTCTCGGTGCTGTAGGCGACGCCGTCGGCCTGGTTGCGGGTCTCGACGGCCTCCTTGCGGCGACGATCCTCCTCGGCGTACTGCTCGGCGTCCTTGACCATCTTGTCGATCTCGTCCTTGGACAGCGCCGACCCACCGGTGATCGTCATCGACTGCTCGCGGCCGGTGCCGCGGTCCTTGGCGGACACGTGCACGATGCCGTTGGCGTCGATGTCGAAGGTGACCTCGACCTGAGGCACGCCACGAGGCGCGGGCGGCAGCCCGGTCAGCTCGAAGTTGCCCAGCGGCTGGTTCTGAGCAGCCATCTGTCGCTCACCCTGGTAGACCTGGATCATCACCGACGGCTGGTTGTCATCAGCAGTCGTGAACACCTCGGAGCGCTTGGTGGGGATCGTGGTGTTGCGCTCGATCAGCCGGGTCATCACGCCCCCCTTGGTCTCGATGCCGAGGCTCAGCGGGGTGACGTCGAGGAGCAGCATGTCCTTGACCTCGCCCTTCAGCACGCCGGCCTGCAGTGCTGCCCCGACCGCGACGACCTCGTCGGGGTTCACGCCCTTGTTGGGCTCCTTGCCGCCGGTCAGCTGCTTGACGACGTCGGCGACCGCCGGCATCCGGGTGGAGCCGCCGACCAGGATCACGTGGTCGATCTTGGAGACGTCGACACCCGCGTCCTTGATGACCTGCTTGAACGGCGGCTTCGTCCGGTCGAGAAGGTCAGCGGTCATCCGCTGGAACTCGGCGCGGCTGATCTTCTCCTCGAAGTGCAGCGGGCCGGACTCCGAGTGGGTGATGTAGGGCAGGTGGATCGTGGTCTCGCTGGAGGAGGACAGCTCGATCTTGGCCTTTTCGGCGGCCTCCTGCAGACGCTGGCGGGCGATCTTGTCGGCGCCGAGGTCCACGCCGTTGTTGTCCTTGAACTTCTTGACCATCCACTCGACGAGCCGGGTGTCCCAGTCGTCGCCACCGAGGTGGTTGTCGCCGGAGGTCGCCTTGACCTCGACGACGCCCTCACCGATCTCGAGCAGGGACACGTCGAAGGTGCCACCGCCGAGGTCGAAGACCAGGATGGTCTGGTCGGACTCCTTGTCCAGCCCGTAGGCGAGCGCGGCCGCGGTCGGCTCGTTCACGATCCGGCTGACGGTGAGCCCGGCGATCTCGCCGGCCTCCTTGGTGGCCTGGCGCTGGGCGTCGGAGAAGTACGCCGGCACGGTGATGACCGCGTCCGTGACGGTCTCGCCGAGGTAGGCCTCCGCGTCGCGCTTGAGCTTCTGCAGGACGAAGGCAGAGATCTGCTGGGCCGTGAACGACTTGTCGTCGATCCTGGTCTTCCAGTCGGTGCCCATGTGGCGCTTGACCGACCGGATGGTCCGGTCCACGTTGGTGACGGCCTGCCGCTTGGCGACCTCCCCGACGAGCACCTCGCCGTTCTTGGCGAAGGCGACGACCGACGGGGTCGTCCGGGCGCCTTCTGCGTTCGCGATGACGGTGGGTTCTCCACCTTCGAGAACGGCGACGACGGAGTTCGTCGTACCGAGGTCGATGCCGACCGCACGAGCCATGGTGTTACCTCCAGTTGCTGGTCCGGCCCGCTCGGACCGGATGTTCGTTGGCTTCAGTATGTCAGACAAGTTGAGTCTAACCAACTCAAGTCTTGTCACTGGGTCTAACGCAGGCTGGGTCGGCGGGATTCCCGCTCGGCGCAGCAGCCTCCGCGGTGTCGCCAGCCAGAAGGCCCCAGGTCAGAAGGCCCGGGTCAGAAGACGCAGGTCAGCGGACGGTGACCTGGACCTCGGCGGAGGCGCGCGCGCCGGCGGGGTCGGTCATCCGTAGCCGGTTGACGCCGGTGTGCGTGGTCATGATGTAGGTGGTGAACGTGCCGCCGCTGACGGTGGCCCGGACCGGGAAGTCGACCCAGCCGCCCTGGAAGCGCTGCACCTGCAGCTGCGCGCCCTCGTGTCCGGGGTAGGCGCCGGTCAGGGTGATCCGGCCGCCGGGCGGCACCTCCGGCGGGGAGGCCTTCAGGGTGATCCCGGCCGGCTTCTTGCGCGGCTTCCTGGTGGGGGTCGGGGACCGGCTCGCGGACACGTGGGGCCGCCCGGCCGGTGCCGGGTAGGGGTCCACGTTGGTGGTGGGGTCACCGCTGGGGAAGTACAGGGAGGGACCCGCCGTCGCGCTCGGTCGGGCGTCGCTGATCCCGGCGACCCGGGCGGCCCCGAGCGCCACCACGCTGACGATGCCGCCGACCAGCAGGGCGACCAGCACCAGGGCCACGAGGCCGACCAGCAGCTGTCGGGTCCACGGCGGCTCGGTGTCGTTGCGGGCCATCATCCCTCCATCAGCCCGCAGCCCATCAGGCCTCGGGGCTGGCCAACGGCAGGTTCTCGGGGAAGTGGCAGGCCACCCGGTGCCCGCGGCGGAGCTGCACCAGGGCTGGCTCCTCGGTCCGGCAGACCTCCTGCGCCTTCCAGCACCGGGTGTGGAACCGGCACGCCGGTGGCGGGTTGATCGGGCTCGGCACGTCGCCTTGCAACCTGATCCGCTCCCGCTGCGTGCGGCGCCTGGTGTCCGGGACGGGGACGGCGGACATCAGCGCCACCGTGTAGGGGTGCATCGGGAAGGAGTAGAGCGACTCGCGGTCCGCGATCTCGACGATCTTGCCGAGGTACATGACCGCGACCCGGTCCGAGACGTGCCGCACCACCGACAGGTCGTGGGCGATGAAGACGTAGGTGAGGTCGAGCTCCTCCTGGAGGTCCTCGAGCAGGTTGACGACCTGGGCCTGGATCGACACGTCGAGGGCGGAGACCGGTTCGTCGGCGACGATCAGCTTGGGCTTGAGCGCGAGCGTCCGGGCGATCCCGATCCGCTGGCGTTGGCCGCCGGAGAACTCGTGGGGGTAGCGGTTGTAGTGCTCGGGGTTGAGCCCCACCAGCTCGAGCTGGGCCTGCACGGCCTTCTTCACGCCGCCTTCCGGCTCCACGCCCTGCAGCCGGTACGGCGCCCCGACGATCTTCCCGACCGTGTGCCGCGGGTTCAGCGACGAGTAGGGGTCCTGGAAGATCATCTGGATGTCGCGGCGGAGCGGGCGCATCTGGCCCTCGCTGAGGTGGGAGATGTCGCGACCCTCGAAGGTGATGGTGCCCGCAGTGGGCTCCTCCAGCCGGGTGAGGAGCCGGCCGGTCGTGCTCTTGCCGCACCCCGACTCCCCCACCAGCGACAGCGTCTCCCCCTGCCGGACAGCGAAGTCGAGGCCGTCCACGGCCTGGACCGCGGCGACCTGGCGCTGCAGGACCCCCTTGCGGATCGGGAAGTGCTTGACCAGCCCGCTGACCGTGAGCAGGTCGGCGGCCTCGCGGTCCGCGGTGCCGCTGGTGGTCTCGGTGAGCGCCATGTCGTTGGGGGTCCTCTCAGAGCTTCGGCGCGATCTCGTCGCGCCAGATCTGCAGGCGCTGGGCCTGCGGCAGGTGGCAGGCGACGAGGTGGGCCTGCCCCGCGTCGAGCAGCTCGGGGCGCTCCGTGCGGGCCCGGCCGCCGGTGTTCGCCTCGAACGCGCAACGCGGGCTGAACGCACAGCCGACGGGGACGTTGATCAGACTCGGCGGGGTGCCCTTGATCGGCATCAGCCGCTCGGTGCGGTCCCGGTCCATCCGCGGCATCGAGCCCAGCAGGCCCCACGTATAGGGGTGCTCGGGGTCGTTGAAGATCTGCTCCGCGGAGCCGTACTCCGCGCCCCGGCCGGCGTACATCACCAGGATGTGGTCGGCCAGCTCGGCCACCACCCCGAGGTCGTGGGTGATCAGGATGACCGCCGAGTTGAACTCCTTCTGCAGGTCCCGGATCAGGTCCAGGATCTGCGCCTGCACGGTCACGTCGAGCGCGGTGGTCGGCTCGTCGGCGATCAGCAGGTCGGGGTCGCAGGACAGCGCCATCGCGATCATCGCGCGCTGCCGCATGCCGCCGGAGTACTGGTGCGGGTAGGAGTCGACCCGACTGTGCGGCTCGGGGATCCCGACCCGGTCCAGCATCTCGATGGCGTGCGCCCGTGCCTGCTTCTTGCTCACGTCGTTGTGCACTCGGTAGGCCTCGATGATCTGGTTGCCGACCGAGTAGTAGGGGTGCATCGCAGAGAGCGGGTCCTGGAAGATCATCGCCATCCGCTTGCCGCGCAGCTGGCGCACCTCCTCCCGCGAGGCGGCCACCAGGTCCTGGCCGTCCAGCAGGATCTGGCCGGAGATCTTGGCTGCGCCGGCCTTGTGCAGCCCCATCACCGACATGCTGGTGACGCTCTTGCCGGATCCGGACTCGCCCACGATGCCGAGCGTCTTGCCGCGCTCGACGGAGAAGGACAGCCCGTCCACCGACTTCACGACGCCGTCGTCGGTGGGGAAGTGCACCTGGAGGTCCTTGACCTGCAGGAACGGTCCCGCTCCGGGCGTGGACCAGTGCGTCCGCTCGTCGGTGGTGATCGTCATTTGGCCCGCACCCTCGGGTCGACGACTGCATAGAGCAGGTCCACGACCAGGTTGGCCAGCGCGACGAACAGCGCGGCCAGCAGCGTCACCCCCATCACCTTGGGCAGGTCGTTGCCCCGGATGCCGTCCACGGCGTACTTGCCCAGACCGTTCAGTCCGAACGCGCTCTCGGTGAGCACCGCTCCGCCGATCAGCAGCCCGAAGTCGAGCCCGAAGATCGTCAGCAACGGGGTCAGCGCGCCGCGCAGCCCGTGCTTGACGACCACCTTGCGCTCGGGAAGGCCCTTGGCGCGTGCTGTGCGGATGTAGTCCTCACCCATCGTCTCCAGCATCCCGGCGCGGGTGAGCCTGGCGTACTGCGCGGAGAAGAGCAGGGCGAGCGTGATCCACGGCAGCATCAGGGCGTGCGCCCAGCTCAACGGGTTCTGGGTGAAGGGGACGAACGTGCCCCCCGGTGGAGCCAGGCCCCAGCGATAGCTGAAGAAGGTCAGCGCGATCAGGCCGGTCCAGAACACCGGCAGGGACACCCCCGCGAGGGCGACCGTCATCGCCGCCCGGTCGAAGAGCGAGCCCCGCCTCAGCGCCGACAGCACACCCACGGCGATGCCGAACACCACCCAGATGACGGCAGCGCCGGCGGCCAGCGAGAAGGTCACCTTGGCGCGGTCGACGAGCTCGGGGAAGACCGGCTGCTTGGTGACGAACGAGTACCCCAGGCACGGCGCCGGACAGTGGTCCTTCTCGGCGCCGAGGTCGATGTCCTCGCCGACGAAGATCCCTTTGGCGAACCTGCCGTACTGCACGTAGATCGGGTCGTCGAAGCCCATCCGTCGCGCGGTCGCGGCCACCGTCGCGGCGGTCGCCGTGCGTCCGACGTACCGCGACGCAAGGCCCTCGGCGGAGACGCCGGCCAGCCGGGGAACGAGGTAGAAGATCGAGAACGTGATCACGCTGACCACGAAGAGCAGGCCGACCGCGGCGATCAACCGCCTGATGACGTACGCGAGCACTGGAAGCGGCCACGGTGTCCGGCCCGGGTTCTCCCGGGCCGGACACCTCTGCCTTCACCTACCTTGCTGAGTGAGGGTCGACGGTGGGTCCGACGGCCTGATGGCTACTTCTTGGCCCCCATCGCGAGGTAGTCGTACATGCCGAACGACTCGTTGACGAAGACGTTCGTCGCGTTCTTGGGCCGCAGCAGCAGGCTCTTGGCGTAGACACCCGGGTAGATCAGCGCCTCCTGCATCACCCGCTTGTCGATCGCCCCCCACATCTCGTTGCGCTTGCCGTTGTCCAGCTCGGTGGTCGCCTGGTCCAGCATCTTGTCGACCTGGGGGATCTTCACGTTGAGGTTCGACGCCCCGGGACGCATCGTGCGGCTGTCGACGATCTGGGACAGGAAGCCGTAGCCGTCGGGCCAGTCCGCGCCCCAGCCGTAGACACACAGGCCCAGGTCGTTCTTCACCACGTACGACGGCAGACCGCAGGTCTCGCTGGTATAGGTGCCTTCTGGAAGCGGCTTGATGGTCAGCTTGATGCCCACCTTGTCCAGGGCCTGCTGGAACGCCTCGGCGGTCGCCTTCTCCTTGGGACGCTCGGCGCGGTAGCCGATGCTGGTCGAGAAGCCGTTCGGCTTGCCGCACTTCTTGAGCGCGTCTTTCGCCGCAGTCGGGTCGCCCTTGCTGTCCTTGCCGGCTGGGAACAGGTCGAACTTCTGGTAGCCGGGGATCAGCGGCGGCAGGATGGTGGTGGCCAGGTCACCACCGGCGAACGGGCCGCCGTAGGCGGTCTGGTAACCGGTGCGATCCATGCCGTAGAAGACGGCCTTGCGGCACTCGATGTTGTCGAAGGGCTTCACCGTAGGCATGATGTCGGTGTACCAGAGCCGAGCGAGGTTGGGGTTGTCGGCTCGCGCCTTGAGCTTCGGGTCGGTCAGCACCCTGCTGAGCGCCGCCGGCTGGACGCCGGTCCCCTGCACGTCCGCGTCGAGGTCACCGGCGATCACCTGGTTGTCGACGTCGTCCGGGTTCATGTTCAGCTGAACGCTGTAGCCGTCCGGCAGCGCCTTGCGGTTCGGGTCGGTCTTCTGGTCCCAGTACTTGTTCCGCTTGAGGGTGTACAGCTTCCCGGCTTCGTACTTGTCCCACATGTAGGGGCCGGAGGACACCACGTGCTGCTTGTACTTCGCGCCGGTGTCCTTCTTCTGCGGGACGGGTGCGGTCTGGGGCAGCTGGGCCAGGTAGTCGAAACCGGCGAACGGCGCCTTGAGGTGGAACACGACCGTGTAGTTGTCGGGCGTCGAGATGGCCGAGTCGGTGTTCACCTTCGGGGTCTTGTAGGGGCCCTTGTAGCCGGCGGGCAGGTTGAGCATCGCGTCGAAGTACGCGGGTCCACGCGGGAAGACGTCCTTGTCCGTCGAGCGGAGCACGGCGTACTTCACGTCCTGGGCGTGCACCTCGGTGCCGTCCTCGAACTTCACGCCCTTGCGGATCTTGTAGGTCCAGGTCTTGCCGCCGTTGCTGGGCTTCCCCAGGTTCTCCGCGAGGTCCGGGGTCAGCTCCAGACCCGCCTTGCCCGGTGCGGACTTGAACATCACGAGAGTGCGGGCATAGGTGCGCAGGAAGTCCCAGGAGTAGCCGTAGTAGGTCTCACCCGGGTCGACGGTGTCGGCCCAGTCACCCGACTGGCCGAGCTTCACGATCCCACCCTTCTTGTCCGAGGGGTTGGCCACGGCGCTCAGCGCGGCGTTGAACTTCTCCGGCGCACCGCTGCCGCCGTTGTTGCTGTTGTTGCTGCTGCCACCGCCCCCGCAGGCACTCAGGCCCAACGCCGCGACCGTGCCGAGAACAGCCAGTGCCCTCCATCGCTTCCTGGTCATCTAGAGCCAACTCTCCCTTGTTCTTCGTGTGTCGGATCGGTCGTCTGTCATCGGCCGCGGGGAT
>JAICWH010000049.1 GCA_025934895.1 Nocardioidaceae bacterium | reverse complement strand
GGCGACCTCGGCGTCCCGCTGGGCCAGCGCCAGCCCGTCGGCCTGTTGCTCCAGGTCGTCGAGGAGGTCGCCCAGCAGGTGGTCCCATCGCATGCCAGAACGCTGTCGGGTCCGGAGGGCGAAGTCAACAGCTGTGGACAATCATTTGACTTCGGCTTCAAAATGCATCTGAATAGATCAAACATCATCAAACGAGAGGATTGCTGTGGCCCGTCCTCTCCTCTCGGCCGCCCTGCGCGCTGTCGTCCTGGTCGTCGGCTGCATCGCCGTGTGCGTCGCTGCCTGGCGGCTGGCCGGGCCCGCGGCCACGGCCCTCGTCGGGCCGGTGTTCAGGCTCGGACCGGGGGGCGTGGACACGGTGCCGTTCGACGCCGCCCTGCTCGGGCTGTGCGCGCTGGTGCTGCTCGGCTGCGTCGGCTGGCTGGGGCTGAGCACCGCCCTGGCGCTCACGGCGTACGCTGTTCACCAGCTGGCCCCCGGCAGCGACCGGGCCGTCGCGCTGGGGACGGTCCTCGAGCGGGCCTGTCCTGCCGTGGTCGGACGAGTTGTGCTCGGAGCGCTCGGCGTCGCCGTCACCGCCGGCGTCGCGGGGCCCGCACTCGCCGCCCCGGCCCTGCCGGACGGTGGGCACATCGCCGCGCGGGCTCTCGCGGCCGCGACCCGGCCGAGCGGTGACGAGCACGCCGCCGGGCCAGCTCACCGCGGCGGCCGCGTGCCGCAGGGGTCGCAGGGTGCCGGACTCCTCAGCGGGCTGGCCCTGCCGGACCTACCCGTCGGCTCGGCACCGGCCCGGGCCCGAGCCGTGGCGCCGGCTGAGGCACGCTCCGCGGCGCCGGCTGGGGCACGAGCGGGCGCACCCGCAGCCGCACCGGGTCACGGGTCGCGGCGGACCACGGCGCTCCCGACCACGGCGCTCCCGATCACGGGGCCGCCGGACGGCGGACCGCGCCCGGTCACCGGCCTGGTGGTCCGTCCTGGTCAGTCCCTGTGGTCGATCGCCGTGCAGCTCCTGCCCCCGTCGGCCACCGACGCCCAGATCACCGGGGCCTGGCACCGGCTGCACCGCGCCAACCTCTCCCGGATCGGCAGCGACCCGGACCTGATCCTGCCCGGGACCCACCTGGCCGTCCCGGACCTCGCCCCAGACCTGAGCGCACCGCCCCGAGGAGAGGAAGCACCGTGACCCCCGACCCGCTGACCTGGACCGTCCCACCGGCCCGCAGTGCACCGACCCGCACCCCACCGAACCGGGAGGCGCCGGTCCGCCGGCTGCCCTCTCGGCGCCCACCCGCGCCGACGGAGGCGATGGCGACGGTGACCGTCCTCAGCCAGCCCGGCCGCCCTCGGGAGGTGGTGCCGGTCGCCTCTGTGCAGGGCACTTTGGCGTTCGACCTGGACCGGCTGCCCGACCAGCCGGCCACTGGTGCACCGTGCGAGGTCCCCGGTGAGCTGTCGCCCGCGCTGAGGGAGGTGCACGAGTGGGCCGCCAGGTTCGCCCAGGCCACCGTCGAGGTGCTCGGCGGTGACCGTCCGCTCAGCCAACTCCTGCGCTGGACCAACGCCCGGGTCTACTCCGACCTCGACCGACGGATCCGCATCCTCGGCCGGACGGCCCCCGCGCCGGACCGGCGGCGCTCGGTGCGGCCGCAGGTGCGCAGCGTGCACGTCTTCCAGCCCTCGCCCGCGGCCGCCGAGGTCAGCGTGCACGTGCGGCACGGGCATCGCTCACGCGCCCTCGCCGCCCGGCTCGAGCTGCGCAACGCCCGCTGGCTCTGCGTCGTCCTGCAGCTCGGGTGAGCCGGTCCGGCGGTCAGTCGGGAAGGGACCCCGAGCGGGACTGCGCCAACCGCATGAGGCACGGTGTCGTCTAGCACACACCCCTCATGGAAAGGACCCCGATGACCCAGACGCTGGACCCCGGCCCGGACACCACGGCCGGAAGCGCTAGCACGCCACAGGCGCGGATGGACGCGTGGCTCGAGGACTTCGAGGCAGCCCTCGCGGCCCGCGACGTGCAGCGGGCGACGGGACTGTTCGCGAAGGACAGCTTCTGGCGCGACCTGGTGGCGTTCACCTGGAACATCACGACCGTCGAGGGCCGCGGCGGCATCGCCGACATGCTCCAGGAGTGCCTCGAGCGCACCGACCCCAGTGGCTTCCGCACGACCGAGCCGCCGGAGGAGGCGGACGGGGTGACGACTGCCTGGATCGAGTTCGAGACGGCAGTCGGACGCGGACGCGGCCAGCTTCGCCTCAAGGACGAGGGCGCCTGGACCCTGCTCACGACGCTCTATGAGCTCAAGGGCCACGAGGAGCCGAAGAACCACCGACGCCCCCGAGGGGCCGAGCACGGGGCGAACCGCAACCGGGAGACCTGGGCGGAGAAGCGCGAGCGGGAGGCGGCCGAGCTGGGCTACCAGACCCAGCCCTACGTCCTCGTGGTGGGCGGTGGGCAGGGTGGCATCGCGCTCAGCGCCCGGCTCCGCCAGCTCGGCGTGCCCACCATCGTGATCGACAAGCGGGGCCGGCCCGGCGACCAGTGGCGCAGCCGCTACAAGTCGCTGTGCCTGCACGACCCGGTGTGGTACGACCACCTGCCCTACATCAAGTTCCCCGACAACTGGCCGGTGTTCGCCCCCAAGGACAAGATCGCGGACTGGCTCGAGTCCTACACCAAGGTGATGGAGCTCAACTACTGGTCGAACACCGAAGCCAAGAGCGCTCGCTACGACCCGGTCACCGCCGAGTGGACGGTCGAGGTGGAGCGCAACGGCCAGCCTGTCGTGCTCCGACCCAAGCAGCTGGTCCTCGCGACCGGGATGTCCGGCAAGCCGAACCTCCCCGACCTCCCCGGCATGGACAGGTTCCGCGGCGACCAGCACCACTCCTCGGCGCACCCCGGACCCGATGCGTACGCCGGCAAGCGGGCCGTCGTGATCGGGTCCAACAACTCCGCCTTCGACATCTGCGGAGCGCTGTGGGAGAAGGGCGCAGACGTCACCATGGTGCAGCGGTCCTCGACGCACATCGTGCGGTCCGACTCGCTGATGGAGATCGGGCTCGGGGCCCTCTACTCCGAGGAGGCGCTGGCCGCCGGGATCACGACCGAGAAGGCCGACCTGGCGTTCGCCTCGGTCCCCTACCGGATCATGCACGAGTTCCAGATCCCGCTCTATGACCAGATGCGCGAGCGGGACCACGACTTCTACGCCCGGCTCGAGAAGTCCGGGTTCCGGCACGACTGGGGCGAGGACGGCTCGGGCCTGTTCATGAAGTACCTCCGGCGGGGCTCCGGCTACTACATCGACGTGGGCGCCGCGGACCTGGTGGCCGACGGGGAGGTGAGGCTCGTGCACGGCCAGGTCACCGAGCTCACCGAGGACTCGGTCGTGCTCGACGACGGCACCGAGCTCCCGGCGGACCTGGTCGTCTACGCGACGGGCTACGGGTCCATGAACGGCTGGGCGGCGGACCTGATCGACCAGGAGACTGCGGACCGGGTAGGCAAGGTCTGGGGCCTCGGCTCGGCGACCGCCAAGGATCCGGGCCCGTGGGAGGGTGAGCAGCGCAACATGTGGAAGCCCACCCGGCAGGAGGCGCTGTGGTTCCACGGTGGCAACCTGCATCAGTCCCGGCACTACTCGCTCTACCTGGCGCTCCAGCTCAAGGCTCGAGCGGTCGGCATCGAGACGCCCGTCTACGCCCTCGCGGAGGTGCACCACACGTCATGACGTGATGCCGTCGGCGCCCGGCTGTCGGAGCAGAACCCGCTCAGCGTGCGCCACCGCGGTGTGCCGCTCGCCCGGCTCAGCCGTTGACGCGGGTGGTCAGGCCGGTCGGCCCGCCGGGGGCGCCGTGGCACTTCTTGTACTTCTTGCCCGACCCGCACGGACACAGGGCGTTGCGGCTGGAGCCGACGTAGGGGTCGTCGGTCAGCACCTGCTGCGGCGCACCGCTCACCTCGGCGTCCCCGTCCTCGGACGGGGCGGAGTAGGACAGCCCCTGCGGCCGTCTCGGCGCGTCCAGGCCTTTGGCCCGGATGCCCGGGTGGTGGCTGGCGTTGTGCGCTGCGGCGGCCTGCGCCAGCGCCGGGCCGATCTCGAGGGACGGCTCCTCGACGGGCTCGGGCCCTGCGGCCCGGTCCCCACCGCCCATGTCGCCCACGTCGCCGTCGATGACCTCGGCCTCCTCGGACTGCTCCGGCTCGAGGGTGACCTCGAGGTTGAACAGGTAGCCGACGGCCTCCTCCTTGATGCCGTCCATCATGGTGTGGAACATGTCGAAGCCCTCGCGCTGGTACTCCACGAGCGGGTCGCGCTGGGAGTAGGCACGCAGGCCGATGCCCTCACGCAGGTAGTCCATCTCGTAGAGGTGCTCGCGCCACTTGCGGTCCAGCACCGAGAGCAGCACCCGCCGCTCGAGCTCACGCATCACCTCGTCGCCGAACTGGGCCTCCCGGGCGTCGTACGCCGCCTGCGCGTCCGCCTTCAGCTCCTCGACCAGGTAGTCGCGGTCCAGTCCGTCCCGGCCGCCGGCCTCCTCCTCCAGCTGCGCGAGCGTCCGCGAGACCGGGTAGAGCTGCTTGAGGGCCGCCCACAGCGCGTCGAGGTCCCACTCCTCGGGGAACCCGTCGGTCGATCCGACCACGTAGCTCTCCACGACGTCGTCGATCATCGAGCGGATCTGCTCGTGCAGGTCGGCGCCCTCGAGCACGGCACGCCGCTCGCCGTAGATGACCTCCCGCTGCCGGTTCATCACGTCGTCGTACTTCAGGACGTTCTTGCGGGAGTCGAAGTTCTGGGATTCTACCTGCGCCTGGGCGGAGGCGATCGAGTTGGTGACCGACTTGTTCTCGATCGGTACGTCGTCGGGCACCTTGAGCGTCGTCAGCACCCGGTCCACCCAGTCGGACTTGAACAGCCGCATCAGCTCGTCCTGCAGGGACAGGTAGAATCGGGACTCGCCCGGGTCGCCCTGCCGGCCGGACCGGCCACGCAGCTGGTTGTCGATGCGCCGCGACTCGTGCCGCTCGGTGCCGAGGACGTAGAGCCCGCCGGCATCCTTGACCTCGTCGTGCTCCGCGGCCACCTGCCGCTTGATCCGCTCCACCATCTCCGGCCACGCGGCCTCGTAGGCTTCGCTGTCCTCGAGCGGGTCCAGCCCCTGGTCGCGCAGCGCCTGGTCGGCGAGGAACTCCACCGAGCCGCCCAGCATGATGTCGGTGCCGCGGCCGGCCATGTTCGTGGCCACGGTGACCGCGCCCTTGTGCCCGGCCATCGCGACGATCTTGGCCTCGCTGTCGTGCTGCTTGGCGTTCAGCACGGTGTGCGGGACGCCCCTGCGCTTCAGCAGCCCCGAGAGCAGCTCGGACTTCTCCACCGAGACGGTGCCGACCAGCACCGGCTGGCCCTTCTCGTGCCGCTGGGCGATGTCCTCCACGACGGCGTCGTACTTCGCCTCCTCGGTGCGGTAGACGAGGTCGGCTGCGTCGATGCGGATCAGGGGCTTGTTGGTCGGGATCGGCACGACGCCGAGCTTGTAGATCTTGTCGAACTCCGAGGCCTCCGTCATCGCCGTGCCGGTCATCCCGGAGAGCTTCTTGTAGAGCCGGAAGTAGTTCTGCAGGGTGACGGTCGCGAGGGTCTGGTACTCCTCGCGGATGGTCACGCCCTCCTTGGCCTCGATCGCCTGGTGCAGGCCCTCGTTGTAGCGACGCCCCGCCAGCATCCGGCCGGTGTGCTCGTCGACGATCAGCACCTCGCCGTCGATGACGACGTACTCCTTGTCGTTGCGGAACAGCTCCTTGGCCTTGATCGCGTTGTTCATGAACGAGATCAGCGGCGTGTTCACCGAGTCGTAGAGGTTGTCGATGCCGAGGTGGTCCTCCACCTTGGTGATGCCCGGCTCGAGCACGGAGATGGTGCGCTTCTTCTCGTCGACCTCGTAGTCGAGGTCCTTGACCATCGAGCGGGCGATGCCCGCGAACTCGCTGTACCAGCGCACCTCGTCCTGGGTCGGACCGGAGATGATCAGCGGGGTGCGCGCCTCGTCGATGAGGATGGAGTCGACCTCGTCGACGATCGCGAAGCTGTGGCCGCGCTGCACGCACTCCTCGATGGAGTTGGCCATGTTGTCGCGTAGGTAGTCGAAGCCGAGCTCGTTGTTGGTGCCGTAGGTGACGTCGGCGGCATAGGCGACGCGGCGCTCCTCGGGGGTCATCTCCGGCAGGATCACCCCGACGGACAGGCCGAGGAAGTGGTGCAGCCGACCCATCCACTCGGCGTGGTACTTCGCGAGGTAGTCGTTGACGGTGACCACGTGCACCCCGTCGCCGGCCAGGGCGTTGAGGTAGGCCGGCAGCGTGGAGACCAGGGTCTTGCCCTCACCGGTCTTCATCTCCGCGATGTTGCCGAGGTGCAGCGCGGCCCCGCCCATGATCTGTACGTCGAAGTGCCGCTGCCCCAGGACCCGCTTGGCCGCCTCGCGGACGGTGGCGAACGCCTCGGCCATCAGGTCGTCGAGGGTCTCCCCGTCGGCCAGCCGCTTCCTGAACTCCTCGGTCTGGGCCCGCAGCTCCTCGTCGGTCATCGCCGCGAAGTCGTCCTCGATCGCGTTCACGGCACGGGAGACCGCCTCCAGCTTGCGCAGGATCTTGCCCTCGCCGATGCGGAGGATCTTGTCGAGGATGGCAGGCACGGGTGTCGACTCCTACGTTTCACGTGACGGGACGGGTCCGACCCAGGCTGAGCAACCCCGGGCGGTGGTGCGTCCCGACCGGGGATCGAACCCCGACGGCCATCGTAACGGCAGCCACAATGGTGGGAGGGAAGCTGTCGAATCCGCCGGTCGACGCCCGTCATCGTGCTGAGAAGACACCCGAGCAGAGAGGCTCCGAAATGACCCAGTACGTCATCCTGCTACCCGGCGACGAGACCGGCTGGCAGAACGCCACCCCGGACCAGCGCGCCGCCATGTACGACCGGCACAACCGCTTCATGGCGCTACTGGAGCAGCGCGGCCACCGGATGATCGGCGGCGCTGAGCTCACCCACTCCTCGCAGGCCAAGGTGGTCCGCGGCGAGCTGGACGCGGTCACCGTGACCGATGGCCCCTACGCCGAGACGGTCGAGCAGCTGACCGGCTTCTACGGCGTCGAGAGCGACGACCTGCAGGACCTGCTGAAGATCTGTGGGCTGCTGGCCGGCGAGCACGGCGTCGAGGTCCGCGCGGCCGTCCCCGGGCCGGGCGGAGCTCCGGCTCCGACCGAGTCCCACCGCGCTGCTGCCGGGGTGGCCTGATGCAGTACGCCGTCCTGATCTACTCCGACGAGCGGCTGTGGACCGAGGCCTCCGCGGAGGATCGAGCGGCCTACCACGCGGCGCACACGGCGTTCGACGAGGCGGTCCGGTCCCGGGCCAAGATGCTGGGGGGCGAGGCGCTCGTCGGCGTGGCCGCGGCGACGACGCTGCGGCCCGGCCCGGGCGGCGCGCGGCTGGTCACCGACGGGCCGTTCGCGGAGACCGCCGAGCAGCTCGGCGGGTTCTACCTCGTCGATGCCCCGGACCTGGACACCATGGTCGACCTCTGCGACCTGCTGCCCCACCAGTACGTCCTCGAGGTGCGCCCGGTGGCGGACATGAGCAGTGCCGAGGACTGGCTGGACGCCCAGCCGTGAGCCACCGCCGGTGACGACAGCCGACGTCGCGGAGGTCTGGCGCGACGAGTGGGGCCGGGTGCTGGCCCTTCTCGTCGCGCAGTACCGCCGGCTGGACCTGGCCGAGGACGCGTTGGCGGACGCCTTCGAGGCAGCCACCCGGACCTGGCCGTCCCGCGGGGCGCCGGCGAACCCGGCGGCGTGGCTGCTCACGGCGGCGCGTCGCAGGGTGGTCGACCGGCTCCGGGCGGAGGCCGTCGCGGTACGCAGGCACCCGTTGCTGCAGGTCGAGGCCGAGGTCCAGCAGCGAGCGCACGCCGTGCTCGCCGACCCGGGCGGGCTGGTGCCTGACGAGCGGCTGCGGCTGCTGCTGCTGTGCGCCCATCCGGCGCTGGCTCCAGAGGCGGCGGCCGCGCTCAGCCTCCGGCTGGTCCTGGGCGTGAGCACGGAGGACATCGCCCGGCTGTTCCTGACCACCACCTCGACGATGGCGGCTCGGCTCACGCGTGCCAAGCGGAAGCTCGTGGTGGCCGGGGTTCCGCTGACCGTTCCCGACGAGTCGCACCTCGCCGAGCGGGTCGGTGTGGTGGCCTCGGTGGCCTACCTGGCTTTCACCGCGGGCTACGCGCCCGGCAGCGGGCCGGACCCGGTGCGCGTGGACCTCGCCGCCGAGGGCATCCGGCTGACTCGGGTCGCGCTCGCGCTCCTGCCGGGTCGCCGGTTGTTGTCCGCGCTGCTGGCGCTGATGCTGCTCCAGCACTCCAGGAGGGACGCGCGGGTGGACGCGGCCGGTGCGGACGCGTCCCTCGTCCTGCTCCCCGACCAGGACCGCAGCCGCTGGCACCACGACGAGATCGCCGAGGCCCTCGGGCTGCTCGCCGAGGTCATCAGCACCGACGAGGACGACGCCGACGCCCCGACCCGGGAGCTCACCCTGCAGGCGGTCATCGCCGCGGAGCACGCCACCGCGGCCACCGCGTCCCAGACGCGGTGGGACCGGATCGCGGTCGCCTACGCCGAGCTCGAGGAGCTGACCGGCTCGGCCGTGGTCCGCATGAACCGTGCCGTGGCGGTCGCCGAGCACCAGGGACCCGTCGCGGGGCTCGCCCTCCTCGACGGCCTCGACGAGCGGCTGCCCGTCAGCCACCGTCTGCCCGCGACCCGGGCTGCGCTGCTGACCCGGGCCGGGCGGTGCGACGCGGCCGCCGCGGCCTACGACCTGGCCATCGAGCGCTGCGGCAACGACGTGGAGCGTCGGCACCTACGGTCCGCGCGGCAGGCCCTCAACGGACCGTGAGCGGGACGAGGCCGGCGGAGGCGACGGCCAGCCGCGGGGCGAGGTCCCCTCGCGGGTGTACGTCGACCCCGCCGAGGTCCAGCCAGCCCGCGAGGGCCAGCAGCTCGGCCGCCAGCTCGACGGCGGTGTGCTCGGGCGCGTCCTGCTCGGCGAACGAGCCCAGCACCTGCAGCCGGCCGGTGCGTCGGTCGGCCTTGAGGTCGACCCGGGCCACGATCCGGTCACCGAGCAGGAACGGCAGCACGTAGTAGCCGTGCACCCGCTTGTGCGCGGGGGTGTAGATCTCGATCCGGTAGCGGAAGCCGAACAGGTGCTCGGTGCGCGCACGTTCCCACACCAGGGGGTCGAACGGGGAGAGCAGCGCACGGGCGTCCACCTTGCGCGGCAGGGCGGTGTCCCGGTGCAGGAAGGCACGGCGAGGCTCGCCCTCGACGCGCACCTCGAGGAGCTCGCCGCTGTCCACCAGGTCGGTGACCGCCGAGTGCGCCTCGGCCGGCCGCATCCGGAAGTAGTCGCGCAGGCTGTGCTCGGTGGCGACGCCGAGCGCGGTCGCGGCCCGCCGCACCAGCTCGCGCCACGCCTGCTCGTCGGTGGGGGTCGGCGCGGCCAGCAGCGCAGGCGGGACCACCCGCTCGGGCAGGTCGTAGAGCCGCTCGAACTGCTGGTTGCGCCCGGCGACCGCGAGGCGACCGGCGAGGAACAGGTACTCCAGGGTCTTCTTCGTCTCCGACCAGTTCCACCCCCAGTTCTCCTTCGTGCGAGGCAGCCCGTCGTCGAGGTCACGCGGTGTCGCGGCGCCGCGTGCTGTGATCTCGGCCATCAGGGAGGTCACCAGCTCCTGCCGCTCCGGCAGTCCCATCCACTCGTGACCCTGCTCGCGGTAGCGCCTCATCCGGTGCTGCATGTGTGGCCACAGCTCGACGGGCATGAACGCCGCGACGTGTGCCCAGTACTCCACGATCCGACGCGGCCGGTCCTCGGCGGCCCGCCGCAGCAGATCGGTGTCGTAGGGCCCCATCCGCGAGAAGAGCGGCATGTAGTGCGCCCGCTGGAGCACGTTGACAGAGTCGATCTGCAGGACCGCCGTACGGGCCAGGGTGCGGGTGAACGTGCGCATCGTCGGCACCGTGTGCCGTGGGTCCCGGAAGCCCTGCGCCACCAGCGTTGCCCGCCGCGCCTGGGCGCGGGACAGCGCGGGTAGGCGGCTCACGGCCCGATCCTCTCAAGCCGCCCCGGCCCACCGTCCCCCGCATCCGTCGTTCGGTGGGCGCGGTCGACCGATAGGTCAGCGTGAGCACACCGACCGCCGGATCAGGGGATGTCGAGGAGCTTCTCGCGCACGGCGTACATCACGGCCTCCATGCGGGAGTGCAGCTGGAGCTTCTCCAGGATGTTGCGGACGTGGTTCTTCACGGTGTTCTCGCTGATGAAAAGGCGCTTTGCGATCTCGCGGTTGTTCAGCCCCTGGGCGACCAGCTTGAGGACCTCGAGCTCGCGTTCGGTGAGCCGGGGCGTCGGCACCTGCTGGCGGTCCGCTCGCGACATCTGCTTGAACTCATCGAGCAGCTTGATCGCCATCGACGGACTGATCAGGGACTGGCCGTCAGCGACGACCCGGACGGCCTGGGCCACCTCGTCGATCGAGGAGTCCTTGAGCAGGTAGCCCGACGCGCCGTTCTTCACGGCGTCGTAGAGGTCGGCCTCCTCGTCGCTCACCGTCAGCATGATGATCCGGGCCGTGGGGGTCGTCTCCTTGATCGCGAGACAGGCCTCGATGCCGGACCGCTTCGGCATGCGCACGTCCATCAGCACCACGTCGGGCGCCACCGAGGTGGCCAGCTCCGTGGCGGCGACGCCGTCGCCCGCCTCGCCCACCACCTCGATGTCACCCTCGACACCGAGGAGCATGGTCAGGCCGCGGCGGAAGAGCTCCTGGTCGTCGACGACGACGACCCGGATCGGCTCACCGCCCGACGCGGAAGGCTGTTCCTGGTCCACCACGAGACGATCATGGCATGCCTGCTCCCGGTCAGTGCGGACATTCGGCCCTCATCGGCGGCCGTCAGCGCTCGCCGAGCCGATCCAGAACGGGCCCCGGACGGTCAGGTCAGGTCAGGTCGAGCGCGATCACCCCGTAGTCGTAGCCGCGGCGTCGGTAGACCACCGAGGGCCGGTCGCTGTCCTTGTCCACGAACAGGAAGAAGTCGTGTCCCACCAGCTCCATCTCGTACATCGCCTGGTCGAGCGTCATCGGGCTGGCGGGGTGGACCTTCTCCCGGACGACGAGCGGCCCGTCGCCGACCACCGTCAGCGGACCGGCGTCCTGGTGCTGGTCCTGCGCGGCGGCGGCGGCACCGGCCACGCCGTTGGGCGAGGGCTCCACAGCGGCCAGTGCCCGGGCCACCGAGGTCGGGGTGTGCCGGCCACGGTGCACCCGCTTGCGGTCCGCGGCGCGGCGCATCTGGGCGGCCATCTTGTCGATGGCCTGGTCGAGGGCGGCCATCTTGTCCTCCGCGCAGGCCTCGGCGCGCACCACCGGACCCTTCGAGAACGCCGTCAGCTCGACGCGGACCGCTCGGTCAGCCTGGCGCGGGTTGCGCTCCTTCTCCACCTCGACCTCGACGCGGATGACGCGATGGTCGTGCTTCTCCAATCGGGCGAGCTTCTCCTCGACATGGTCCCTGAACGAGTCCGAGAGCTCACAGTGCCGGCTGTTGAGCACGATGTCCATCGACAACCTCCGTTGTTCGGCGACTTTCCTATAAATGCAACAGGCTGGAGCCCGTCCGGCCGACCTGGTCTTCGACCCCACAACCGCCTGCTGAGGCTTCCGCGGCTTCTCCGCCACTACCGGCCTTCTCCCCCGGGAACGCTGCATCTGGCAGCGTGCGAGAGGCAGGGCTTACTGCTAAGCCGCACCGTGATCGACGCACCCCCATCGAGGGTGACGTCTTACGTGGACCGTTTCGCCTGCGACTGGCATCGGCTAGCCGGTCGGTGCCCTGACGGTCGGTCGCGGCGGTCCCGGAACCGTCGCTCCTCCCGAGCAGCACGCCGCCGGCGCAACCACGGACCCGGACGGACTCCATGGGGGTGACGGTAGTCGTCCGCACCTGAGAACGGTAGGGAACCGCTGTTCAGCCGGCCTGCCGGACCGGTCCACCGGGCGGATGTCGCCTGCGGGTGGCGGCGACCGTCGCCACTCCGGTGACGACCAGCCCGGCGACCTCCAGGGCCCGCTGCGCCTCCCGGGCGGTCGCCCCGGTGGTGAGCACGTCGTCGACGACGACGACCCGGGTATCCCGCTCCACCAGCCGGCCCGCATCGCGACGGGAGCGCATCGAGCCGGCGAGGTTGGCGCCGCGCTCGACCGCGTCGAGCGTGGACTGGTCGCGCACCTGCTGCGCGCTGACCAGTGCTCGTCCCACGCCGGCCGGCGTCCCCCGCCGACGCAGCCGTGCCGCCGCCTCCCGGGTCACCCGCAGCAGCGGGTCGTGTCCTCGGCGCCGGACGACCGCCCGGCGCGACGGCACCGGGACCAGCAGCACGGCCTCACTCGGCAGAGCCCGCTGCCCGGCCGCCTCGGCGAGCAGGGCGCGGACCACCCCGGCGAGCACCCGCCCCAACGGCGCGGCCAGGGCGAGCACCCCGTGCTCCTTGTGCTCGTTGACCAGCGCCTTCAGCAGCCCGTCGTAGCCCCCGCCGGCGTACGGCAGGGCCAGCCCGGAGGGTGTGGGGGTCGGCCACGCGACCCGCCCGTCGAGGGGCAGCGCGGCATCGCAGGTCCGGCAGAGCACCCGCCCGGGCGCCTCGCAACCCACGCAGGCGCTGCCCAGGAACAGGTCGCAACCAGCGTCGCGGGCACCCGCGAGCACGTCATCCAGCACATCGCCGATCGTCCCTGCGATACCGGGCCGCCGCATCCGCAGCGCCCCGGTGTGTGGACCACCGGGACCCGTCCGCGGCCGTGGACGCGAACCGGCCGGCTCATCCGACGAAGGTCGGCGCCCGGAGTCCGGCCCGGATGCTGCTGCGCTTCCACACCCCGTGGCTGGACAGGACGTAGAGCCCACCGCTGGACGTCTCGACGTAGACTGGTGCACCGCTCGAGGGCGCCGTCACCATCCGCACCGCCCGGCCCCGGAACGGGGTCGCCTCCACGCCCAGGTCGGCGGCGTCCGAGGAGCCGTCCACCTTCGCGAGCAGCACCTCCGAGCCGCCACCGGAGGGGGCCGCCAGGACCGCGACGACCGCCGGGGTCCGCCAGGCGATGTCGCGGATCACGTCAGGGGCGCCGTCGATGGTGAGCCCGTGGGCGGTCGACACGCTGAGCACCCGCCCCTGCGCGTCCCGGCGCAGGCGGGAGACGAACAGCCGGTCCCGGCCGGCACGTCGCACCTCGCTCACCAGCCGCGTGCCGTCGCGGGAGACCAGGAACCGCGACACCGGGAAGCCGCTGACGCCGGGGGCGGTCAGCGTGCGAATCACCCCGCTGCGTACGACCGACAGCCGCGCCCCCGCGCGGGACCGGTCGAGCAGCCACAACGCCCCGAAGAGGTCGTAGGCCGGCCGGAGCACCGGGGTGCCCGTCGAGTAGACGGTGCGGGTGTCGGGCAGGCCGGCAGCCCGACCGGTCGCCGCCTCCAGGTTCGCCTCGAGCACCCGGTGGCCGTCCGGGGTCACGCCGGCGATGTGCTGGCTCAGCGGGTCGACGGCGATCCATCGGGGCGCGAGGCCGAGCACGCCGAACGGCCCCGTGGTGCGCGCCTCCCCCTGGCTCGTGTAGCTCACCACCCGACGGTCGCGGACGCCGTACAGCGCCGTCGATGCCCAGGCCAGCGACGGGTCGAGCTCGGAGAAGTCGTCGACGCGCACGTCCTGGCTGCTGCCGGACACGTCGATGGGGGTCCCTCTCACGGTGATCTTGAGCCGCTGTACGCCCGGCACCTGGGACAGCGTCCAGGCCAGCTGGGCGAAGACGAGCTTGAGCTGGTCGTTGTCGGCGTCGAGGACGTCGTCGCTGAGCGGCACCTCGGCCGTGCCGAGGCGGGTCACCGGCACCGAGATGCCGTCGAGTGCCGTGCCGCGCGGGAAGAACGTCCTCTCCACGCCTTCTAGGTCCTTCTCGGGGCCCTTGAGCAGCCCGGCGATCAGCAGGGTGGGCGCCTGCCGACCGCGTGGGACGTAGACCGGCTCGGGCACCATCACCTGTGCGGAGCTGTTGACGAAGTAGAGCAGGAACTGCTGGTACTGGCTCTCGAAGTGCTCGCGCGGGATGAGCAACCGGTCCGGCGGGTGGCTGATCCGCCACTGGCCGTCCTCGCGGACCAGTCGGAGCAGGTAGTCGTGGCCCGCCCCGGCGGTGGGGTCGCCGCGCCAGCCGCCTCGGTCGTCGAGCTCCACGACGTCGCGCAGGCGGAGCATCACGACCCCGTCCGGCCGGCTGACCAGCTCCTGGCTCCCGTAGACGACCGTGCCCCGCTCGGGCACCCAGCTGGTGCTGCTCGAGTCGGTCAGGAACTCCCGCGCCACGTAGGTGTTCAACGGCGTCGCGGTCATCGAGGTGAGCCAGTTGTCGACGAGCGGCACCGGGGCGCTGCCCGGCTTCGGGCCCGCCGGCGTGTAGTCGACCAGCGTCTCCCCCTCACCGTCGTTCGCGACGCTCCTGGAGTGGACTGGTCCGGTGCGGGGCAGGCTGACGCAGCTGCTCGTGCCGGTCACCAGGAGGAGCGTGAGCAGCGCCAGCAGGGCGCGCCGGCGCCGGCTCACGACGTGCCCGTCCGGGGGGCCGCCAGCTGGGCCTTGTCCTCCGGCACCAGCGGCAGCGGGCTGACCCCGATGCTGTCGCCGGCACGCCGCGGCAGGGTCAGCCGGAACTGGGCGCCACGACCGGGTTCACCCCACGCCTGCAGCCAGCCGCCGTGCAGGTGCGCGTCCTCCAGCGAGATGGAGAGACCCAGGCCGGTGCCGCCGCTGGTCCTGGCCCGGGCGGGGTCCGCGCGCCAGAAGCGGTTGAACACCATGGCGGCCTCGCCGGGCTTCAGGCCCACCCCGTGGTCGCGGACGGCGAGCGCGGCCGCTTCCTCGTTGGCATCGACGAGGACGATCACGTTCACGGTGTCGGCATAGTCGATGGCGTTGACCACCAGGTTGCGCACGATCCGCTCCACCCGTCGGGCGTCCGCCTCGGCCAGGCACGGACGCCGACCCGTGCGTACGACGACCTGGATGCCGCGCCGCTCCGCGAGCGGCCGGGTGGACTCCACGACACGGTGGACGAGGTCGACCAGGTCGACGTCCTCGAGCTCGAGCACCGCCGCGCCGGCGTCGAACCGGCTGATCTCCAGCAGGTCCGAGAGCAGCAGCTCGAACCGGTCCAGCTCGTTCTGGAGCAGTTCGGCGGCCCGCGCCGTGGGCGGGTCGAAGCGGCTGCGGGCGTCGTGCAGCACGTCACCGGCCATCCGCACCGTGGTCAGGGGCGTCCGCAGCTCGTGGGACACGTCGGAGACGAAGCGCCGCTGGACCCGGGAGAGCTCCTCGAGCTGGCGGATCTGCTTCTGCAGGCTGCCGGCCATCTGGTTGAACGAGCTGCCGAGGCGCGCGATGTCGTCGTCGCCGCGCACCAGCATCCGCTCTTCCAGGCGACCCGACGCGAGCCGCTCGGCGACCCGGCGGGCCAGCCGGACCGGGGCCACCACCTGACGGGTCACCAACCAGGCGACGCCGCAGACCAGCAGCAGGAGCAGCACCCCGCCGGTGAACAGGGCACGCCGCACCAGCGAGAGCGTGCTCTCCTGCTCGGTCATCGGGAACAGGTAGTAGAGCGTGTAGCTGCCACCGTCCGCCGGCAGCGTCACCACGGACCCCGTCACCACCCCGGGCACCGGTGGCCTTCCGGTCGAGGCGGCGTAGCGGATCGTCGAGTAGGTGTAGGAGGTCCTGTCCGTCGCGCTGCTCTCGACCTCGGCACGCAGCTGCCGGGGGATGCTGCGGCGCAGGACGCCCGGGGTGCTGCTGGTGCCCGCGCCGGTCGCCAGCCCGGCACTCGTCCCGGCCACCGGCCCGCTGAGCACCACGTCGTAGCCCTGCACCGCACCGCGCGAGACCAGCGTGGAGACCAGCTGGGTGAGCTGGGTGCCGGCGTCGAAGTCGTTGCCGTTGGCAGCGGAGAGCCGGCTCTGCGCCTCGGCGGTCGCCCTGGCCGCCTCCGCGACCGACGAGTCGGTCTTGCTCTCGACCAGCCCGGCGGTGATCTGCTGGAGCAGCACCCACCCGACCAGAAGGACAACGACCGAGGAGAGCAGCAGGGTGCTCAGCACCACCCGCGCCTGGATGGAACGCCGCCACACGGTGACGGCCCGGGTCAGCGGCCCAGCGATGGTCACAGGACCCTCACCCGCCTGCTACGCCGTCCCGGCCTTGTAGCCGACCCCGCGCACGGTCATCACGATCTCGGGCTTCTCGGGGTCGTGCTCCACCTTGGAGCGGAGCCGCTGCACGTGCACGTTGACCAGGCGGGTGTCGGCCGCGTGCCGGTAGCCCCACACCTGCTCGAGCAGCACCTCTCGGGTGAACACCTGCCAGGGCTTGCGCGCCAGGCAGACCAGCAGGTCGAACTCCAGCGGGGTCAGCGGGATGGGCGCGCCGCCGCGCACCACCTCGTGGCCGGCGACGTCGATCGCCAGGTCCCCGATGGTGAGCATCTCCGGGGCAGCGTCCTCGAAGCGACGCACCCGCGCCCGGATCCGGGCGATCAGCTCCTTGGGCTTGAACGGCTTGACCACGTAGTCGTCGGCTCCGGACTCGAGGCCGACGACCACGTCGACGGTGTCGCTGCGGGCGGTGAGCATCACGATCGGGATGCCGGACTCGGCACGAATCTCCTTGCAGACGTCGATCCCGTCCTTGCCCGGAAGCATCAGGTCCAGCAGGACCACGTCGGGCCGGTAGTCCCGGAAGTCCGCCAGCGCACGGTCACCGTGGAGGCAGACCCGCGAGTCGAACCCCTCGTTGCGCAGCACGATCGTCAGCATCTCGGCGAGGGCCGCGTCGTCGTCGACGACGAGGACGCGACCACGGCCGAGATGCCCGGCCTGAGCCATCGTCTCCGTGGTCGCCACCTGTCCCTTCTCGCCCTTCCGCCGTCACCGACCGGGGCTAGTAGCGGTACTGCTCCGACTTGTAGGGCCCGGCGACGTCCACTCCGAGGTACGCCGCCTGAGCAGGGCTCAGCGTCGTCAGCGAGACACCCAGGGCCGACAGGTGCAGCCGGGCGACCTCTTCGTCGAGGTGCTTGGGCAGCACGTAGACCCCGACGGGGTACTGGTCGGTCTTGGTGAAGATCTCGATCTGGGCCAGTACCTGGTTGGTGAACGAGTTGGACATCACGAACGACGGGTGGCCGGTCGCGTTGCCCAGGTTCATCAGCCGGCCCTCGGACAGCACGATGATCGACGTACCCTTCGCGTCGCCGGAGTCGGGGAACGTCCAGACGTCGACCTGCGGCTTGACGTTCTTGCGGTGCACGCCGGGGAAGCTCTCGAGGCCGGCCATGTCGACCTCGTTGTCGAAGTGCCCGATGTTGGCGACGATCGCCTGGAACTTCATCCGCTGCATCTGCTCGACGGTGACGACGTCCTTGTTGCCGGTCGCGGTGATGATGATGTCGGCCGTCGCCAGCACCTCGTCCAGCGTGGACACCTGGTAGCCGTCCATGGCTGCCTGCAGCGCGCAGATCGGGTCGATCTCGGTCACGACCACCCGTGCGCCCTGTCCGCGCAGGGACTCGGCGCAGCCCTTGCCCACGTCACCGTAGCCGCAGACGACCGCGACCTTGCCCCCGATGAGCACGTCGGTGGCGCGGTTGATGCCGTCGATGAGCGAGTGCCGGCAGCCGTACTTGTTGTCGAACTTGCTCTTGGTGACCGAGTCGTTGACGTTGATCGCAGGGAACAGCAGCGAGCCCTCCCGCATCATGTCGTAGAGGCGCAGGACGCCGGTGGTGGTCTCCTCGGTCACGCCCTTGATGGCGTTGCCGACGGTCGTCCACCGGGTGGCGTCCTGGACCAGGCTGTCGTTGAGGACCTGGAAGATCACCCGCTGCTCGGCGCTCTGCGCGGAGTCGACCGACGGTGCCCGGCCCTCCTTCTCGGCCTGCACACCGAGGTGCACCAGCAGGGTGGCGTCGCCACCGTCGTCGAGGATCATGTTGGCACCGTCCTGGCCGGGCCAGGCGAGGATCTGCTGGGTGCACCACCAGTACTCCTGCAGCGACTCGCCCTTCCACGCGAAGACCGGCACGCCCTGCGGGTCCTCGGGGGTCCCGTCGCGGCCGACGACGACCGCAGCGGCGGCGTGGTCCTGAGTGGAGAAGATGTTGCAGGACGCCCACCGGACCTCGGCGCCGAGGGCGACCAGCGTCTCGATGAGGACGGCGGTCTGGATCGTCATGTGCAGCGACCCTGCGATCCGGGCGCCGGCCAGCGGCTGGGAGGCGCTGTAGCGCTCGCGCATCGCCATCAGGCCCGGCATCTCGTGCTCGGCCAAGGTGATCTCGGTCCGGCCGTAGTCGGCCAGGCTCAGGTCGGCAACCTTGAAGTCCATGTGTATGTGTTTCCCTCAGTGCTGGGTGGTGGGGGCGGTCGGGCGAGTCGTCAGCAGGCCAGACCTCCCCAGGGTACCCGGGGCGGTCGCCGCGCCCTGAGTCGACGGGCCCGCAACCGGGGCGCCGCCGAGTGCGAGCGGCTGTTCGGTGGGTGGGTCAGTGTCCCGCTGGCGCGGGAGCCTCGGGTCGGGGGTCGGACAGGTGCCCCTCGACGTAGATGTCCGGCTCCACGTAGATCACCCGCGCCGACGGCTCGGCCAGCCGCATCGCCCGCTCGGCGGCGTCGATGCTCCTGGCCACGTCGGCGGCCTGCGCCGCTCGTGGCACGCCGATCTTGACCGCGACGAGGAGCTCCTCCGGGCCGAGGTGCATGGTCCTCATGTGGATCACCCGCTCGACGCCCGCGGTGTTCTCCAGGCTCTCCCGCAGCCGACGCTGGGCGTCCGGGCTCGCGGCCTCGCCGAGCAGCAGGGACTTGGTCTCGAGCCCGAGCAGGACAGCCACCGACACCAGGAGCAGACCGATGGCGGCGGTGCCCGCGACGTCGAAGTAACCGTTGGCGGTCAGCTTCGACAGGCAGACGCCGAGCAGCGCGAACACCAGGCCGATCAGCGCCGCGAAGTCCTCGAGCAGGATCACCGGCAGCTCGGGTGACTTGGCCCGCTTGATGAAGGCCCACCACGAGGCTCCCTCACGGGTCTTGTTGCTCTCCCCGATCGCCGTCCGGAAGGACAGGCCCTCCATGACGATGGCGCCGAGCAGTACGACGACCGCGACCCACCACCACCTGCCGTCGAGGAGGTCGTTCGGCAGACCCTGATGGACCTCGTGAGCCTTGTGGTACGCCTCGTAGAGCGCGAACAGCCCTCCCACCGTGAACAGCACGATGGCCACCAGGAACGAGTAGATGTAGCGCTCGCGGCCGAACCCGAACGGGTGCTCCTTCGTCGCCTGCCGGCCCGAGCGCTTTCCGCCGAGCAGCAGCAACAGCTGGTTGCCCGAGTCCGCGACGGAGTGGATGCCCTCGGCGAGCATGGACGAGGCTCCGGTCAGCGCGAAGGCGAGGAACTTCATCACCGCGATGCCGGTGTTGGCCAGCAGGGCCGCAACGACCGCCCTGGTGCCACCTTCGCTGGACATGCTGGGATCCGATCCTGGTCTGGCGGGTGAGCCAGCAGCCTACCGCCCGCAGCCCGGCCCGCTCGCCAGGCTCGAGGTGCCCGGGGGGTCGCGGCCGACGAGCGTGGGCACCGGCCGCTGCAGCCGGTCCTCCGGGTCGGCTGGGTTGGCGGTCCGTGCGGTGCGCGGGCTGGCCCGACGTTCACCGTTCAGGCGCGACCGAGGCCGACGCCGAGGTAGGCGGCGGCGTAGCTGCCGGTCGCCAGCAGCGCGGCGTAGCGAGCCACGTCGGTGCTCGCGTCGCTCGCCACCGTCTCCACGCGCACCCGGTGCTCCCCGGCGGCGGCGGTCAGCCGCTTCCGCTGCTCCTGGATGCCGGCGCTCTCCGCTCCGTCGTCGAGGATCACCAGTGCGGGTGGCCGGGTGCCTTCGCCGTCGTCGTCGAACGGGTCCGCGAACATGTCCTGGACCTCCGCCGCCGCCACCACCGGCAGCAGGTGCTCGGCGTCCCCGGCCAGGGCGGTGCGTCCGCTGGCCCGTCGGATGGCCTCAGCGACCCGGCGCCCCGCACGAGCGGCCAGCACCGACCCGCCCCACACCAGGGGCGTCGCGTCACCCAGCGCGATGGCGAGCATCTTGGCCGGGTTGACCGCGAGGTCGCGGTACGGCGAGCAGGCGACCGCCACCTCGTCGAGGGCCTGCGCCACCGACTCGGTGTCGGTCTCCGGCCCCAGGTCCAGGCGGCTGAGGAACTGCAGCATCACCACGGCCGTGGCCAGCTGGTCACCTGACGGGCACGGCAGGACCGTGCTGTCGCGTCCCGCAGCGTGCGCGGCGACCAGTGACCCCGGCGGGCAGGCCACCACCACCCGGCAGCCGCGACGGACCGCCTCGGCCACCGCCGAGGCAGAGCCCGTGTCGCTGCCCACCGGGGCCAGCACCACGACGAGGTCCAGGCCGCCCGCCCAGCCCGGGAGCGACGGGCCGGGCCAGGCGACGAAGGGCACCGGGCACCACGGTTCCAGCACCGCCCGCAGCAGCCGGGAGTCGGGGCCGGCGGCGACCACGGCGCGGGGCCGGGAGTCGTCGGTCGTGCCGGCCACCGCCTCCTCGATCGCCTGCGCCGCCTCACCCACCTCCCGGCGCACGCGGGCGCCGGCCTCCGCCAGCGGTCGGAGCACGTGGTCCGCCAGGGTCAGGGCCGCCGAGTCGTCGAGCCGCGAGTCGTCGAAGACGTCGGCCATCGGGCCTACGCCTTCCCGGGTCGGCGCGCCTCGTCGACGAGCAGGACGGGGATGTCGTCGCGGACCGGGTAGGCCAGCCCGCACGACGTGCAGACCAGCTCGGACGCCTCCTCGTCGACCGCGAGCGCGCCGCGGCAGTCCGGGCACACGATGATCTCCAGCAGGGCCGGGTCCAGCTTCATGAGTCTCTCCTGATGATGGCGAGCACGTCGTCACGCAGCGTGTCGAGGGTGGCCCGGTCACCGGCCTCGGCGTTGAGCCGCAGCAGCGGTTCGGTGTTGGACGCGCGGACATTGAACCACCAGCCGTGGTGCGAGACGGTCAGCCCGTCGAGGTGGTCCACGGAGACGCCGTCGCGGCCGACGTACGCCTTCTCGACGTCGGCGACGACCGCGGCCTGGTCCTCGACCGTCGAGTTGACCTCACCGGACTCGACATAGCGGGAGAACTCCGCCAGCAGCTCGGACAGTGGCCGGTCCGTCCCGGCGAGCGCTGCCAGCACGTGCAGGGCCGCCAGCATCCCGGAGTCCGCGCGCCAGAAGTCCCGGAAGTAGAAGTGCCCGGAGTGCTCGCCGCCGAAGATCGCGCCGGTCTCGGCCATCGTGGCCTTGATGAAGGAGTGCCCTACCCGGGTCCGCACCGGGGTGCCGCCGAGGGACGTGACCAGCTCCGGCACGGCCCGCGAGGTGATCAGGTTGTGGATCACCGTGGACCCCGGCTCGCGGGCCAGCTCGCGGGAGGCGATCAGCGCGGTGACCACCGACGGGCTGACCAGCCGTCCGCGCTCGTCGACGATGAAGCACCGGTCGGCGTCCCCGTCGAAGGCGAGGCCGATGTCCGCCTGGCTGTCCCGGACCGTGGCCTGGAGGTCGACCAGGTTCTCGGGGTCGATCGGGTTGGCCTCGTGGTTCGGGAACGTGCCGTCGAGCTCGAAGTACATCGGCACCACGTCGAGGTCGAGCCTGCCCAGCACCGCGGGCGCCGTGTGCCCGGCCATCCCGTTCCCCGCGTCGACCGCGACCCGCAGGTGCCGCCCGGTCACCGGCGCCAACGACAGCAGATGGGCGGCGTAGTCCTCGAGCACGTCCCGCTCGGTGACCGTGCCCACCCGGCCGCCCTCTGGAGAAGCCGTGTCCCCCGCCGCGACCAAGTCGCGTACGGCGGCCAGCCCGGTCTCCATGCCGAGGGGCACGGCCTGCGCACGGCACATCTTGATGCCGTTGTACTGCGCCGGGTTGTGGCTCGCGGTGAACATCGCGCCCGGCACACCGAGGCTGCCCGAGGCGAAGTAGAGCTGGTCGGTCGAGGCCAGGCCGATCATCGTCACGTCGGCACCGGCGTGCGACGCGCCCTCGGCGAAGGCGCGGGCCAGACCCGGTGAGGAGGGCCGCATGTCGTGGCCCACGACGACCCCGTGCCGAGCGGACCCGGTGACGGCGACGAAGGCACCCCCGACTGCGCGGGCGAGGTCCTCGTCGACCTGGTCCGGGACGGTGCCCCGCACGTCGTAGGCCTTGAAGACGGCGGACAGGTTGGCGGCCGAGGTCGCAGACATGCCCGTCAGCCTATCGGCCCGCGGACCGTCGGCAGGGTGAGCCGGGACGGGCGCTCAGGCGTCCGGCGCGGGGATCACTCGCAGATGACCTCGCCGGCCGACCTCACGGCCGACCTCACGGCCGGCACCCGGTCGGCCCCGGTCGTCCCGGGCCTGGTCGCTCTCGCCCGGGTCCTGGGCCGGGTCGGTACGGACCGGCGCCGGACGGGCGGCCTCTCGGACCGCGTCGGCGAGGGCGAGCAAGTCGTCGGTCGTGGGCCCGAAGGCTTCGGGGTCGGGAGCGAGGCGCAGCACCTCCCAGCCGCGGGGCGCACTGAGCCGTTCACTATGGGCCTCGCACAGGTCGTAGGCGTGCGGCTCCGCGTAGGTGGCGAGCGGACCCAGGACAGCGGTCTGGTCGGAGTACACGTAGGTCAAGGTGGCCACCGCGGACCGCGTGCACGCGGTTCTGGAGCATCGGCGGGCAGGACTCACGGAGCAGACGGTACCCCGGGCAGCCGGGCGTGGCGGCTAGGCTCGCGGGCGTGACCGCGTCCCTCGATGACGGCCAGCCCCGGGGTCGCCGCCGGGACCGCCGCGGTCGCGGGATGCGCGGGCCCGGCCTGCGCCCCGGGCCACTGTCTCCCAGGGGCGTGCCCGCCGCTCGGAGCCCGAAGGCGACGTTCGACGGGATCGTGCTGACCGTCGTCCGGGATCTCGAGGCCCGGTGGCACGCAGAGCTGGGGCTGGTGGAGTTCGCGGTCGAGGAGACCCCGATCGTGCCCGACGACTGGGACGCCGACACGGTGCCGCTCGCGTCGCTGGTGCGCGGCTCTGACGGCCGGCCGACCCGCCTCGTGCTGTTCCGCCGGCCGATCGAGCTGCGCTCCCAGACCCGCGGCGACCTGTCGGCGATGGTGCTCACCGTGCTCGTCGAGCAGGTCTCGGAGCTGCTCGGCCGGCCTCCGGAGGAGGTCGACCCGCGCTACGACCCAGACACCGACGACTGACGCCGACGACTGACGCCAACGCCCTCCGGCTTGCTGAGGAGACCCTAGACGGCGCGCTTCTTGAGCTTGCGACGCTCACGCTCGGACATGCCGCCCCAGATCCCGAAGCGCTCGTCGTGGCCGAGTGCGTACTCCAGGCACTCGTCGCGCACGTCGCACGTGAGGCAGACCCGCTTGGCCTCCCGGGTCGAGCCGCCCTTCTCCGGGAAGAACGCCTCGGGGTCGGTCTGCGCGCACAGCGCGCGCTCCTGCCATCCGAACTGCTCGGACTGTGTGTCGAGTAGATATAGCTCCCGCACGGCTTTCGCCCTTTCGACCCGTGAGACCCTGACGGGTCCCGTTCCGGCGCCCCTGGTGCCAGGGCCTGTCCTCACGCTAACGGTGAAGAACGAAGTCCGTCCTGAGAACGAACAACTTGAACAACACTGAGGGAATTACACGTCTGTCGTACCGACGAAGTCAAGCCCGCGTCTGCTATAGGCGGCGACGCACCCCTTGAGTCCGGAGAGGCACCGCCCATGAACCCCGTCCAGCCCAATGCCCAGCCCCATGCCCAGCCCTCTGGCCAGCCCTATGCCGCCCTCACCGTCCTGTCCGGTGGGGTGGGAGGTGCCCGGTTCCTGCAGGGCCTGCTGCACCTGTTGAACCGGTCCAGCCGCCTCCACGGGGCGTCCTCCCGGGTGACCGTGATCGCCAACACCGCCGACGACATCTGGCTGCACGGTCTCAAGGTCTGCCCCGATCTGGACACGGTGATGTACACCCTCGGCGGCGGCATCGACGACGAGCGCGGCTGGGGCCGCCGGGAGGAGACCTGGCACGCCAAGGAGGAGCTGGCGGCGTACGGCGTCGAGCCGGCCTGGTTCGGCCTCGGGGACCGGGACCTGGCCACCCATCTGGTCCGCACCCAGATGCTGGAGGCGGGCTACCCGCTCTCCGCGGTGACCGCTGCCCTGTGCCGGCGCTGGCAGCCGGGCGTCGACCTCCTGCCGATGAGCGACGACCGCGTGGAGACCCACGTCGTGATCGACGACCCGGACGAGCCGTCGGGGCAGCGCGCGGTGCACTTCCAGGAGTACTGGGTGCGCCTCCACGCGGAGGTGCCGGCGCGGGCGGTCGTCCCCGTCGGGATCGACGCGGCGACGCCCGGTCCGGGGGTGCTGGAGGCGATCACCGATGCTGACCTGGTGATCCTGCCGCCGTCGAACCCGGTGGTCTCCGTCGGCACCATCCTCGGCGTCCCCGGGGTCCGCGACGCGGTCCGCGCCACGGCCGCGCCGGTCATCGGCCTGTCCCCCGTCGTCGCCGGCAGCCACGTGCGCGGGATGGCCGCCCAGGTGCTGAGCGCCATCGGGGTCGAGGTCAGCGCCGCCGGTGTGGCGGGGCACTACGGCTCCCGCGCCGCCGGCGGGGTCATCGACGGCTGGCTGGTCGACAGCGTGGACGCCGCCGACGTACCGCGGGTGCAGGCCGCAGGGATCGCGTGCCGTGCGGTGCCCCTGATGATGACCGACCTGGCGGCCACCGCCGCGATGGCCGAGGCGACGATCGCCCTGGCCCGGCAGACACAGGCATGACCGGTCCCTCCCCGGACGGGCTGACCTGCCTGCCGCTCGAGGGGATCGGAGAGGTGGCCGAGGGGGACGACCTCGCCGCCGCGCTCGTGGGCGCCCGGCCGTTGCAGGACGGCGACATCCTGGTCGTCACAAGCAAGGTGGTCAGCAAGGCGGAGGGACGGGTCCGAGCCGCGCAGCGGGAGGAGGCGGTGGTCTCCGAGACCGCCCGCACGGTCGCCCGGCGCGGGCGTACGTCGATCGTCCGCACGCACCACGGCCTGGTGATGGCCGCAGCCGGTGTGGATGCCTCGAACACGGCGGCCGGCACCGTGGTGCTGCTGCCGACCGACCCGGACGCGTCCGCGCGCCGGCTGCGGGAGGGCATCGCGCAGCGCACCGGCAGGAACGTCGCCGTCCTGGTGACCGACACCGCCGGGCGGGCGTGGCGGCACGGTCAGACGGACATCGCCATCGGCGCCGCCGGGCTGGAGGTGCTGCACGACTACGCGGGGCGGACCGACGAGCACGGCAACGAGCTCGCGGTCACCGCGCCCGCGGTCGCCGACGAGCTGGCCGCCGCGGCCGACCTGGTCAAGCGCAAGCTGGACCGCCGGCCCGCGGCCGTGGTCCGCGGGCTCGGGTCCCTGGTGCTCCAGCCCGGCCGGCACGGCCCAGGAGCCCGGGCCCTGGTCCGCGGGGAGTCCGAAGACATGTTCGGGCTCGGCGCACGGGAGGCGGTGCTCACGGCGCTGCGCGCCGAGGACCCGAGGGGCTTCGGCTTGCCGTGCTCGGCCCTCGAGCTCGTCGACCACCTCTCGGAGCTGGCCGGCGGGTCCGTCGTACACATCGAGGAAGTGGAGCCGGAGGTCGGGGTGACCGTCCGGCTGCACGGCACCGAGCGTGAGCAGGGCAGCACCGCGGCCGTGCTGCGGGCGGCCGCGTTCGCGCTCGGCTGGGCGGTCCAGCCGGCTGCGGAACCGGCCGCCGAAGCGTCCATGCTCCTGCGCTGCCGGGCAGCCCCTTTGTAGACTTCGGCACGCCTCACCACCCGTCCCACCGACCTCAGCACCACGACCCGAGCCGGAGCCGCACGCTGCCATGGCGAAGACCAGCAAGGACCGCGACCGGCGCGCCGTCGTCGAGCAGCTGCGCCGCGAGCAGCAGCGCGCCGAGCGACGCCGCACGTTGGCGGTCGTCTCGGCCTGCGTGGTCGTCGCCCTGGTCATCATCGCCCTGGCCGCCGTCCCGCTGCTCCGGCAGAACGCGCAGCAGGCGAAGCCGCTCGCGGAGCTGGGCGCGAGCGCTGGGAGCGCCGGCTGCACGGCGGTCCTGAAGAAGAAGGCGACCGGCAACCAGCAGCACCGGCCCGAGGGCACCGACATCAGCTACCCCGACGCACCACCCGCCTTCGGGCCGCACTACCCCGTCACCGCACCGATGGCGCGCAAGTTCTACACCGCCGCCGACCGCCCCCGGCTGGAGTACGTCGTGCACAACCTCGAGCACGGCTACACGCTGTTCTGGTACGACGACACCATCGCCGCGGACAAGGACAAGGTCGCCGTGATCAAGGCCATCGCCGCGAAGTTCCAGGGCACCAAGCAGACCGACAAGTTCATCGCCCTGCCCTGGACCGCCAAGGACGGCAAGCCGTTCCCCAGCGGCTCCCACGTGGCGCTGACGCACTGGTCGGCCGGCGGCCCCGCAGCCAGCGCAGCAGGTGACGTCGCCAAGCAGCGGGGCGTCTGGGAGTACTGCGCGCAGCCCAGCGGAGCGGTGGTCAGCAGCTTCACCCGGGACTACCCCTACAGCGACTCCCCCGAACCGCAGGCGGCCTAGCCGCTGCGGTGTCGGGTCTGCTGGGGGACGTCCTGGCCCTGCTGGGGGTCGGGTTCGTGTCTGCGCTCGTGCCTCTGGTCAACATCGAGGC
>JAICWH010000144.1 GCA_025934895.1 Nocardioidaceae bacterium | reverse complement strand
TGCCGAAGGTGTGGCCCCCGGCGATGAGGGCCACCGTCTCCTCGTCGTTCATGGCCATCCGGCCGAACGTCTGCCGGATCTCGGACGCCGCGGCGAGCGGGTCGGGGTGCCCCATCGGGCCCTCGGGGTTGACGTAGATCAGGCCCATCTGCGACGCCGCGAACGGAGCCTCGAGCCGCGGGTACCCGTCCCCACCCTCGTGCCGCTCGTCGCCGAGCCACGTCTGCTCGGGACCCCAGTAGGTGTCGTCGTCCGGCTCCCAGACGTCCTCGCGCCCACCGGCATACCCGAAGGTCGCGAAGCCCATCGTCTCGAGCGCGCGGTTGCCGGCCAGCACCAGGAGGTCGGCCCAGGAGATCTGGCGTCCGTACTTCTGCTTGACCGGCCACAGCAGGCGCCGGGCCTTGTCGAGGTTGGCGTTGTCGGGCCAGCTGTTGAGCGGGGCGAACCGCTGGCCGCCGTCGCCGGCGCCGCCGCGGCCGTCCTGGATCCGGTAGGTGCCGGCGGCGTGCCAGCTCATCCGGATCATCAGGCCGCCGTAGTGGCCGAAGTCCGCCGGCCACCAGTCCTGCGAGGTGGTCAGCACCTCGACGATGTCGTGCTTGAGGGCCTCGACGTCGAGCTGGGCGAACTCCTCGGCGTAGCGGAAGCCCGCACCGAGCGGGTTGCTGACCGGCGAGTGCGCGTGCAGCACCGACAGGTCGACCTGGTTGGGCCACCAGTCCCGGTTGGTGCGCGGGCGGCCCCCGGTCTTGGGCTCCGGCGAGTCGATGGCCGGGTTCTCGCTCTCGCTGCCGTGCGAGGTCACCGAGTCGTGGGCGACCGGGCAGCCGGTCTCCTCCTTGCGATCGACTCCCTGGGCGCTCGCGTGCGGAGCGTTCGGGTCGTGGCTGTCGGTCATGTGCTTCCTTCCGGGCGGGGGCTGATCAGGGACGTGCGGAGCAGTCGGGGCACAGGCCCCAGAAGACGACCTCGGCCTGGTCGACCGCGAAGCCGTGGTCGTCGGACGCGGTCAGGCAGGGCGCCTCGCCGACCGCACAGTCGACGTCGACGACGACCCCGCAGGACCGGCAGACCAGGTGGTGGTGGTTGTCGCCGACCCGCGACTCGTAGCGGGCGACCGAGCCGGCGGGCTGGATGCGGCGGACCAGGCCCACGCCCGTCAGGGTGCGGAGGGAGTCGTAGACGGCCTGGTGGGAGACCTCGGGCAGCTCCCGGCGCACCGCGTCGATGAACGACTCGGTGTCACCGTGCGGGTGCCGGTGGACCGCGTCCAGCACGGCCATCCGCGGGCGGGTCACGCGCAGGCCCGCACCACGCAGCATGTGCTGCAGGTCGTCGGTCGCGGGCATGCTCGGAGTCTGGCCGCTCTTTTGGAACAAGTCAAGAAATGCGGCGATCCGCACGGCACGACGTCACCGTCTCCCGCTGAGGGCAGGTCAGACCGGATCGGCGCTCGGCTCGAGCTCCTCGTCGTCGTCGCGTACGACGGGCAGCTCGGCCGTGTCCGGGTCACCGGTGAGGGCCTCCTCGGGCCGAGCCGCGAGCACGTTGTCGATGTAGGACCGGGCCGCCACCCGGGTGTTCACCGGCTGGCCCGCCTGCTCGGACAGGAACCACCGGTGCTCGAGGATCTCGTGGAAGACCTCGGCCGGTTCCAGCCTCCCGCGCAGGTCGCCCGGCACCATCGCGGTGATCGGCTCGTAGACGTTCGTCAGCCACCGGTGCGCGACGATGGAGCGGCTCTCGCTGCCCAGGTCGTGGTGGGCGGTGAACGCGGCCAGGTCGTTGAGCAGCCGACGGGCCTGGTTGTCCTCGACGTCGAGGCCGGTCAGCCGCTGGAGCTCCCGGGCGTGGTGGTTCGCCTCGACCACCTTGGGCTGCACGCGGACCGTCGAGCCGTCCCAGTCGGTGACGATGTCGAGCTCCTCGACGTCGAACCCGAGCTCGTTGAGGCGCTCGACGCGCTGCTCGATCCGCCACATCTCGTCGGTCGTGAACTCCTCGGTGTCCGTCAGCTCGGCCCACAGCCCGGCATAGCGGTGCTGCACGGTCTCGATGATGTCGTCGGCCTCGAAGCCCACGCTGAGCAGCCGGCCCGCCTGCAGGTCGAGCAGCTCGCCGTAGATGTTGGTGAGCGCGATGTCGAGGTCGTGGGCGCGTTGGCCGCGGGTCAGGGTGTCGTGCAGCTCGCCCGTCTCGGCGTCCACCAGGTAGGCGGCGAACTCGCCCGCGCTTCGTCGGAAGAGCACGTTGGACAGCGACACGTCACCCCAGAAGAAGCCGGCCAGGTGCAGCCGGACCATCAGGACCACGAGTGCATCGAGGATCTTGGGCAGGCTGTCCTGCGGGAGCCCGTGGCTGAACAGCGAGCGGTAGGGCAGGGAGTACTGCAGGTGCCGAGTGACCAGCGCAGGCTCGATCTCCTCCCCGCTCCGGTCGGTGCGGCCACTGACGACGCCGACCGGCTCCACGGTCGGCAGGCCCATCCGGCCGAGGTCGCGCAGCAGCCGGTACTCGCGGTTGGCCATGTGCTCGCGGGTCTGCTTCACCGCGTAGATGTCGTGGCGGCCCACCCGGACGATCCGCACGATGTGCCGGGAGATACCACGAGGCAGTGGCACCACCACGTCGTCACCCCACTCCTCGAGCGAGAGATGCCACGGAAGGGTGACGATGGCCGGGTCGGCCCTCGTCGCGACGATGCGCACTGCCATGGCCGATAGCCTAGTGCCGCCTCAGCCACCCGGCTCGAGAAAGGCGGCCCCCGGTCCGCGGGCCGCGACTGCGTCGTCGGGGTTGTTCAGCGCACAGGTCCGCAGGCTCAGGCAGCCGCAGCCGATGCAGCCGTCGAGCTTGTCCCGCAGCCGCTCCAGGCGCTCGATCTGTGCGTCGATCCGCGGTCGCCAGCTGCGGGACAGCCGGGACCAGTCGGCCCGGGTGGGGGTGCGGCCCTCCGGCAGCGTGCCGAGCGCCTCTGCGATCTCCTCCAGGCTGAGGCCGACCCGCTGTGCCGACCGGATGAACGCCACCCGGCGCAGGGTGGCCCGTGGATAGCGCCGTTGGTTGCCGCTGGTCCGCTCGGGATGGATCAGCCCCTCCTGCTCGTAGAAGCGCAGTGCCGAGGTGGCGACACCGGCGCGCGCCGACACCTCGCCGATCGTGAGACGTGCGGTTGCCATGCAGGCAACGATATCCCTTGACCTGAAGTTCACTTGAACTTGCACACTGGGCTCATGACCACGACCGACACGCAGGTACGACGCGGGTACCACGACCTCAGGCGGCTGATGTCCCTGATGACCGGCGACGAGAAGCACGACGCGGCAGCGACGTCCACGCTGGACGTGCTGTGGGTGCTCTACGACCGGGTTCTGGACGTGGCACCAGGCACCGTCGAGGACCCGGGACGCGACAGGTTCTTCCTGTCCAAGGGCCATGGGCCGATGGCCTACTACGCCACGCTCGCAGCGAAGGGGTTCATCCCCGAGTCCTGGCTGGCCGACTGGGCGACGTACGACTCCCCGCTGGGATACCACCCGGACCGGCTGCTGGTCCCCGGAGTGGAGATCTCCAGCGGCTCGCTCGGGCACGGGCTGCCACTCGCCGTCGGCACGACGCTCGGGCTGCGCGCCCAGGACATCGACGCGCGGGTCGTGGTGCTGGTGGGGGACGCAGAGCTCGACGAGGGGAGCAACGCCGAGGCGGTCGTGCTCGCTGGTGCACTGGGTCTCGGCCGGCTGAGTGTCGTGGTGGTGGACAACGCCTCGACGAGCTACCGCCGTCCGCGAGCCATCGCGCCCCGGTTCGCCCACGAGGGGTGGGATGCCGTCGTCGTCGACGGACACGACCACCCGGCGCTGTACGCGGCCCTGACCCGGACCGGTGACCGCCCGCACGTGGTGGTGGCGGAGGTGGAGGCGCGATGAGCGACCCCAGGCAGGTCTTCGCGCGCACGACCTCCGACCTCGTGGACCAGGACCCCTCGGTGGCGCTGGTCTACGCCGAGATCTCCGGGCAGTTCCTCACCGGGATCCGCCGCCGGCACCCCGACCGGGTGATCAACGTGGGGATCCGCGAGCAGCTGCTGGTCAACGTCGGCGCCGGGATGGCGCTCGCCGGGTTGCGCCCGATCGTGCACACCTTCTCCTCGTTCCTGGTCGAGCGGGCCTTCGAGCAGGTCAAGCTCGGCTTCAACCACCAGGACGTCGGTGGGGTGCTCGTCGGCGCCGGAGGGTCGGTGGACATGTCCGCAGGAGGCCGCACCCACCAGTCGCCGGGGGACGTGGCGCTGCTCGACACCCTGCCCGGCTGGACGGTGCACGTGCCGGGTCACGCCGACGAGGTCGCGGACGCGCTGCGGACGGCGGTCGCGGGGGACGGTCGCGCCTACCTGCGGGTGGTGGCCCAGCAGAACAGCCGTTCCTTCCCGGTGCGGCCCGGTCACTTCCACGTCGTACGTCGAGGAGCCGGCGCCACCGTCGTGGCGGTCGGCCCGATGCTCGATCCGGTCCTCGTGGCATCGGCCGGGCTCGACCTGACGGTGCTCTACGCGAACGCGGTGCGGCCCTTCGACGGCGCCGCTGTGCGCGCGGCGATCACCCGGGCTGACGCGCAGGTGGTGCTGGTGGAGCCCTACCTGGCAGGCACCTCGTCGCGGCTGGTGGACGAGGCGCTGGTCGACGTACCGCACCGGCTGCTGGCCCTGGGGGTGGGTCGCGAGGAGCTGCGCAGGTACGGCCGCCCGGAGGAGCACCTCGCCGCCCACGGACTGGACGCGGCCGGGTTGCGCGCCTCGATCAGCCGGTTCCTCGAACGGGTCCCGTCATGACCGAAGGCCGCCCCGGCCCCGGGGAGCAATGCCCCAGGACCGGACCGGCCTTTCGTGTGCTGCCGTGGGCTAGTTCTTGAAGGCGTCCTTGACCTTCTCGCCGGCGTCCTTGAGGTCCGCCTTGCTCTGGTCGCCCTTGCCCTCTGCCTGGAGGTCCTTGTTGTCGGTGGCGTCGCCGAGTGACTCCTTGGCCTTGCCGAGCAGGTTCTCGCCCTTGTTGGCGATCTTGTCCTCGTTACCCATGTCGTCCTCCTCGTTGCGTTGAGGTGCCTGTACCCCGTCCTGCGCCAAACGATGCAGCCGATGCCTCGAAACCTGGCTCCCGGAGGAGGCGGTCGCGACGCGAGGCCTCGGCCTTCTACGATGGGCGGGCCGCGCCGCTTTAGCTCAGCTGGTAGAGCATTCGCCTTGTAAGCGAAAGGTCGTCAGTTCGAACCTGACAAGCGGCTCCACACCACGCGACGCCTCAGCGCAGCCGCTCCGCGTCGTACTCCATCCGCGGGTGCGCGAGCCGGTCCTGTGCGGCGACGATCTGCAGCTCCCGCTCGGGCGAAGCCGCGGTCGCCTCGATGACCGCGAACACCGACGACGTGGTCCGGACGAGCACCTCCTCGAGGTCCACTCGGTCGAGCAGGTTGGCGAGGAACACGGCCGTGGTCAGGTCACCGGCGCCCGACGTGTCGACCGGCAGCCGCGGGGTGCGGGTGCGCCAGGCGCCGTCCCCGCACACCAGGACCAGGTCCAGCCGGTCCGCGGGGGTGTCCTCGGTGAGCACGCTGGTGACGAGTACGACGTCCGGGCCGGCTGCCCGTACCTGGTCGGCTGCCGCGAGCAGCTCGCCCAGCGAGGTGGTCGAGGTGCGTGCGAGGAAGTCGAGCTCGAAGTGGTTCGGGGTCAGGACGTCCGCGGCCGGCACCACCCGGTCCCGCATGAACTCGGGGATCCCCGCCCTCACGAACATGCCACGGCCGACGTCCCCCATCACCGGGTCACAGCAGTAGACGGCCTGCGGGTTGTGCCGCTTCACCCGGGCGACCGCGTCGAGGACGACTGCACCCACGTCCTCGGCGCCCTGGTAGCCCGAGAGCACCGCCTCGCACTGCCCCATCGCCCCGCGATCCTCGACTCCGGCGATCACCTCCGCGATGTCCTCCGCGCTCAGCAACGGCCCGCGCCAGGCGCCGTACCCGGTGTGGTTGGAAAAGTGCACCGTGATCACCGGCCACACCTCCTTGCCCAGCCGCTGCAGCGGGAACATCGCCGCGCTGTTCCCGGCGTGCCCGTAGGCGACGAGGGACTGGATCGACAGGATGCTCACGGTGACGGTTTACCAGGGGATGTCGGCCGTTTGGCGCTCCCCACGGGCCATGACCCATGGCATGCGCCCAACCTCCTGCATCCCCTGGTAAACCGTCAGGGGCCTACGCCACCTGCAGCGACCGCTTCGAGAGCCCCATCCAGTACCCGTCGATCAGCTGGTCACCCGGTGTCTCGGGGTCGGAGGCGGCACCGAGGGTGATGAAGAGCGGGGTGTAGTGCTCGACGGTGGGATGGGCGTACGGCATCCCCGGCGCCTTCGAGCGGTACGACGCCAGCTCGTCGACGTCGCCACGGGCCAGTGCCTCGGCGGCCCAGGCGTCGAACTCCCGCGACCAGCCCGGGGCGTCGGCGTCGATGCGGAACTCCGAGAGGAACGGCAGCCCGTGGGTCAAGAAGCCCGACCCGATGATCAGCACGCCCTCGTCGCGCAGCGGACGCAGCCGGCGGCCGAGCTCGAGCAGCCGGTAGGGGTCGTCGGTGGGCAGGGACATCTGCAGCACGGGGATGTCTGCGTCCGGGTACATCAGCTTCAGCGGCACCCACGCGCCATGGTCGAGGCCGCGGCTCTGGTGCTGGTGCACCGGCTCCTGGTCGGGCATCATCGCCGCCACCCGACGGGCCAGCGCGCCGGCGTCCGGGGTCGCGTAGGTCATCTGGTAGTAGCGCGGGTCGAAGCCCCCGAAGTCGTAGACCAGCGGGATCCCCGGTCCGCTCGCGGAGAGCATCACCGGCGCGGACTCCCAGTGCGCCGAGACGATCAGGACGGCCTTCGGACGCGGGAGGTCGGCCGCCCACGCGGCGAGCTGCCCGCTCCAGAGCGCGTCGTCGAGCAGCGGCGGCGCGCCGTGTCCGATGTAGAGGGCAGGCATCCGCACCTCCGTGGTCGGCAGCCGATCGGTCATCTCGTCCTCCAGCGTTGGTCGGTCCTTCCACTCTAGCCGAAAAATGATTGAAGCATCAAGTGTCTGTCGACCGAGCACCCCCTACTCTGGGCTCATGACCCGCTGGCTGGACGAGGACGAGCAGCGGGCGTGGCTGCGCCTGGCCGGGGTGATGCTCAAGCTCTCCCCGGCCCTGGACTCCCAGCTGCAGCGGGACTCCGACCTGACGCACTTCGACTACCTCTGCCTGGCGATGCTCTCGGAGGCGGAGGGCCGCAGCCTGCGAATGAGCGAGCTCGCCAGCCGCACCAACGCGAGCCTCTCCCGGCTCTCGCATGTGGTCAGCAAGCTCGAGAGGCGGGGACTGGTAGCGCGCTGCCCGTCGCCGGAGAGCCGACGGGTGACTCTGGTCTCGCTCACGGACGACGGGTGGGAGCGGCTGGTCGAGGCGGCCCCGGGCCACGTCGAGACCGTCCGGTCGCTGGTCTTCGAGGGCCTCCCTGCAGCGGACGTGGCAGCGCTCGAGCGGATCGCCGGGCACATCGTCGAACACGTGGAGGCGTCGCGGCTGCGGACCGTGGAGTAGCTCCGATAGCCTAAGTACATTGATCTGGTATACAATGAGCCGCATGTCTCGGACGCTCCCCGGATCTGCCCAGGCCCTGCGAGGCGGACGGCTTCCTGACTTCCTGCTGGTCGGCGCGCCCAAGGCCGGTACGACGGCCCTGCACGCCGCGCTCGCCCAGCACCCCGAGCTGTTCCTGAGCGGGGTCAAGGAGCCCAAGTACTACCTGTGCGGCGACTCCCCGCCACCGGCGTACCGGGGCCCGGGTGACGCGCACAGCAATCAGGAGTGGATCTGGCAGCGGCAGCGCTACCTGGACCTGTTCGCGGACGCCGGCGAGGACCAGCTGGCGGGGGAGAGCACGCCGTTGTACCTCTACCACCGCGACGCCCGGCGGCGGATCGCCAGCGACCTGCCGCGGGCCAGGCTGGTCGCGGTGCTGCGCGACCCGGTGGACCGGGCCTACTCGAACTGGATGCACCTGTGGGCCGACGGCCTGGAGCCGTGCGCGGACGTCGTCGAGGCCTGCAACCTCGAGGCCAAACGGGTCGACGACGGCTGGGCCCCGTTCTGGCACTACCGCGGTCTGGGGATGTACGGCCGGCAGCTCGACGACCTGTTCGAGCACTTCCCGGCCGAGCAGGTGCTGGTGCTTCGCTACCGGTCGCTGGTGGACGACCCACGGACGGCGCTGAACCGGGTGTGCCGGTTCCTGGGGGTCTCCGAGGACGTGGTCACGGAGATCCCGAAGGGCAACTCCAAGCCGTTCGTGCACCCCAGCGCGCGCACCAAGCTGCTCGGGCCGATGGTGCGGACCGGTGCGGCCGTGGGCCAGTTCCTGCCACCCAGGGCGTGGCGGGTCGCGAGCAAGCCGCTGGTCGGTCAGCTGCACCAGCGCGGCAACCCCGAGCGGCCCCGGCTCACCGCGGAGCAGGGGGAGATCCTGCGGGCGCCGTTCCTCGACGACATCGACCTGCTGGAGACGATCACGGGCGAGTCGTTCGACGACTGGCGGACGCACCGTGAGGGCAGCTCGTTCCACACCCGCCAGTCCCAGCGGGTCACCGGCTGACCCGCCAACCAACGGGCAGCGGCACAGCCACTCGCGGGCGACCGACCGAGGACCTGACAGTTCGGCGCGACCTGGGGGAGCATGGGTGCGGTAGCCTCACCTGCCCCGAGCGGACCGCGCGCTGGTCCGACCTCGGTGACCCGTCCGAGGAGGACCGATGTCCGGACTCTCGCAGCCCTCGACGCTGGTCGCGCGGCTCTCCTGCGTCAACCCGGGCCAGCCGACCGGACAGCAGGAGATCCTCGCCGACCTGCGCCGGGTGATCCTCGCCGGGGAGGCGCCGCCCGGCACGCCCATCCCGCTCGAGGCCGTCGCCCAGTTCTTCGCTGTCAGC
>JAICWH010000032.1 GCA_025934895.1 Nocardioidaceae bacterium | reverse complement strand
TGTACAGCATCGCCGCCACTCGTACCGTTGTGGATACCGACCTGGTGAACAAGGGGGAGACGTGCAGATGGGAGACGCGGGCCAGAGCACACTGGAGGAGCGCATCCGGCACTACGAGCAGGCGGTCTCCGACGTGGACGCGATCTCCGTCGCCGACTGGGTGGTGCTGGGGCTCACCGGCATCCTGCTGCCACTCGTGTGCTTGATGCTCGGCTGGCTGCTCGGGTGGTGAGATCGAGGGCGTTCGCGGCGTCCGGTGTTCCGCGGTGAGTGAGGGGGAGGCCGGCTGGCCGCTCCTGCCGCACGAGCGTGGCTGGCAGCGCCGCCAGCTGTTCGTGGTGCTGCTGGTCGCCGCGTCGGCGACCTGGTGCTTCGTGATCGGTGAGTACGTCGGCTACTACCTGCCCCTGTGGCCAGGGTTCCTCGCCATGACGGCGGGGGCGATGATCGGGATGCTGCTGGTGACCCTCGCGGTCGTGCCGACGTCGGCCCGCTACGGGGTCGACTCGATCCATGCCGCAGTGCCGCAGATGGGCTACAACGGCTGGGCGATCACCGTTCCGCTGCAGTTCGCCTCGATCATCGGCTGGAACTCTCTGCTTCTCATCTTCTTCGGCAAGTCCGCGGCGGAGTTCCTGCACGCCATCGGGGCTGGTGGCGTGGCGCTGGAGAGGTGGGTGGTCCCGGTGGCCACCGTGGTCGCCTGCACGGTGGTGTTGCTCGTGCTCCTGCACGGGTCCGCCGGCCTGGAGAGGGTCTCGACCGTCCTGTTCTTCTTCGTGGTCGGGGTCGGCGCGTGGCTGATCGCCATGCTGCTCGTCAACCAGCGGGATGCGCTCGCCGACGCGGTTCCTGCGCACGCGTCCGCCAAGCGTCTGGACTACCAGTACGGCGTCGAGATCGGCCTGGTCAGCCTGCTCGCGTGGTGGCCCTACACGGGCTCGCTGACCCGTCAGGCGCCGAACGCGAGGACTGCTCTGCTGCCGGCCATGATCGGCATGGGCCTCTCCGTGCCGGTGCTCAGCCTGGTCGGGCTGGCAGGGGTCCTGGCGCTCCACACCACAGACCCCGCTCAGTGGATCACCCTGGTCGGCGGGAACCTGGTCGGTGCGATAGCCCTGCTGTTCGTGCTCGCCGCGAACCTCGGCGCGACCACCGCCGGCGTCTACGCCTCGGCCGTCGGCCTCAGGTCCGTGCCGGCGATGCGCCGCTGCTCCTGGAACGCCACCTTGCTGCTGTCGCTCGCGCCGGTGCTGGCAGTGGGGACCCTGGTGCCGAACTGGTTCTTCGACCACTTCGGGACGTTCCTGGCCTATCTGGGCGTGCTCTTCGCCCCGCTCGTGGGCATCCAGATCGTCGACTACCTGGTGCTGCGGCACCAACGGATCAGTGTCCGAGGCATCTACGAGCGCGGGCGTGACGCGCCGTACGGCTACTGGTCCGGACTCAACCCGGCAGCCCTCAGCGCCATGGCAGCAGGGATGACCACGTATCTCTACCTCCTCGACCCACACTCCTACGCCGTGCACGAGCCCTTCCCGTGGGTCGGTGCCTCCCTGCCCACCGCCACGGTGTCGGCTGCCGTCTACGTGGTGGTCACCCAGCTCCTGGTCAGGCCGGCGGGGCTCGGCGGCTACGAACCGGCGCGGCCACCGCCGAGACACCGGCAGTCCACCGGCTGAGGGCGCGAGGTCCCCACCTCACCCGGTCACCAGCGGCAGCAGGTGGCCCAGGTCGGAGCGCTCGCCGGAGGCCACCACGCGCGCCTCCCGGGTCGCCTCCGTCCAGTCCAGGTCTCCGACCGCCAGGGCGATCCAGGTCGGGGCGTCCATCTCGACGGCGGCCGGTGGGGTGCCGCGGGTGTGCCGGGTGCCCGGCAGACACTGGGCCGCCGCGTACGGCGGCACCCGGACCTCGACAGCACCGCCGGGGGCCGTGGCGACCAGCACGGCGAGCAGGTGCTTGGTCAGCAGCCGCAGGTCGTCGTCGTCCGAGGTGCCCGCCCGGAACCGGTGCAGGGCCGGGCCCACCACGGCAGGGTCAGCGGGGCGCAGGCGGACAGGCACGGTCCCATTGTGCCGACCCGGTCCGCCAGACGCGCCGGGTCGGCGTGTCGGACCCGGGCGAATCGACCCGAGGTTGATACACTGTGAGGTTGTTGTGACTAGAGTGACTGGCGATCCCAACGGGCAGGAACCGCATGCGACCCAGTCACCTCAGCACCTTCCTCATCGGCCTGGCCGGCCTCTCCCTGGTCGCCGGCCCCTCGCTCGCGGCCCCGCCACCGGCGACCTCACCGTCGAAGCCCGTGGTCGCGGCCAACCCGGTGACCCCCGGCAGCCTCACCGGCTACGGCTTCGACCAGTGCAGCGCCCCCAGCCAGAGCGCGATGAACGCGTGGCTGACCGGCTCGCCGTACTGGGCGGTCGGCATCTACATCTCCGGGGACTCCCGCGGCTGCACCAGCCAGCCCAACCTGAGCCCGACCTGGGTGCGGATGCAGCTCGCGCACGGCTGGCGGCTGCTGCCCATCACCCTCGGCCCGCAGGCGTGGTGCACGACCCGGGAGCGCTACCTGCACCAGGTCCGGATCAGCCCCCGGAGCACCGCGGCCTACGCCACCGCGCGTGCGCAGGGCCGCGCGGAGGCGAACAAGACCGTCGGCGTGGCCGTGCGGCTCGGGATCGCCAGGCGCAGCACGCTGTGGTACGACCTCGAGGCCTTCCCGAGCGCCGGCACCCCGTGCCGCGAGTCGGCGCTGAGCTTCCTGTCGGCCTGGACCACGCAGCTGCACCGGCACGGGTTCGTCTCCGGCGTCTACTCCAGCGCCGCGTCCGGCCTGGCGATGCTCGACAACGCGCGGGTCTCCCGCCCGGGCCGCTACCGGATGCCGGACGCCGTGTGGATAGCGGACTGGAACGGCCGTCCCGACGACTCCTCCTCCTACGTGCGCGGGACCGGCTGGACGCCGCACCGCCGGGTGCACCAGTACCGCGGTGGTCACGACGAGACCTACGGCGGGGTCACCATCAACGTCGACCAGGACTGGGTGGACCTCGGCGCCGGCTCCACGGTCGCCGCTGAGCCCTCGCACTGCGGCGGCGCCGCGGTCTACGACTACGCCGGCTACGCCCCTGTGGCCCTCGGTGCCCGGGGCGCCCAGGTGCGTACCCTGCAGTGCCTGCTGCGGGGCAAGCGGCTCTACCACGGCCCCGTCGACGGCGTCTACGGCGGCCGCCTCGGCGCCGCCGTGCGGTCCTACCGGGTCAGCCGCGGCCTGCCGGCGTCCACCTCGACGACGACCTCCACCTGGGTTGCGCTGCTCTCCGACGCCGGTGCGAACCCGCGGCTCAAGGTCGGCTCCGCCTCGACCGCCGTACGACGGGTGCAGCGGGCGTTGAACGCCGCCGACGCCGCGGGGCTGCGGGTGAGCGGCGTGTTCGACTCGCGGACGACGGCGGCGGTGAAGCGCTACCAGCGCGAGCACGGGCTGTCGCGGACCGGCGTCGTCGCCGTCGCGACCTGGAGGCGGCTCCTCGCGGGCACGGCCTGAGGGTCGGCCCACGAGCCCAAGGGTCAGCCCAGGGCGGCCGGCAGAGTGCCGCTCCAGGCGGCGTGGAGGTCGACCAGGGGGACTGTGAACCGGCCCTGGACGTCGAGGACCGCGTCCTGGCCCACCCCGTCGGTCACGCCGACCCGCAGGTGCGGGAAGCCGCGGGCACCGCACATGTCGGTGAACCGCACCTCCTCCGAGCGCGGCACCGCCACCACTGCCCGGGCCGACGACTCGCTGAACAGGGCGACGAACGGGTCGAGGTGCTCCGGCAGCCAGACCCGCGCGCCGACCCAGTGGCGCAGGCAGGACTCGACGAGCGCCTGGGCCAGCCCGCCCTCGGACAGGTCGTGGGCGGCGTCGATCAGGCCGTCCCGCGAGGCGTTGACCAGGATGTCGGCGAGCTCCTTCTCGGCGGCGAGGTCCACCACCGGCGGTCGTCCCCCGAGGTGGCCGTGCACGACCTGGGCCCACTCGGAGCCGCACAGCTCGTCGCGCGTGGTGCCCAGCAGGTAGATCTGCTGACCCTCCGAGGCGAACCCGGACGGCGTACGCCTGGCGACGTCGTCGATCACGCCGAGCACCGCGACGACCGGGGTGGGCAGGATCGCGGTCGCGCCGGTCTGGTTGTAGAGGCTCACGTTGCCGCCCGTCACCGGGACGCCGAGCGCGCGGCAGCCGTCGGCCAGCCCCCGGGTCGCCTCGGCGAACTGCCACATCACCGCAGGGTCCTCGGGCGACCCGAAGTTGAGGCAGTCGCTGACCGCGAGCGGCCGTGCGCCGGAGGTCGCGACGTTGCGGTAGGACTCCGCGAGCGCGAGCTGCGCACCCAGATAGGGATCGAGCAGCGTGAACCGACCGTTGGCGTCGGTGGACACCGCCACGCCCAGCCCGGACTCCGCGTCGACGCGGACCATCCCGGCGTCCTCCGGCTGCGCCAGTGCGGTGTTGCCCTGCACGTAGCGGTCGTACTGGTCGGTGACCCAGGACTTGTCGCACAGCCCCGGCGACGACACCAGCGTCACCAGCGTCTCCCGGAGCTCCTCGCCGGTGGCTGGACGCACCAGCGCAGCCCCGGTGTCGGCCTGCAGCGCGTCCTGCCAGTCGGGCCGCGCGAACGGCCGCCGGTAGGTCGGACCGTCGTGCGCCACCGACCGCGGAGGTACGTCGACCACCGTCTCGCCCCGCCACTCGATCGTCAGCCGGCCCGAGTCGTCGACCGCCCCGATGACGGTGGCCTCGACCTCCCACTTCTCGCAGATCTCCAGGAACCGCTTGACGTCGCCCGGCTCGACCACCGCCATCATCCGCTCCTGCGACTCCGACATCAGGATCTCCTCGGGAGCCAGCGAGGAGTCCCGCAGCGGCACCCGGTCGAGCCAGACGTGCATGCCGCCGTCGCCCGCGGACGCGAGCTCGGAGGTGGCGCAGGAGAGCCCGGCCCCGCCCAGGTCCTGGATGCCGACGACGAGCTCCTCGGCGAACAGCTCCAGGGTCGACTCGATGAGCAGCTTCTCCTGGAAGGGGTCGCCGACCTGGACGCTCGGGCGCTTGGCCGGGCCTCCAGAGTCGAAGGTCTCGCTCGCCAGCACGGACACTCCGCCGATGCCGTCCCCGCCGGTCCGCGCGCCGTAGAGGACCACCAGGTTCCCCGTGCCCGAGGCCTTGGCGAGATGGATCTGCTCGTGCCGCATCACCCCGATGCACAGCGCGTTGACCAGCGGGTTCCCGGCGTACGACGGGTGGAAGACCGTCTCGCCGCCGATGTTCGGGAGCCCGAGGCAGTTGCCGTAGCCACCGACCCCGGCGACGATCCCGGGCAGCACCCGGTGGGTGTCCGGGGCGTCGAGGGGCCCGAAGCGCAACGGGTCCATCACGGCGACCGGCCGCGCCCCCATGGCGAGGATGTCGCGCACGATGCCGCCCACCCCGGTCGCGGCACCCTGGTAGGGCTCCACGTAGGACGGGTGGTTGTGCGACTCGATCTTGAAGGTCACCGCGTAGCCGTTCCCGATGTCCACGACGCCGGCGTTCTCGCCGATCCCGACCATCAGGTGCGCCCGCATCTCGTCGGTGACGTTCTCCGAGAACTGCCGCAGGTGCACCTTGGAGGACTTGTAGGAGCAGTGCTCGCTCCACATCACCGAGTACATCGCCAACTCCGCGCTGGTCGGCCGCCGACCGAGGATCTCGCGGATCTGGGTGTACTCGTCGGCCTTCAGGCCGAGCTCGGACCACGGCTGCTGCCGCCCGGGACTGGTGCCGGCTGCCTCGACGGAGTCGACGTGGTTCAAACGGTGCTCCGAGCTCGGAAGGGGGTGGTCCGGACTGGCCGACCAGGCCGTCATCCCAATCTAGCGGACCCGACCCGCGGTAGGCTCGGGTAGCCGAAGCGCGCTCACCCGGGGAGGCCCCATGCATCGCAGCCGGACACTTCCCGCGGTGCTGGTCTCCTTCGTCGTCGTGCTCGCCGGCTGCAGCGACAAGCCGGCCGCGACCTCCACCGCAACGGCCACGCCGTCCGCCACATCCTCGGCCTCGTCGTCGGCCGCCTCGCCCACCGACAGCCCGACGCGCAGCCCCGGCAGCAGCGCGACCCCGCTGCCGCGGTCCCAGATCAGGGCCGCCGTGCTGCACATCGCGTTGCTGGGCCGCAGCCCTGCCACCACGGCCGAGGAGAAGGCCGTGGTGGCGGCCTGGATGGGCTACTGGCAGGCCGTCACGAACACCTACTACTACCAGCGGGCGCCCCGCGACCTGACCCGCTTCGCCCACGGCCCTGCCCTGGAGTCCGTGCAGGCGCACCTCAAGGCACTCAAGGCCGGGCGCAACCGGGGCGTCGGCTGGGCGCGTGACAACGTGACCAGGGTGCAGGTCACCGGCTCCCGGGCGACGGTGCGCGACTGCACCGAGAACTACACCTTCAACGTCGACGAGGAAGGCTCCTCGCTCACCAGGCCGGTGCCCTGGTACGACCTCACCGGGACGCTCGAGAAGCGGGCGGGCCGCTGGGTGGTCACCGACTACACGAGCAAGAACCTCGTCCGGTCCTGCCTGCGCTGAGGCACGCAGCGGGAATCCCCTCCGGACCGTGGGCGTTGGACGTCCACGTGACCACTACCTCCGTGCCGCTGTCCGTGCTCGACCTGTCACCGATCCCCTCGGGCCGGCCCGCGTCGTCCGCGTTGCACGACACGGTCGCGCTGGCCAGGGCCACCGAGTCGTTCGGCTACCAGCGCTTCTGGCTCGCCGAGCACCACAACATCGGCAGCGTCGCGAGCAGCGCCCCGATGGTGATGATCGCGACCGTGGCCGCCGCCACGTCGGCGATCCGCGTCGGCAGCGGCGGCATCATGCTCCCCAACCACGCGCCCCTGGCGGTGGCGGAGTCGTTCCGGGTCCTGGAGGGCCTGCACCCCGGCCGGATCGACCTCGGCCTGGGCCGCGCCCCGGGCACCGACCAGCTCACGGCCTACGCCCTGCGTCGTGGCCGGGTGGAGAGCGACGAGTTCCCGCAGCAGCTCGCGGAGCTTCTCGCCTACGTCGACGGCTTCCCCGAGGAGCACCCGTTCAGGCCACTGCGGGCGATCCCGGACGACGTACCCCTGCCGCCGCTGTGGATCCTCGGCTCCTCCCTGTACGGCGGCCAGGCGGCGGCCGCGTTCGGGACCGGATTCGCGTTCGCGGGGCACTTCGGGTCCGCCGACCCCGCAGAGGCGGTGGCGGGCTACCAGGAGCGGTTCGAGCCGTCCGACCGGCTGGCCGAGCCACGCGTGATCCTGGGCGTGGCGGCGATCGCCTCCGACACCGAGGAACGCGCCGAGGCGCTGGCCCGGGCGAACGACCTGTCCATGGTGCGGCTGATGCAGAACCGTCCGGGCCCGGTGCCCACGCCCGAGGAGGCCGCGGCCCACGACTGGACCGACCAGGAGCTGCAGCTCGCGGCCCAGCGGCGCCGGTTCATGTCGGTCGGCACGCCCGAGCAGGTGCGCGACGACCTCGAGCGTCGCCGGACCTACGCCGGCGCCGACGAGCTGATCATCACCACCCAGGTGCACGACGAGCCGGAGCGTGAGCTGTCCTACGAGCTCATCGCCAAGGCCTACGCGGCCTGAGCCGCCGGCTCAGACGCGGTCGGCCACGAGCGCCCCGACCAGCGCGAAGAACCCGAGCCCGTCGGTGCCCGGACCGAACCCCTCCTCGACGGCGTGCTCGGGATGCGGCATCAACCCGACGACGTTGCCGCGGGGGTTGCTGACGCCGGCGATGCGGCGCATCGAGCCGTTCGGGTCGGAGCCGAGGTAGCGCGCGACCACCCGGCCCTCGCCCTCGAGCTCGTCGAGGGTCGCCTCGGCGGCGACGTAGCAGCCCTCGCCGTTCTTCAGCGGGACGACGATCTCCTGGCCCTCTCCGAACGCCGACGTCCAGGGTGTGCTGGTGCGCTCGAGCCGCAGCCCCTGGTCGCGGCACACGAACCGCTGCGCCTGGTTGCGCACCAGGGCCCCGGGCAGCAGGTGCGCCTCGCAGAGGACCTGGAAGCCGTTGCAGATGCCGAGCACCGGAAGACCTCGACCCGCCGCCTCGATGACGTCCTCCATCACCGGGGAGAACCGCGAGATCGCCCCGCAGCGCAGGTAGTCGCCGTAGGAGAAGCCGCCCGGCAGGACGACCGCGTCCACGCCCCGCAGGTCGTGGTCGCGGTGCCACAGGGCGACCGGCTGGTGGCCCGCGAGGCGGACCGCACGCCGCGCGTCGACGTCGTCGAGCGACCCGGGGAAGGTCACGACTCCGACCGTGAGGTCACCGCTCACGCGACGTGCACCTCGAAGTCCTCGATCACCGGGTTGGACAGCAGCCTTTCGGCGATCCCGTGCAGCTGCGCGAGACGCTCCTCGGTGAGCTCGCCCTCCACCTCGAGCTCGAACCGCTTGCCCTGCCGGACCTCCGTGACCCCCTCGACGCCCAGTCGCGGCAGTGCGCCGTGCACGGCCTTGCCCTGAGGGTCGAGGATCTCGGGCTTGAGCATGACGTCGACGACGACACGGGCCACGGGGGCTCCTTGCTGGGAGGGAGGGGTCGCTCGAGCGAGTCTAGAAGGTCTGGCCGGTGAGCCGCTCGAACGCCTCGAGGTAGCGCGACCGGGTCCGCTCCACGACCTCGTCCGGCAGTCTGGGCGGCGGCTCGCCGGAGGACCGGTCCCAGCCGCTCGCCGGGGACAGCAGCCAGTTGCGGACCACCTGCTTGTCGAACGACTCCTGCGGCCGCCCGGGGTGCCAGTCGTCGGCCGGCCAGAACCGCGAGGAGTCCGGCGTCAGCACCTCGTCGGCCAGCACCCGGGTGCCGTCGGCGCGGGCCCCGAACTCGAGCTTCGTGTCCGCGAGCAGGATGCCGCGGTCCCGGGCGACCTCCTCCGCGACGGCGTAGACCTGCAACGTCAGGTTCCGCAGGCAGGACGCCGCCCCGGCGCCGACGACGTTCACCACCTCGTCGTACGACACGTTCTCGTCGTGGTCGCCGAGCGCCGCCTTGGTGGCGGGGGTGAAGACCGGCTCGGGCAACCGGCTGCCGTCCACCAGGCCGGCCGGCAGCGCGACACCGCACACCGCCCCCGAGGCCTGGTAGTCGAGCAGCCCCGACCCGGTGAGATAGCCGCGTGCGACGCACTCGACGGGGTACATCTCCAACGCCTCGCAGACCACGGCCCGGCCCTCGACGGTCGTCGGTACGTCGACCGACAGGACGTGGTTGGGCACCACCGGGGCGAGCTTCTCGAACCACCACAACGACATCTGGGTGAGCACCGCGCCCTTGTCGGGGATGGTCGGCTCGAGGACGAAGTCGAAGGCCGAGATGCGGTCGCTGGCCACCATCAGCAGCCGGCCCTCGCCGAAGCGGTAGAGGTCGCGCACCTTGCCCGAGTGCAGGTGCTCGGCACCCTCGATCGCAGGGGCGGGCGGGATCCCGGGCGCGGCGTGGCTCATGGCGCCCGATCGTAGTGCGGGTTCCCCGGCCGCCGGGCGTCGTGCCGGATGACGATGGAGGCATGTGGAACGACATGCTCACCTTCGGCATCGGTGCACCGGAGAAGATCGTCCGCACCGTGGCGGTCTACCTCGCTCTGGCTCTGCTGCTGCGACTCGCCGGCAAGCGGGACCTCGCCCAGCTCAACTCCTTCGACCTGGTGGTGATGCTGCTGCTGTCGAACGTCGTGCAGAACGCCGTCATCGGACCGGACAACTCGCTGTCCGGCGGGCTGCTGGGCGCGGTCGTCCTGGTGACGTTCAACGCAGCGGTGGTCCGGCTGGCTGCGCGCTCGGGCCGGCTGCACCGGCTGCTCGACGGCAGGGCGACCGTGCTCGCCCAGCGAGGGAGGTGGAACCCGCGCGCCCTGGCCCGCGAGGGCCTGCGCCAGGAGGACGTGGACGCGGCACTCCGTCGCCAGAACGCCAACACGGTCGCCGACACGGAGCTGGTCAGCCTGGAGCCCGGTGGCGCCGTGCTCACCACGCTGCTGCCAGGACGCGAGTCGGCGACGCGCGACGACGTGGAGCGGCTCGAGGCCAAGCTCGACGCTCTCCTGGGCCGGTTCACTCCTTGACGTTCGAACATGTGTTCGATAGAGTGGGCGCATGACGGTCTCCCCAGCTGCCAGCCGGTCGACGGGTCCGGCCAGGCCATCCATACCTACACCCCGACCGGCCACCACTACACCAGCCGACCACCACCTCCTCTCACCGTTCCCCGCCCGGCACCCCGCCCCCCGAACGGATCGAGGATGGAGGCCCACCTCGGCACCCTGCTGCGACTCACCGCTTGACGTGCCGTGACGTGCGGGGACCACGCCGGCCCGCAGGGGCTCAGAGGGCTCAGAGGGCTCAGAGGATCCCGTCCGGGGTGTACGCCGCGGCCTCCGGGTGCGCCTTGGTGACCTCCTCGACGCGTCGGACGACGGCCTGCACCTGGTCGACGGCTGCGCCGGTGAAGGTGATCGGGTCGGCGACCAGGCTGGCGAGCTGGGCCTGGGTGAGTCCCAGCCGGTCGTCGGCCGCGAGCCGGGCGAAGACGTCGTTCTCGGCCTGACCCTGGCGCATGTCCAGCGCGACGCCGACGGCGGCCTGCCTGATCGCCTCGTGGGCGACCTCCCGGCCGACCCCGTTGCGCACCGCCGCCATCAGCACCTTGGTCGTGGACAGGAACGGCAGGTAGCGGTCGAGCTCGCGCTGGACCACGGCAGGGAACGCGCCGAACTCGTCGAGCACCGTGAGGAACGTCTGGAACAGGCCGTCGCAGGCGAAGAACGCGTCCGGCAGCGCCACCCGGCGGACGACGGAGTCCGAGACGTCGCCCTCGTTCCACTGGTCGCCGGCGAGCTCACCGACCATGGCCAGGTTGCCGCGCAGCACGACGGCCAGACCGTTGACCCGCTCGCAGGAGCGGGTGTTCATCTTGTGCGGCATCGCCGAGGAGCCGACCTGGCCCGCCTTGAAGCCCTCGGTGACCAGCTCGAGGCCGGCCATCAGCCGGATCGTGGTGGCGAGGTTCGACGGCCCGGCGCACACCTGCACCAGCGCCGAGACCACGTCGAGGTCCAGGGAACGCGGATAGACCTGGCCGACGCTGGTCAGCACCCGGGTGAAGCCGAGGTGGCCGGCGACCCACCGCTCGAGGTCGGCGAGCCGAGCGGCGGAGCCGCCGAGCAGGTCGAGCATGTCCTGGCTGGTGCCCATCGGGCCCTTGATCCCGCGCAGCGGGTAGCGGGCGATGAGGTCCTCGAGGCGGGCGAGCCCGACCAGCATCTCGTCCGCGATGGTGGCGAAGCGCTTGCCCAGCGTGGTGGCCTGCGCGGCGACGTTGTGGGACCGTCCGGTCATCACCAGCGACTCGTGCTCCGCGGCCAGCCGGGCGAGCCGGGCGAGCGTCGCGACCACCCGGTCGCGCACCAGCTCGAGCGAGGCCCGGATCTGCAGCTGCTCGACGTTCTCGGTCAGGTCCCGCGAAGTCATCCCCTTGTGGATGTGCTCGTGCCCGGCGAGGGCGCTGAACTCCTCGATGCGCGCCTTCACGTCGTGACGGGTGACCCGTTCGCGGGCCGCGATCGACGCGAGGTCGACCCGGTCCACGACCCTCCGGTAGGCCTCGAGCACCCCTTCCGGGACGTCGACGCCGAGGTCGCGCTGCGCCTCGAGGACGGCGATCCAGAGCCGCCGCTCGAGGACCACCTTGTGCTCGGGCGACCAGAGCCGGACCAGCTCGTCGGAGGCGTAGCGGTCCGCGAGCACGTTCGGGAGGGTCACGGTCCCACCCCGGCAGCGATGTCGGTGCGGTGCCGGCTGCCCCGGATCACGATCTCGTCCACCCCGGCGTAGGCCTTGGCGCGGGCATCCGCCACGTCCGCGCCCACGGCGGTGACGGCGAGCACCCGCCCCCCCGACGTGACCACCTGCCCGTTGTCGTCGAACGTGGTCCCGGCGTGGATCACCTGGACGCCTGCCCGGCTGCCGGCCTGGTCCAGCCCGAGGACCAGGTCGCCGGTGCGGGGCGCCGCCGGGTAGCCCTCGGCGGCCACGACCACGGCCACGGCCGCGCCGTCGAGCCAGGTCAGCGGGCCCAGCTCGTCGAGCCGGCCGTCCGCGGCCGCCTTCAGCACGGTGCCCAGCGGTGAGGCGAGCAGCGCCAGCAGGGGTTGGGTCTCCGGGTCTCCGAAGCGGGCGTTGAACTCCACCACCCGCGTCCCGTCCCTGGTCAGCGCGAGGCCGGCGTAGAGCAGACCCGCGAACGGCCTGCCGCGCCTGGCCATCTCGTCCACCGTCGGCTGCAGCACGGAGGCGACGACCTCCTCGACGAGGTCGTCAGACACCCACGGCAGCGGCGCGTAGGCGCCCATCCCGCCGGTGTTCGGGCCGGCGTCCCCGTCGAGCGCGCGCTTGAAGTCCTGCGCCGGCAGCAGGGGTACGACGGTCCGGCCGTCGGTCACCGCGAACAGCGACACCTCGGGCCCGTCGAGGTACTCCTCGACCACCACCCGCCCGCAGGCGACCGCGTGCGCCAGGGCCTCGGCGCGGTCGGTGGTGACGACGACCCCCTTGCCGGCGGCCAGACCGTCGTCCTTGACCACGTAGGGGGCGCCGAGCGTGCCGAGCGCTGCAGCAGCCTCCTCGGCGGTGTCGCAGACAAAGGCCCGGGCGGTCGGGACGCCCGCGGCGGCCATCACCTCCTTGGCGAAGGCCTTGGACCCCTCCAGCCGGGCGGCGGCCGCCGAGGGACCGAAGCAGGCGATGCCCCGCTCCCGCACCGCGTCGGCGACCCCGGCGACCAGCGGTGCCTCCGGCCCGACCACCACCAGCTCGACGCCCAGCTTCTCCGCCAGGGCGGCCACCGACGCGCCGTCGAGCGCGTCCACGTCGTGCAGGGCAGCAGCCGCGGCCATCCCCGGATTGCCGGGGGCGGCATGCACCTCGGTGACGCCAGGATCCCTGGACAGCGCCAGTGTCAGCGCGTGCTCACGGCCGCCTCCGCCGAGGACCAGGACCTTCACGCGCCGTCCCGGAGCACGATCGACTCCTCCCGGCCCGGACCGACACCGACGCCCCAGAACGGCGCGCCGGACATCTCCTCCAGCGCGCGCACGTAGGTCTGCGCGTTTCTCGGCAGCTCCTCGAAGGTGCGGCACTTGGAGATGTCGGTGTTCCAGCCCTCGAAGAACTCGTAGACCGGCTTGGCGTGGTGGTAGTCGGACTGCGTCATCGGCATCTCCTCGTGCCGCACGCCGTCGATCTCGTAGGCGACGCAGACCGGGATCCGCTCCCACGACCCGAGGATGTCCAGCTTGGTGAGGAAGAACTCGGTGAGCCCGTTGAGCCGGGCCGCGTAGCGCGCGATCACCGCGTCGTACCAGCCGCAGCGCCGGTTGCGCCCGGTGGTGGTGCCGTACTCCGCGCCGATCACCCGCAGCCGGTCGCCGTCGTCGTCGAGGAGCTCGGTCGGGAAGGGTCCCGACCCGACGCGGGTGGTGTAGGCCTTGACCACGCCGATCACCCGGTCGATGCGGGTCGGCCCGATGCCGGCTCCGGCCCCTACGCCGCCGGCGAGCGGGTTGCTGCTGGTCACGAACGGGTAGGTGCCGTGGTCCACGTCCAGCATGGTCGCCTGGGCGCCCTCGAACAGCACGGTCCGGTGGTCGTCGAGGGCGCGGTTCAGGAGCAGGCTCGTGTCGGCGACCATCGGCTTGAGCCGCTCGGCGTACTGGCCGATCTCCTCGAGGATCTCCTCCACCTTGATCGCGCGCCGGTTGTAGACCTTCACCAGCAGGTGGTTCTTCTGCTCGAGGGCCGCCTCGACCTTCTGGGCCAGGATCTTCTCGTCGAACACGTCGGCCACCCGGATCCCGACCCGGTTGATCTTGTCGGCGTACGTCGGCCCGATCCCGCGACCCGTCGTGCCGATGTTGTTCTTGCCCAGGAAGCGCTCGGTAACCTTGTCGATCGTGGTGTGGTAGCTGGTGATCAGGTGGGCGTTCGCAGACAGCACCACGGTCGAGGTGTCGACCCCTCGAGCCGCCAGGCCGTCGATCTCCTCGAGCAGGACCCGGGCGTCCACCACCACGCCGTTGGCGATCACCGGGATGCAGCCGGGAGTGAGCACCCCCGAGGGCAGCAGGTGGGTGGCGAACTTCTCGCCGTTGACCACGATGGTGTGACCGGCGTTGTTGCCGCCCTGGTAGCGCACGCAGTAGTCGATCTGCGGACCCAGCAGGTCCGTCGCCTTGCCCTTGCCCTCGTCGCCCCACTGGGCTCCGAGCACGATGATGGCGGGCATCTCGGCACCCCTTCACGGTCTGGACAGGTGGCCCGGGTCCGGGGTGGCCCAGCGCCACCCGCAGGTCCTCACACGCAGCGAGCCCTGATGCAACAGCATCGGGGCTCTGCGAAGCAACGTTAGCAGAGCGGCCACCCCTGTCGCCGCGATAGCCTCCGCCCGTGGACCCCGTCCTGCTGATCAGCAACGTCGCGGCCGGCACGGCCGACGAGGAGCGGCTCGAGCGAGCCCTCGCTGTGCTCCGGACGGCGGCCGACGTCGAGGTGGCCCACACCACCGACCCTGGTGAGCTCGACAGCCTGCTGCACCGGCGAGGTGGCCGGCAGATCGTGGTCGCCGGTGGGGACGGCAGCCTGCACGCGGTGGTGTCGGCCCTGTATCGCCGGCACGAGCTGGCGGACGCGGTCGTGGGCCTCGTCCCCCTGGGCACCGGCAACGACTTCGCGCGTGGCCTCGGTGTCCCGCTCGACCCGGAGGCCGCCGCCCACGTCGTGATCGACGGCCGGCTGCGGCCCGTCGACCTGATCGTGGACTGCCTGGGCGAGGTCGTGGTCAACAACGTCCACGTCGGCGTCGGTGCGCTGGCCAGCCGGAACGCGCGCCCGCTCAAGGCGGTGCTCGGCCGGGTCGGCTACCTGCTCGGGGCCGTGAAGGCTGCCGTCAAGCCGCCGTTCGTCCGGCTGCGGATCCAGGTGGACGACCATGTGGTGGCGGACTTCGCGCACCCGATCCTGATGGTGGCGATCGGCAACGGCTCGCGGGTCGGCGGCGGGGCGAGGATCACCCCGAACGCCGACCCGACCGACGCCAAGATGGACGTGATGGTGTCCTTCTCGACCTCGCTGTGGGCCAAGGCCGGCTACGTCGTGCGGTTCCGCCGTGGCACGCACCACGAGCGCGACGACGTGTTGTACCTGCGGGCCGAGACCGTGACCCTCTCCGGCCAGCCGTTCTACTGCAGCGCGGACGGCGAGCTCTACGGCCCCGAGCGGCTGAGGACCTGGCACATCGAGCCGGCTGCCTACTCGATGCCGCTGCCCGCCGAGCCCGAGCTGGGCCGAGACCACCGAGAAAAGTAGGGCTTGCGGCCCGTTTGTCTGAGAAACTCGTCCCAGCGGCCGTCCGGTCTGTCGGGGTCTCGTCGGGGGTCCCGATCCCGGGCTCGACGGACGCAGCGGGCGTCGGAGCCGCTTCCGGGGACGGTTCCGGCGCCTCGCCGTGCCCCCGGCACGAGCCGCCGTCGGGGTCTCAGCCGAGCAGCGTCTCGAAGGCGGTCGGGCTGCTGTCCCGCAGGAACGACGAGCAGCGCTCCGCCTCCGGGAGCTCCCCGATCCGGCCCGCGGCCACCGCCAGCGCGGCCAGGGCGCGCAGGAACCCGCGGTTCGGCTCGTGCTCCCACGGAACCGGCCCGTTGCCCTTCCAGCCGTTGCGACGCAGCTGGTCGAGGCTGCGGTGGTAGCCGACCCGCGCGTAGGCGTAGGCGGTCACGTCGTCCACCGCGTCCTCCGCAAGTGCCTGCTCCGCCAGCGTCGCCCAGGCGAGCGGCGACTCCGGATGGCTGCGCACCACCTCGGCGGCGGGCCTCCCCGAGCCCAGGGAGGCCGCCGCCGGGTCCTCGGGGAGCCGGGTGGGCGGCGGCCCCGCCATCAGGTCCGGGAAGTCCACGAGGCGTCCGCGAAGCTCACTGGCCCGAGACGCTCTGGCCGGTGCTGGACAGGTTCTCGCAGGCCTCGACGACCCGGGCCGCCATCCCGGCCTCGCCGATCTTGCCCCAGGCGCGGGGGTCGTAGGCCTTCTTGTTGCCGACCTCGCCGTCCACCTTCAGCACGCCGTCGTAGTTGGCGAACATGTGCCCGGCGATCGGCCGGGTGAAGGCGTACTGCGTGTCGGTGTCCACGTTCATCTTCACCACGCCGAACTTGACGGCAGCCGCGATCTCCTCGGGCAGCGAGCCGGAGCCGCCGTGGAAGACGAGGTCGAACGGCAGGCTGCCCTCGTCGAGGCCCAGCTTGCCGACGACCGCCTGCTGCGCCTGCTGCAGGATCTCCGGACGCAGCTTGACGTTGCCCGGCTTGTAGACGCCGTGCACGTTGCCGAACGTCAGGGCGGTCAGGTAGCGGCCGTTCTCGCCGGTGCCGAGCGCCTCGACGGTGGCCAGCGCGTCGTCGGGAGTGCTGTAGAGCTTGTCCCCAGCGCCCCCTTCGACCCCGTCCTCCTCGCCACCGACCACCCCGACCTCGATCTCCAGGACGATGTGCGCGCGGGCGGCCTTCTCGAGCAGCTCCTGGGCGATCTGCAGGTTCTCCTCGAGCGGCACGGCCGAGCCGTCCCACATGTGCGACTGGAACAGCGGCTGCTGGCCGTTCTTGACCCGCTCGACCGAGATGTCCAGCAGCGGCCGGACGAAGCCGTCCAGCTTGTCCTTGGGGCAGTGATCGGTGTGCAGCGCGATGTTGACGGGGTAGTTCTTCGCTACCTCCACCGCGTACGACGCCAATGCCACCGACCCGGACACCATGTTCTTGATGTTCGGTCCGGACAGATAGTCGGCGCCGCCGGTGGACACCTGGACGATCCCGTCGCTGCCGGCCTCGGCGAAGCCCTGCAGCGCGGCGTTCAGGGTCTGCGACGAGCTGACGTTGATGGCGGGGAAGGCGAACGACTCGCGCTTCGCCTTGTCGAGCATCTCTGCGTACACCTCGGGCGTCGCGACGGGCATCGGCTTCTCCTGCTCTCGAGTGGTCGGTGGGGCAAGTCCACCCGTCACTCTAGGAGGCTCCCCTGCCTACGGGCGAGTCACGTCCCCCGGATCGGACAGGTCGGCATGCTGGCAGACCCAGGTGTGCATGGCGATGGCGGCGGCCGCCGAGGCGTTGATCGACCGGGTCGAGCCGAACTGCGCGATCGAGAACGTGCCCTCGCAGGCCGCCCGGGCCTCCGCTGAGAGGCCGGGACCCTCCTGACCGAACACCAGGCACACGTCGCGCGGCAGGGCCAGCGTCTCGAGCGGCTCGGACCCGGGGAGGTTGTCGATCCCGAGCAGTCGGACGCCCCGCTCGCGCAGGTGGGCCGCCAGGTCCGGCACCGTGGCGTGGTGCCGCACATGCTGGTAGCGGTCGGTGACCATCGCGCCGCGACGGTTCCACCGGCGGTTCCCGACGATGTGCACCTCGCGGGCCAGGAAGGCGTTGGCGGTCCGCACGATGGTCCCGATGTTGAAGTCGTGCTGCCAGTTCTCGACGGCCACGTGGAAGGGATGCCGGCGGGCGTCGAGGTCGGCGACGATCGCCTCCATCGTCCAGTAGCGGTAGCGGTCCACCACGTTGCGCCGGTCCCCCTCGGCGAGCAGCCGCTCGTCGTACTGCCTCCCGGTCGGCCGCTCACCGGTCCACGGGCCGACGCCGACCTCGGCGGGTCCGTGCGGCATCGGGTCGTACGACGCCCGCACCTCCTCGGAGCGCGCAGGACCGGGCGTCGGATCGGGCACAGCGTTCAGGCTATGCGAGACGGGTGAGGCCAAGGTCAGGCGCAGTTCAGGTGGTTCCCGCTAGGGTTCACCAGGTGACGGGACTCCTGGCTGCACCGCCGATACTGCTCGGCCTCGGCTGGCTGGACCCCCAGGTGCTGCTGAACTGGATGGGCCCGTCCGCGTTCTGGGGCATGCTGCTGGTGATCTTCGCCGAGTGCGGGCTGTTCGCGATCCTGCCCGGTGACTCCCTGCTGTTCGTCACCGGCCTCTTCATCGCCGACGGCTGGGCCTACGCGCCCGGCATCGTGCCGACCCTGGTGGCCGTGGTGGCGGCGGCCTGGCTCGGCAACCTGTGCGGCTACGCGATCGGCTACCGGGTCGGGCCGGCCCTCTTCAAGCCCGACGCCCGGGTCTTCAAGCAGGACTACGCCGACCTGGCCCACGCGTTCTTCGAGCGCCACGGCGCGCGCGCGGTCATCCTGGCGCGGTTCGTCCCCATCGTGCGCACCTTCGTCACGCTGATGGCCGGGGTCGGGCGGATGTCGAGGCGCGTCTACGTGCTCTACTCCGGGATCGGGGCGGTGCTGTGGGGCGTGTCGCTCACCATGGCGGGCTACTGGCTCGGGCAGTTCGACGTGATCAGGACCCACATCGACGCCATCTGCGTGCTGATCGTCGCGGTCTCGCTGCTGCCGATGCTGGCGCACTACCTGCAGGACCGGGCGGCGAAGCGACGCTCCCGAGCCTGACCGGTCCCCGACCGGCCAGGCGGTCCGACAGCCCGTGGCTGCCGGCGGCTCAGAACGCCGAGATGGACGCCGGCGCCCGCTCGCTGCGGGACAGGGCCCGCACCAGGGCCGCCTGGCCGTGCCGCTGCAGGGACACCCCGACCAGCAGCGCGAGGACCGGGCCGAGCACCGCCTCGGGGAGCGCCGGCGGCTCGACGTCGACGCTGACCGCGAGGTCGTCGGAGTGCACCACGATCTCCATCACCCTGGTCACCAGGTAGTCCTCGAAGGACAGCGACCAGTCCCACCAGGGCATCCGGACGGCCGGCGGCAGTCCCTCCGGCAGGGCCGAGGCGAACACCGCGTGCAGGTCGCCCAGGGCTCGCTCGACGGAGACGACCAGCCCGTCGTGGCCGGTGCCGGCCGCCTGCTCCGCACCCTCGCGGATCGTCACGTTGGACGGGTCGTCCAGGCCGGCGCTCGCCCACGGAACGCGCTTGTAGTGCTCGAGCAGCGGCACCGGCCGCTCCTCGGTGACACAGTCGCCGGAGGTCACGGCCGCATGCACGGTGAGGACCTGGGAGCCCAGGTGCGCGGCCAGCGCCCCCACCGACATCTCCGGGAGGGCGCTCGGTCCGGACCACCGGTCCACCACCTCGACCCGCCCGATCACCTCGAGCGCGGACGCCCCGGCGAGCAGGAAGTCGCCGAGCGCCCCGGCCGGGGCGCTCACGAGCGCACCGGCCGAAGATCGCTCGCCGGGTCCGCATTGCCGACACCCGGCGCATCGACCCCCAGCTCGTCGATGCCGAGGGCGGACCGGTAGGCGCAGCCCGACGCCTCGACCGCCTCCCGCGCCCCGGTGGCCCGGTCCACGACGACGGCCACCCCGACCACCTCGGCCCCGGCCTCGCGCAGCGCCTCGACCGCCGTGAGCACGGAGGCGCCGGTCGTCGAGGTGTCCTCGACCGCGAGGACCCGGCGCCCGGCGACGTCGGGGCCCTCGATGCGGCGCTGCAGCCCATGGGCCTTCTCCGCCTTGCGCACCACGAAGGCGTCGAGCCGGCGTCCCAGCGCCGCTGCCGCGTGCACCATCGCCAGAGCGACCGGGTCGGCCCCCAGGGTCAGCCCGCCGACAGCGTCGAAGTCCCAGTCCTCGGTGAGCTCGAGCATCACCCGACCCACCAGCGGCGCCGCCTGCCCGTCCAGCGTCACCCGGCGCATGTCGACGTAGTAGTCGGCCTGCTGCCCAGACGACAGCGTCACCGTGCCGTGCACCACGGCCTTCCCCGTCACCTGGTCGACGAGGGCGTCCCGATCGGTCATGGCCGTTACCCTATGCGGCCCCGATCCCCGGGAGCACCGACGGACGTAGGGTCGGCTCATGTCCTCGCCCCGCCCCCGGACGGCCCGGCGCCTGCGCGCCATCCCACCCACGATCTTCTCGGCGATGTCCGCCCTCGCGCTCCGCACCGGCAGCCTGAACCTCGGCCAGGGCTTCCCAGACCGGGACGGCCCACCGGCGGTCGTCGAGGCGGCCGTCGAGGCCTTGCGGTCCGGTCGCAACCAGTACCCTCCGGGCGTCGGCATCCCCGAGCTGCGCGAGGCCGTGGCCGGGCACCAGGAGCGGCACTACGGCATCGAGCTGGACCCGCTCTCGCAGGTCGTGGTCACCGCCGGGGCGACCGAGGCGATCGCCGCCGCCGTGCTGGCGTTCGTCAACCCGGGCGACGAGATGGTGGTGCTCGAGCCGTTCTACGACTCCTACGTCGCCTGCATCGAGATGGCCGGCGGTGTACGCCGTCCGGTCACGCTGCACGCCCCGGACTTCCGGCTCGACGTCGACGAGCTCCGGGCGGCCGTCACCCCGCGCACCACCACGATCCTGCTCAACACCCCGCACAACCCGACCGGCGCCGTGCTCACGCGCGAGGAGCTGCAGGCCGTCGCCGAGCTCGCCGTGGAGCACGACCTGCTGGTGGTCACCGACGAGGTCTACGAGCACCTGCTCTTCGACGGGCGCCGACACGTCCCGATCTGCACGCTGCCCGGCATGTGGGAGAGGACGGTGAGCATCTCGAGCGCCGGCAAGACGTTCTCCTTCACCGGCTGGAAGGTGGGCTGGGTGACCGGCCCGGCCGAGCTGGTCGACACCGTGATGTCCGCCAAGCAGTGGCTGACCTTCGCCAACGCGGCTCCCCTGCAGCCGGCCGTGGCGTTCGCCCTGAGCCAGGAAGCCGCCTACTACGACACGCTGGCCAAGGAGCTCCAGGCCAAGCGGGACCTGCTGGTCGCAGGGCTGCGGGAGCTGGACCTGGACGTCTACCCTCCCGAGGCCACCTACTTCGTGACCACCGACGTGCGCCGCTACGGGCATCAGGACGCGATGGCCTTCTGCCTGGCGCTGCCGGAGCGCGCCGGCGTGGTCGCCGTCCCCTGCCAGGTGTTCTACGACAACCAGGAGGCCGGCCGGCACCTGGTCCGCTGGGCGTTCTGCAAGGAGACCTCGGTGCTCGAGGAGGCGGTGGGCCGGCTGCAGGCCGCGGACCTGCGCGGCTGAGCCACGACAGCCCGGGCTACCACACCGGGCCCGGGGCTACCAGACCGGCGGGCGGCCCGAGGTGTCGGGCGGATCCGGAGGGCCGGGTTGGTCCGGAGGCCCGGGTGGCGAGCCGTCCCGACCGCGAGCAGCCCGCGCGGCGTACCACCGGTTCGAGCTGCCCACCAGCAGCAGCGCCATGGTGGTGAACGCGACCACGGGCACGACCACGGTGGCGAGCCCGAGCACCCCGGCGACCGCCGAGGAGACGACCAGCCCCACCTGCCCGGCGCGCACGCCCCGCACGGCGAGCACCCCCAGGGCGATCGCGGCGAGCGACCAGAAGATCCCCACCGCGGACACCACCCACAGCGAGCCCACGAGCTGGGCGTTCGTGTAGCCCGCCGCCCGGATCCGGGGGTTCTTCTGCAGCTCGCTCAGCAGCTGGGCCTGGTCTGCCAGCAAGAAGAGCACCAGCAGGGCGAGCAGCAGCACCGTCAGGGCGCAGAAGACCCAGGCGATGCAGACAGCCGCCGTCACCGACGATGGCCTGCGCACCGGCGCGCGGGTCGACATCGGCGGCCCGCCGGCGTAGGTCGGCCAGCCACCGGCGGCTCCGGGTCCAGCGGGCGGGGCGCCGAAGGACCCCGACGGCCAGGCCGCCGTCGGCACGGGCGGCGCACCGGGCCGCTCACCGGGTCGCTCACCGGTGGGGGCGGCCGGCCACCCGCGTGGCTGCGCGGAGCGGCCGTTGAACCAGTCGCGGGCCTCACGCCGCCACATCATGCTGGCCGCCAGGGCGACCACGAGCGGAAGCAGACCGGCCACGAACGTCGTGGTGAACAGCATCAGCACGGCGACCACGCTGAGCCCGATCCGGGCCCCGCGATGCCTGCGCATGCAGTAGACCGCCAGGATCACCCCGGCCGCGGCGAGGGCCCCGCTGAACAGCACGACGCCGCGGAGCAGGCCCGTGACCCCGTCCACGCCCAGCCCGAGCCGCGAGCCCGCTCCGGTGGCCAGGAACGCGCGGACGGACTGCTGGGTCTCCGCCGACCCCAGCCGAGCCATCGCGTCGAAGAGCGCGACCACCAGCAGTGCGCACGCCACCGTCGCCATCACCCCGGCCAGGGTCACCTGACGCGGACGGGCTGGCGGGTGACCGGCGCCCGGTCCTGTGCTGCTCACGGTTGACCACCCATGACCTCATTGCATCACGGAGGCCCACGTACTCTGGCCCAGACCGGTGAGCGGGGCCGGACGAGAGGGGACCGGACACGTGGGCGTGCGACGAACCGACGAGGACGTCTGGGACCTCGTCGTGGTCGGCGCCGGGCCCGCCGGGACGTCCGCGGCGCTCGGCGCCCTGGCGGCGGACCCGGCCCGTCGGGTGCTGCTGCTGGACCGCGAGGACTTCCCGCGCGACAAGTCCTGCGGGGACGGCATCGCCCCGCACGTGCTTGACGCGCTGGCCTCGGTCGGTGTGCACGACGTTGCGGCCGGCTGGACCCCGCTGCGGCAGATGGTGCTGGCGCGACCGCCGTCGTCGGCCCGGGTGCAGCGCTCCCTGCACCGACCCGTCTGGGTGATCCCCCGGCAGGTGCTCGACCTGCGCCTGGTCCAGCACGCGGTCCGGGCCGGCGCCGAGCTGCGCCGGCACCGGGTTCGCGACGTGCAGGTCACCGCGGACGGCGTCGTCCTCGACGGCCGGTTCACCGGCGCGGTGGTGGTGGCCGCCGACGGCGCCCACTCCGTGCTTCGACCCGCCACCGGTCAGCCCTCGGTGCGGCGCCGGGCGCTGGCGATCCGGGGCTATGCGCCCACTCCCGCGTCCGGCGTCGGCAAGCAGGTGATCGTGTACGGGGAGCGCCGCCAGCCGTCGTACGCCTGGGCCTTCGACCGCGGCGACGGGCTGTCCAACATCGGCTACGGCGAGCTCCTCGGCACCGGTGCCGAGCCCCCGTCGCGGACGCTGCTGCTTCAGCAGCTCGAGCTCCTGCTGCCCGGCGCCGCCGACGGAGCCACGCACTGGCACGCCCATCACCTGCCGCTCTCGCAGCTGCGGTGGCGCCAGCCCGACGGTCGGCTGCTGCTGGCGGGCGACGCCGCGGGGCTCGTCAACCCGATGACCGGCGAGGGGATCTACTACGCCGTCGCCTCCGGGATCCTGGCCGGACGGGCGGCGGTGGCGGCGCTCGCGGAGTCGGCTCCGGAGCGGGCCGGAGCCCTGCACCGCACGTCCGTGCGACGCCAGTTCGCGCGCCACCTGCGGCACACGTCCGTGACCTCGACGCTGTCCGACTCTCCTGCCGTGGTGGACGCCGGGATCCGGGCCGCAGCGCGCGACCAGGGGGTCTTCGACGACCTGGTCGAGATCGGTCTCGGCCAGGGGCTGATCACCCCGCGGTTGCTCGGTGGCCTGACGCGCGCACTGGTCACCCGCCCACCCCGCCCCCAGCCGAGCGTCGCACCCTGAGAGGGAGAGCCCCATGCAGATCCTGTCGGTTCGAGGCGCTCTGCCCGAGCACCGCTACACGCAGCAGGACATCACCGAGGCCTTCGCCTCGGTGATCGCCGGTGGCTCGTTCGACGAGCGGCTGCTCCGCCGCGTGCACGCCAACGCAGGCGTGCAGCAGCGGCACCTGGCGATGCCGTTGGCGGACTACGGCTCGCTGCAGGACTTCGGGCAGGCCAACGACCGCTTCATCGAGGTCGGCGTGCAGCTCGGCGCCGAGGCGCTCGTCGACGCCCTGAAGGCGGCCGGGCTCACGCCGGCGGACGTGGACCTGATCATCTCGACGACGGTCACGGGGCTCGCCGTGCCCTCCCTCGACGCCCGCATCGCCGCGCTGGTCGGGCTGCGTCCCGACGTCCGGCGGGTGCCCCTGGTCGGCCTCGGCTGCGTCGCCGGAGCGGCAGGGGTGGCCCGGCTCGAGGACTACCTGGTCGGGCACCCGGACGGCGTGGCCGTGCTGGTCTCGGTGGAGCTGTGCTCGCTGACGGTGCAGCGCGACGACCTCTCGGTCGCCAACCTGGTGGCGAGCGGGCTGTTCGGCGACGGCGCCGCCGCCGTGGTCGCCGTCGGCAGGGACCGGGCGAGCGACGACCCTGGTCAGGTCGAGGTGCTGGCCTCGCGCAGCCACCTCTACCCCGACTCCGAGCGGACGATGGGCTGGGACGTCACCTCGACCGGACTGCGGATCGTGCTCGACGCGAACGTGCCCGACCTGGTCCGCGCCTACCTGGGCGCCGACGTGGACGGGTTCCTCGCGGAGCGGGGGCTGGACCGCACGGACGTCGAGTGGTGGGTCTGCCATCCCGGCGGTCCCAAGGTGCTGGAGGCGATCGCGGACGCCCTCGCGCTGCCCCGGTCGGCGGTCGAGATGACCTGGGACTCGCTGGCCAGGATCGGCAACCTGAGCTCCGCGTCGGTGCTGCACGTCTTCGAGGACACGCTGCGGGACCGGCCACCGCGGCCCGGCTCGTACGGGATGCTGATGGCCATGGGCCCCGGCTTCTGCTCCGAGCTGGTGCTCCTGCGGATGTCGGAGGAGCGGTGACGACCCTGGCGTTCTTCACCGCCCTCGTGGGTCTGGTCGGCCTCGAGCGGCTCGCGGAGCTGGTGGTGTCCACCCGCAACGCACAGTGGAGCCTGGGGCGGGGCGGCCGGGAGACCGGTCAGGGGCACTACCCGGTGATGGTCGTGCTGCACACCGGCCTGCTGGTCGGCATGCTGGTCGAGGCCTGGGTGCGACGCCCGGCCGTCCCGGCGGCCCTGGCCGGGACCATGCTGGTGATGGCCCTCGCGTCCCAGGGCCTGCGCTGGTGGTGCATCACGACTCTGGGCCCGCGCTGGAACACCCGCGTGATCGTCGTACCAGGACTGCCGCTGGTCGCCTCGGGCCCCTACCGGTTGCTCCGGCACCCCAACTACGTCGCGGTGGTGGTCGAGGGAGTGGCGCTGCCGCTGGTGCACGCCGCCTGGGTGACGGCGGTGGTCTTCACCCTCGCCAACGCCGCCCTGCTCCGGGTCCGGCTGCGCACCGAGAACGACGCGCTGTCCCAGGCCATGAGCGATGCCTGATGCGTGACCTGGTGGTGGCCGGGGGCGGCCCGGTCGGGCTGGTGACCTCCCTGTACGCCGCCCGCGCCGGCCTCGACGTGCAGGTGGTCGAGCCGCGCCGCGGGGTGATCGACAAGGCGTGTGGGGAGGGGCTGATGCCGGCCGCGGTGGCCGGTCTCGTCGACCTCGGGGTCCGGCTGCAGGGGCACCGCATCGACGGGATCCGCTACGTCGACCCCCGGACCGACGTCCAGGCCAGGTTCCGGCACGGACCGGGTCGGGGCGTGGCCCGGACCGAGCTGCACGACGCCCTCCTCGACGCGGTCCGGGCCACCGGCATCGAGGTGGCGCACCGGTCGGTGACGTGCGTCGAGGACCGCGGCGACCACGTGCTGGTCGACGGTGAGCCGGCCCGCTACCTGGTCGCGGCCGACGGCCTGCACTCGCCGGTCCGCCGGCTGCTCGGTCTCGAGGCCCCGGCCGGCGTCGGCAGGAGGTACGGCTTGCGCTGCCATGTCGAGACGGTGCCCTGGACCTCGTTCGTCGAGGTGCACTGGTCGCCTCTCGGTGAGGCCTACGTGACCCCGGTCGGCGAGGACCGAGTGGGGGTCGCGGTGCTCGGCCACCGCGGGCGCTTCGAGGACCTGCTCGCCGGCATCTCGACCCTGGCGCCGCGGCTGCTCGGCCTGCCCCGGTCCCGGGTCCGCGGCGCCGGCCCGCTGCGGCAGCGGTCGTCGGCCCGGGTCCGCGGCCGCTCGCTCCTCGTGGGCGACGCGGCCGGGTACGTCGACGCGCTGACCGGCGAGGGGATCGCGGTCGGGGTGGCCCAGGCCCGGGCCGCAGTCGCCGCCGTGGTGGCCGAGGACCCGGCGTCCTACGAACGGTCCTGGAGGCGGGTCACCCGCCGCCACGACCTGCTGACCCGCGGCCTGCTCACCGTGACCAGGCACCGGTCGCTGCGCACGCGCATCGTGCCCGCGGCCGCTGCCCTGCCGCGGATCTTCGAGATGGCCGTCAACGAGCTGGCGAGGCCGGCATGAGCGAGAGGGAGCAGATGACGGAGCCCCTGCAGCAGCTGCAGCCTGTCGAGCAGGTCGTGCTGCTCGACGAGGAGGGCCGCGCGGTCGGGGTCGCGGACAAGAGCACCGTGCACCACGGGGACACCCCGTTGCACCTGGCCTTCTCCTGCTACGTGTTCGACGGCTCGGGGGCGGTGCTGCTGACCCGGCGGGCGACGCACAAGCCGACCTGGCCGGGGGTGTGGACCAACAGCTTCTGCGGCCACCCCGGTCCCGGTGAGGACCTGACCGAGGCGGTGCGGCGTCGCGCCGGCCAGGAGCTCGGCGTGCGGGTGGGCGACGTACGCCTGCTTCTGCCGGCGTTCCGCTACCGCGCGGTGATGGCGGACGGGGTGGTCGAGAACGAGATGTGCCCGGTCTTCGTCGCCACCACGAGCGACCCGGTGAACGCGGACGCGGCCGAGGTCGACTCGTTCGAGTGGGTGGCCTGGGACGGGTTCCGCGCCTCGGTGCTCGAGGGCTCGCGGGACGTCAGCCCGTGGTGCGTCGAGCAGGTGCAGGCCCTTCCCGCGGACCCGGTGACCGCGCCCGGGCGACCGGCCGAGGAGCTTCCGCCTGCTACCCGCGGTGCCGGGCTGCGACCCTGACGGCGCCGCCCGGCTGCTCCGGGCCTCGGAGCCTCGCAGCCAGGGTCAGGCGGCCACCGGAGCCGCCGCGGTGAGCAGCAGGCCGTCGCCGGACGGGTCGACGTCCACGGTGACGCTGGTGCCGTCCAGCACGTCGCCACCCAGGAGCATCCGGGCCAGCGGGTCGCCGATGGCGGTCTGCACCAGCCGGCGCAGCGGCCGGGCGCCGTACGCCGGGTCGTAGCCGGTCAGCGCGAGCCAGCGGTGCGCGGCGTCGGTGACCTCGACGGTGATCCGGCGAGCGGCCAGCCGGCGGCCGAGCTCGGCGATCTGCAGGTCCACGATGTGCGAGAGCTCCTCCTGGGTCAGGGCGTCGAACAGCACGATCTCGTCGAGCCGGTTGAGGAACTCCGGCTTGAACGCCTGCCGCACCACCGACATCACCGACTCGCGCTTCTTCTCCTCGTCCAGGGTCGGGTCGACCAGGAACGTCGAGCCGAGGTTCGAGGTGAGGATCAGCACCACGTTGCGGAAGTCGACCGTGCGGCCCTGGCCGTCGGTGAGCCGGCCGTCGTCGAGCACCTGCAGGAGGATGTTGAAGACCTCGGGGTGCGCCTTCTCCACCTCGTCGAGCAGCACCACGGAGTAGGGGCGCCGGCGGACCGCCTCGGTGAGCTGGCCGCCCTCGTCGTAGCCGACGTAGCCGGGAGGCGCGCCGACCAGGCGGGACACCGAGTGCTTCTCGCTGTACTCGCTCATGTCGATGCGGACGATCGCCCGCTCGTCGTCGAACAGGAAGTCCGCCAGCGACTTGGCGAGCTCGGTCTTGCCGACCCCGGTCGGACCCAGGAACAGGAACGACCCGGTGGGCCGGTGCGGGTCCGAAATGCCGGCCCGGGACCGGCGTACGGCGTCCGAGACCGCCTGCACCGCCGGGCGCTGGCCGATCAGGCGCTGCCCGATCACGTCCTCCATCCGCAGCAGCTTCGCGGTCTCGCCCTCCAGCAGCCGACCCGTCGGGATGCCGGTCCAGGCCTCGACGACGTCGGCGATCTCCTCGGGGCCGACCTCCTCGCGGACCATCGGGTCGGTCATCGACAGCGCTGCCTGCGAGTTCGCCTGCTCGAGCTGCTTCTCCAGCTCGGGGATCCGGCCGTAGCTGATCTCGCTGGCCCCCTGCAGGTTGCCCTCGCGCAGCAGCTTGTCGGCCTGCATCCGCAGCTCGTCGACCTGCTTGCGCAGCTCTCCGACGCCCTCGAGGGCGGCCTTCTCGCGGGCCCACCGGCTCTCCAGACCGAGCAGCTCCTCCTCCCGGTCGGCGAGGTCGGCACGCAGCCGCTCGAGGCGGTCCTTCGACGCCGCGTCGTCCTCGCGGGCGAGGGCCAGCTCCTCCATCTTCATCCGGTCCACCGAGCGTCGGAGCTGGTCGATCTCGACCGGCGAGGACTCGATCTCCATCCGCAGCCGGGACGCGGCCTCGTCGACGAGGTCGATCGCCTTGTCCGGCAGCTGCCGACCGGTGATGTAGCGGTCTGAGAGCATCGCCGCGGCGACCAGGGCGGAGTCCTCGATCGTGACGCCGTGGTGGGCTTCGTACTTCTCCTTCAGCCCCCGCAGGATCGCGACCGTGTCCTCGACGGACGGCTCACCGACGAACACCTGCTGGAAGCGGCGCTCGAGAGCGGGGTCCTTCTCGATCCGCTCGCGGTACTCGTCGAGCGTGGTCGCGCCGATCATCCGCAGCTCGCCGCGAGCCAGCATCGGCTTGAGCATGTTGCCCGCGTCCATCGCGGAGTCACCACCGGCGCCCGCGCCGACGACCGTGTGCAGCTCGTCGATGAAGGTGATGATCTGGCCGTCGGACTGCTTGATCTCCGCGAGCACAGCCTTGAGGCGCTCCTCGAACTCGCCGCGGTACTTAGCACCGGCGACCATCGCGGACAGGTCGAGCGAGAGCAGCCTGCGGTTCTTCAGGGAGTCCGGCACGTCGCCGTCGACGACCCGCTGCGCGAGCCCCTCGACGACGGCGGTCTTGCCGACGCCGGGGTCGCCGATCAGGACCGGGTTGTTCTTGGTCCGCCGCGACAGCACCTGCACGACTCGCCGGATCTCGCTGTCCCGCCCGATCACCGGGTCGAGCTTGCCATCCGCGGCGGCGGCGGTGAGGTCGACCGCGTACTTCTCCAGCGCCTGGTAGGTCGCCTCGGGGTCCTGGGTGGTGACGCGGCCGGGGCCGCGCACGCCGGCGAGCGCGCCGCGGAGCGCGTCGGCGGTGGCGCCCGCCTTGGCGAGCAGGGTCGCCGCGGGCGAGTCGACATCGGCGACCGCAATGAGGAGGTGTTCGGTGGAGATGAAGTCGTCCTTCATCTCCGCAGCGAGGTCGCCGGCCCTGGTGAGGACCTGCAGGGCAGCCCGCGCGTAGGAGGGTGCGGCGACCGCTGAGCCGGACGCGGCGGGCAGCCTGCGCATCTCGGCCCGGACCGCGGACTCGACCGACGACGGGGTCGCGCCGACGGCCTGGAGCAGCGGGTGGATGATGCCCTCCGGCTGTCGGAGCAGCGCGTCGAGCAGGTGGACGGCCTCCACCTGCGCGTGGCCGGCGGCGGAGGCGGACTCGATGGCGGCGTTGATCGCCTGCTGGCTCCTGGTGGTGAACTTCGATGCGTCCATGGTGGCGTTCCTCCTTCAGCTGCGGCCGCGGCGCCACACGGTCATCGACTGTCCGGTCGGGGTCGTGGGGCGCACGGCAGGCAGGTTGGTGCCGGTGATGGTCGGGTGGGTCTGGTGGGGCTGATGGGTGAGCGTCTGGTGCAGCGCGTAGTCGGCGGCGGCGAGGTCGTGCTCGAGCTCGGCCAACCGGCGCTGCAGGGCATCGACCTGGTGCTCGAGCTCGAGGATCCGGCGCACGCCCTCCAGACCGATGCCGCTCGCGGACAGCTCGGCGACCTCGCGGAGCAGCTCGATGTCGCGCCACGAGTAGCGCCGGCCGCCGCCGCCGGTCCGTCCGGGCCGGACCAGCCCCAGCCGGTCGTAGGTGCGCAGCGTCTGGGCGTGCAGCCCGGTGAGCTCGGCCGCGACGCTGATCACGAACACCGGCACCTCGGGGTCCGGCGCCCGGTGTCTGGACGTGACGCCGGTGTCACCGAGGCCTGCTGCCGGACGGCTCGGCCGGCGCCCGGTCACGGCGTCCTCCCGGCAGCGAACAGGTTGGCGCGCAGATCGGTGCCGCCGGTGGCGTCGCGGTAGGCCTCCACGGCGTCCCGCGCCTTGGCGTTCAGCACCGCCGGGACCTGCACCTCGACCGTGACCAGCAGGTCACCGGTCGAGCCCTTGGCCGGGCCGCTGGTGTGCGGGACACCACGGCCGCGGACCCGGAAGGCACGCCCGTTCGGGGTGCCCGGCGGGATCTTCAAGGTCACCGGGGCCCCGCTCAGCGTGGGCACCTTGATCTCGGCACCCAGGGCCGCCTCGTCGAAGGTGACCGGGACGGTCAGCGTCAGGTTGTCGCCCTTGCGCCCGAACAGCGGGTGCGGGGCCACCTTGACGTTGACGAACAGGTCACCGGCAGGACCGCCCCGCTCGCCGGCGGCGCCCTTGCCGCGCAGCCGGATCCGCTGGCCGTCCTTCACACCGGCCGGGATCCGCGCGGAGATGGTGCGGTTCGACAGTCCGCGGCCGGAGCCGTGGCAGGTGGGGCACGGGTCGTCGACCACGAGCCCGCGGCCGCGACAGGTAGGGCAGGTCTCGTTCATCGTGAACGCGCCGCCCACCGAGGCCGCCCGCATCCCGACGCCCTCGCAGTCCGGGCAGACCCGCGGCAGCGTGCCCGCCTTGGCGCCGGTGCCGGAGCAGTCCGGGCAGGGCGCGTCCGAGGTCAGCCGCAGCGAGACGGTGACGCCCTCGATGGAGTCCGCGAACCCGATCGTCGCGTCGGTCTCGATGTCGGCGCCGCGGCGGGGCGCGGACGTCCGGGTCCGGGTGCCTGCACCGGGACCGCCACCCCCGAACATCCCACCGAAGAGGTCGCCGAGGCCTCCTGCGCCGGCCGTGGTCCGGCCGCCGAAGACGTCGTTGAAGTCGAACGGCGGGGTGCCGCCGCCGGTGGTGAAGGGGCCGAAGCTGCCGACCCCGGCGCGCAGGTCGTCGTACTCCTTGCGCTTCTCCGGGTCGCCGACGACGTCGTAGGCCTCGGCGATCGCCTTGAAGCGGTCCTCCGCCGCCTTGTCGCCCGGGTGGGAGTCAGGGTGGTTGGCGCGGGCCAGCTTGCGGTAAGCCTTCTTGATCGCGGCCGCGTCAGCGTCCTTGGCGACACCCAGGACCTTGTAGAAGTCCTTGGTGGCCCAGTCGGCACTGGTCATGCGGACCCCCTCCTCCCCTCATCGTGGCGGGACATTGCGTTCAGCTGCTCTTCTCGTCGCCGGTCTGGTCGCCGGTCTGGTCGCCGGTCTGGTCGCCGGTCTGGTCACCGGTCTGGCTGCCGGTGGCAGCCTCGTCGGTCTGGCTGCTGGCCGCAGCCTGGTCGGCTGGCGCCTCGGCCCGGGTCTCGGGCTGGGTCTCGGGCTGGGTCTCGGCCTGGGTCTCGGCCTGGGTCTCGGGCCGGCCGTCGCTGCCGGGTGGCTCGGGGTCGACCACGGTCACCCGCGCCGGGCGTACGACGCGCTCGCCGATCTGGTAGCCGGCCGAGACGATGTTCGCGCAGGT
>JAICWH010000225.1 GCA_025934895.1 Nocardioidaceae bacterium | reverse complement strand
GAACAGCAGCACGAGCGGGACCGTGCCAGCGCCGACCGCGTGCAGGTAGCGCGAGCCTGTCACGTCGAAGTCGTAGGTGCACGGCAGCGCCAGGTCGACCTCGGTGCTGTCGGTGAAGCCCTGGACGGTCGCGTTGCACTGCATCCACTGGAACGGCTTGAGGGTCTGCGCCCAGCGCTCCCGGTCGCCGAACAGCGCCCGCAGTCCCGGCTCGTCGTCGAGGTCGTAGCCGCGCCGCTGCGGCTCGATGCGGACCTGGCAGCGCAGCGCGACCGCGTGCACCGGCACCCCGGAGGCGTTCCCCACGCGCAGCCGGGCAGTCAGCTCGGGCGCCGCGGCGTACGGCGTCGCGGTGATGTCCAGGACGGTGAAGGACCAGTCGTTGCGGCTGCTCATCGGCTCACCGCCACGGGTGTGCTGCGCGCGTCGACCGTCGCGAAGAACTCGGCCATCGCGGCGCGTGCCTCCTGCCCGCCGTCGAAGCCGCGCCAGGTCGCCCGCATCCTGCCGACGAGCTCGTAGCAGGCGTCGATGGGAACCACGTGGCAGGTGAACGACTCGTCGTCCGGCTCGCGCCCGTGCACCAGCAGCGCCTCCACGTCGGGCAGCACGGTGTCCAGGCCGGGGTTCGTCTCCAGCACGTGGTGCCAGGCGGCCATCGGCAGCTCGGACTCGGTGGCGCCGGCCGGCCCGGGGTAGAACGCGACCACGCGCTCCTGCACGCTGTTCTCGAACAGGAACGCCAGCCCCACCGGGATCTGCAGGTCCTCCCAGTCCGAGCGAGGGAGCCGGAACCCGGGGAACGCGAGATAGCGGTCCGGCACCGCGCGGTAGCGCAGCCGGGCCTGCTGGTCGGTGAACAGCAGGTAGCAGGGCCGGCAGGTGCACAGGAGGCTGCGGCTGCTCAGGTCGACGACATGCTGGTGCTCCTCGGCGACCGGCGCCGAGCACATCTCGCATCGCTCACCGGGGACCGCGCGTGGCCGGGAGCCGTTGATCCGCCGCAGGGTCCCCACGGCGGAGACCGCCCGGGTCGTCATCCGCGGTCCCCGCGGTCGCGAGACGGGCTGCTCATGCCGGCACTCCCGCCGGCAGCGCGACCGACGCCTCGTGGCCGTCGGTGAGCACCGGCAGCGGGTGCAGGTGCACGCCGTCCTGGTCCAGACAGGCACCCGCCCGGCGTACCTCGAAGCGGGCGCCGCAGCCGGGGCACCTCAGCGTGGCATCCCCCGTGGGGCCGCCCAGCCGCCGCACGGGCCCGGCACCCGCGAGGCTGCCTGCACACCGTCCGCAGCGGTCCCGGAACGCGAACAGGTCGCTCCCGACGCGGCAGACGAACAGCTCGACGTCTGCGACCGTGGTGACCAGCGCCTGCCCGGAGGCGAGGTTGGCGGTGGTCGGCAGCCGGTGCCAGGCCGCCCCCGAGCCGCTGTCCAACCTGGCTCGAAGGGAGTCGACAGGGATCAACGGCCCGGTCGTCGCCGTCGGCGCCGGAGTCTCGACCTCGATGGTGAGGACCTCGGGCGCCGCCGCCTCGATGGCATCCTGCACCGCCAGCTCGAGGGTCACCGACGAGGACGGACAGCCCTCGCAGGACCCCAGCAGCCGCAGGCGTACCGCGCCCTGGTCCGTCACCTCCAGCAGCTCGACGTCGCCGCCGTGCGTGCCGAGGTAGGGCCGGACCCCCTCCAGGGCCTGCTCGACGCGGGTGCGCACGTCGTAGGGGTGCAGTCCGTGCACCAGCAGGAGGCTGGCCACCAGCTCGTCGGCTGCGAGCAGGCCCAGCAGCTCCTCGTCGAGACGGCCGCTGTCGTAGACGATCTCCAGCAGCCGCTCGAGCCCGGCGCCGTAGAGGTCGGTGACCGTGCGGACCAGGTCCTCGGCGCACGCCCTCGACCGGGCCCGGTTTCCCGGCCCGACACCGCCCGCGGCGACCGCCTCGAGGAGCGCGTCGATGCGCTCACCGGTGGCCCGCAGGTCGGGGACAAGCTGCTCGTCCTGTGCTGGATGGTCCACTGCTGTCCGATCCACGGCGCGGGTCAGCCTCAGCCGATGCCGGCGGACTGGGTGGGGGTGTGCACCATCTCGAGCTTGCGGCCGCCACCGAGGTACATGTGCACACCGCACGGCAGGCAGGGGTCGAAGCTGCGCACGGTGCGCATGATGTCGATGCCCTTGAAGTGCTCCCGGTCGTTCTCCTCGAAGATCGGCTGACCCTGCACCGCGTCCTCGTAGGGGCCGGGGGTGCCGTGGGAGTCACGCGGGCTGGCGTTCCAGGGCGTCGGCGGATAGGGGTGGTAGTTGGCGATCTTGCCGTCGCGGATCACCAGGTGGTGCGAGAGCACCCCGCGCACCGCCTCTGTGAAGCCACAGCCGATGCCGTCCTGGGGGACCTCGAACCTCTCCCACGTCTTGGTCCGTCCCGCGCGGATCTCCACGAGTGCCTTCTCGGCGAAGTGCAACGCGGCCGCGGCGGCGTAGGCCTGGAAGTAGGTGCGTGCCCGGTTGCGCTCGATCGTGTTGCTCCACCGGGGAATCCTCCACTCCAGCTCGACCGGGCCCTTGAGCGCCGTCTTCGGCAGGTTGATCTTCACGCTGCTGCCGGTGGACTGCACGTAGCCGATGTCCACCAGCCCGGCGAGCGCCGTGGACCACAGGCGCGCCAACGGCCCGCCGCCGGTGTCCAGGGCGAGGTGGTCCGTGCCGTCGAACCAGCGCGGGGACATCACCCAGGAGTACTTCTGGTCGAGGTCGCGCTTCTGCGGCTTGGGGTTGGTGTGCTGGTTCCACGGGTGCCGCCGGTCCACGGGGTTGCCGAGCGGGTCATGGGTGACGAACGTCTCCTGACCCTCCCAGTCGTCGTAGTACGACGAGCCGAGCAGGATGCGGATGCCGAGGTTGATCTCGACCAGGTCGGTGGTGACCAGCGTGCCGTCCACCACGACGCCGGGGGTGACGAACATCTTGCGTCCCCACCCGGGCATGTCCCGGTAGTCGAAGTTGCAGTGCTCCGGGTCCTGGAACGATCCCCAGCAGCCGAGCAGGATCCGTCGGTTGCCGACCTCCTCGTAGCCCGGCAGCGCCTGGTAGAAGAAGTCGAAGAGGTCGTCGTGCATCGGCACGACCTTCTTCATGAACTCCAGGTAGCGCATCAGCCGGGTGATGTAGTCCGTCATCAGCTGGATCGTCGCCACCGTCCCCACACCGCCCGGGTAGAGCGTGGAGGGGTGCACGTGCCGGCCCTCCATGAGGCAGAACATCTCCCGCGTCGAGCGGCTGACCTGCAGCGCCTCGCGGTAGAACTCGCCGGTGAACGGGTTGAGCGAGCGCATGATGTCGCCGATGGTCCGGTAGCCGTGGGCGTCCGCGTGCGGCGCCTCGGTGCGGTCGGCCGTCTCGAGGACCCCCGGGTTGGTCTCGGCGACCATCTTCTCGCAGTAGTCGACGCCGACCAGGTTCTCCTGGAAGATGTTGTGGTCGAACATGTACTCCGCGGCCTCGCCCAGGTTGACGATCCACTCCCCGAGGTGCGGAGGCTTCACGCCGTACGCCATGTTCTGCGCGTACACCGAGCAGGTGGCGTGGTTGTCACCGCAGATGCCGCAGATCCTGCTGGTGATGAAGTGCGCGTCGCGCGGGTCCTTTCCGCGCATGAAGACGCT
>JAICWH010000073.1 GCA_025934895.1 Nocardioidaceae bacterium | reverse complement strand
TGTCATATCGGCACTCTCGGATAGTGATTTCGGGCCATTGCTTGGCCTTATGCCGGATGTGAGGCTTTCCGTGTCTTGGGGCTAGACACAGGGGGCACGGATGGTGGTCCACCGCTCGGGGGTCGAGGGTGAGGTGCATCAGGTGGGTCGAGAGCTGACCCAGCTGCGGCATGACATGAGGCAGTATGTAGCAGCAGGGACGTTGCTGACGCACCTCACCGACGGTGAGGTTCTCGACCCTGAGGTGCGCACGCGCATCGAGTCGTTGAGGCAGATCTTCCTTCGAATGGACGAGCTGACCAGACCGACGTCGGCTGAGCCGGTGGGGCCGACCTGGCTTGTCGACGTCGTGCAGCTCGTCGAGGAGTGCGTGTCCTTCATCAGCGTGTCACACCCGGCCAGGCTCGAGCTGACCAGCGCCGGGTCGGTCGCCGCGCTGTGCGACCCCGTGATGCTTCGTCGCGCGGTCATCAATGTCTTGGACAACGCATCGCGGGCCGCAGGTTCCAGCGGAACCGTTCAGGTGCGCGTGCACGTGCTTCCCACCGAGGCACTGGTGGAGGTGTCGGACGACGGCGACGGCTTCGGCCGAATCCCCTCCGTCTCCGGTCAGGGAATGTCGATCGTCGACCGGGCGCTCCGTGGTTGCCAGGGTCGCCTGGAGATAAGCAGCGGCCCCGGCCCGGGGACCACGGTGCGTATGCACATCCCCTCGGCCAAGAACAAGGTGAGCTCGTGAGCATCGTCGCGTGCGACGACCACGCGATGTTCCTTGGTGCGCTCGTGGATGCGTTGCGGCTGCAGGGCCACGTGGTCGCAGCCTTCACATCCGACCCAGGCGACGTGCCGCGGCTGGTCCAGGAGCACCGTCCACGCTTAGTCCTGCTCGACGTGCAGCTGCCAGGAGCAAGTGGCATCGAGGTGGCCGAGACGCTGCGGGCTCGAGCCGTCGACAGCTTGATCATCATCCTTACCGGCGGCGCGGACCAACGGGTGCTGGCGGCGTACGACGCCGGAGTCGTCGACGGCATCGTGTGCAAGGGGGCCGGTGTGCACATGCTCGACACCGCCATCAGGCGCGTGCTCGCAGGGGAGCGGGTCCTGGTTGGGTGGCCGACGGTGACGAGGCGGGTGAGCCACACCTCTCCGCTCGACGAGCTGACCGATCGGGAGCGCGAGGTTCTCCTGCTCATGGCGGACGGCGCCTCCACGTCCGCAATGGCAACGACCATGGGGGTCTCCGTCAACACAGTCCGCACCCACGTCGCCAACGTCCTGCAGAAGTTGGGGGTGCACCAGCGGAGCAAGGCCGCCCACGTCGCCCTCGAGCTGGGGCTGGCAGCCGGCTGACGGCCAGAGACTGTGGCAGGGGCCGTGACAGGGAACAGGTCGCCGGGCCGGCAGATCTCACTGCTGATCGTCGACGACCATCGCATGTTCGCCGAGGTCCTCGCCATGCGCCTCCAGCGTGAGCGCGGTGTCGGGAAGGTCGGGTCGGCCTTCGGGCTGGACGAGGCAAGGGTTCTCGCGCGACAACAGCAACCCGACGTCGTGGTCCTCGACTACAACGTCGACGGTCAGGCCGGCAGCCGACTGATCGCTGATCTGCGAGAGCTCCCCGACCCGCCGCAGGTCGTCATGCTGTCGGCCAGCGAGGCGGCGGCTGACATCATCGACTCGCTGGAGTGCGGGGCCGCTGCCTGGGTGGTGAAAGGAAGCCAGGTCGACGAGCTGATGTCTGCTGTCGACGTGGTGCTGCAGGGAGGCACCTATCTTCACCCGACGACAGTGCGGTCGGTGATCGACGCGCTCCTCGAGAGAGGCGGTGCCCGTCGGGCGCCCACCTTCGTGGATGACCTGTCCGTCCGTCAGGAGGAGGTCTTGCGGTGCCTGGTCGCGGGCCTCAATCGCGCCGAGATCGCGAGGCGACTGTTCATCAGTCCCAACACGGTGCGCACCCACGTCCAGCACCTTCTTCAGGCCGCTGGCGAGCACTCGACTCTCGCACTGGTCGCCCGCGCACGCCAGACCGGTGTGCGCGGGATCGACGACCAGGCTGCACCGGGTCGGCCACTGGGCCGACCACTGGGCCGACCACTGGGCCGACCATCGTCTCCTTGACGTAGCTGTTATCACCCCGACGCGGGGTTTGCAGTCGTGCCGGTCCTTCTAGGTTCAAGGAGTCACATGACTCCGAGGGGGACACATGAGCACACTGACAGCAGCCGACGACACCCGGGCACCCACTCTGAGCGTGCCGTTCGCCGACTGCTGGATCACGGAGCCGGCGCAGGCGGCCGCCCAAGATGTGCTGGCCTCGGGATGGGTGACCACCGGGAAGGAGTCGCAGGCCTTCGAGTCGGAGTTCGCGGCACATGTGGGGGCTGATCACGCGGTGGCGGTTTCGTCTTGCACCGTTGGGATCGAGCTCGCGTTGCGGTCGCTGCGACTGCCCGCCGGCGCACCGGTCCTGACGTCGACCATGACCTTCTGCGGTGCCGTCCACGCCATCCAGCATGCCGGGCTCCGCCCGGTTCTCGTCGACGTCGACGAGGTGACCGGGATGCCGACCCCGGCGACCGTCGCCCGGGCGGCGGGAACCTGCGAGGAGAAGCCAGCTGGTCTCGTTCTGGTGCACTGGGCGGGCGACCCGCTCGACGTCGCGGCCCTGGCAGGGGCCGCCGGGCTGCCGACGGACCGGGTCGTCGAGGATGCGGCCCACGGGCTGGGGTCGCACTGGCGCGGCGCGCCCGTGGGCTCGGGCTCGGCCGTGTGCTTCAGCTTCTACGCGACGAAGAACCTGCCGATCGGTGAAGGAGGAATGGTCACGTCCGACGACCCGGACCGCGTCGCCTGGATGCGGCGGGCACGCCTGCACGGCATGTCACAGGACGCCTGGCGTCGCTACCTTCCTGGAGGGAGCTGGCGCTACGACGTCGCCGAGTCGGGGTTGAAGGCGAACATGTCCGATGTCCAGGCGGCCATCGGACGAGCCCAGCTGAGAGCCCTCCCCGACTGGCAGCAGCGCAGGGCGGTCCTCGCCGCCCGCTATGACGACAACCTGCGGGGTGTCCCCGGGGTCCAGCTGCCGCACCGTCCGGAGCCCGGTGCGGGCCGGCACGCCTGGCACCTGTACGCGATCCAGGTGGGCGGTGGCGCACGCGACGATCTGGCGCGGCAGCTCGCCGAACGGGGCGTCGGGACCTCTGTGCACTTCATTCCCGTGCATCACTTCAGCCATTTCGCGGGACTGGTTCCACCCGGTGGGCTTCCCGGCGCGGACTCGCTGTTCGAGCGACTGCTGTCGCTACCTCTCTACCCACGTCTGACCACTGCACAGGTCGACCACGTCGCGACGGCCGTGGTCGACGTGATCGAAGGAGCTCTCCGGTGAAGCACTCCGGCATCCCCCAGCAGCGCACCACCTCGCCCCAACCGACCGACGTCCGCACGCACCGGACCTCCGGGACGCCCGCACTCATCGTCGGTGCCGGGCAGGCCGGCACGTCTCTGGCCCGCGACCTGCACCGCGTGCAGTCCTTCGGGCTCACGCCGATCGGTTTCCTCGACGACGACCCGCTCAAGCAGGGTCGTCGCTACCGCGGCACACCGGTGATGGGCACGGTCGACGACCTCGAGGTCGTGCTGGAGCGCACCGGCGCTGACGTCGTCGTCATCGCCATCCCCTCCATGAGCAGCGTCGCGATCCGTGCGCTGGCGCGCCGCGCCGCCCTCCTCGGCGCGCGGGTGCGGCACCTGCCACCTTTCCTGGCCGCCCTACAGCGTGAGATCGCGGGCAGCGACATGCGCGACCTCCAGGTCGGCTCGCTCATCGGACGCGACGAGATGCGAGTGGTGAGTCCTGCGGCGGCCACCGCGATCACCGGCAAGCGCGTGCTGGTCACCGGCGCCGGTGGGTCCATCGGCAGTGAGCTGTGCCGCCAGCTCTACGCATTCGGGCCCAGCGACCTGGTGATGCTCGACCACGACGAGTCGAACCTTCACCGCCTTCACCTGGAGCTGTGGGGGGAGGCGTCGATGGACGCGGACAACGTCATGGTCGCTGACATCCGTGACACCGAGCGCATCCACCAGATCTTCAGGGAGCAGCGGCCCCAGGTGGTGTTCCACGCCGCCGCACTCAAGCACCTCCCTGTCCTGGAACGTCATCCCTGTGAGGGGGTCAAGTCCAACGTCCTCGGGACGGAGAACCTTGTCGAGGCCTCGATCGCCTTCGACGTGGAGCGCTTCGTGCTGATCTCGACGGACAAGGCCGCCAACCCGACGTCGGTGCTGGGTGCCACCAAGCGGTTGGCGGAGCTGGTGCTGCAGGCGCACGCTGGTTCTACGACGGTGCTGTCGGCGGTCCGGTTCGGCAACGTCCTGGGGAGCCGCGGCTCACTGCTGCACGTGATCCGCGAGCAGCTCGCGTGCGGCTCCCAGGTGACCGTCACTGATCCGGAGGTCACCCGGTTCTTCATGACCATCGAGGAGGCCGTCGGACTCGTCCTGGAAGCGGCCCGAATGGCCGACGCCTCCGCGACGTACGTGCTCGACATGGGTGAGCCGGTGAAGATCGTGAGTCTTGTCGAGAACTTCGCGCGACTGCTGAGCATCCCGGACATCGACTTCCGCTTCACGGGGCTGCGCCCGGGGGAGAAGCTGAACGAGGACCTGTTCGCGGACAACGAGGAGCGGGTGGCGACCGCCCACTCTCGCATCACCATGGCGCTACCTCGGCTGCACCGTCCCGGGTTCAGGGCCGGCCTGCGGGACCTGTACGACGCAGCCGGGCACAACCGTCCGGACGAGGTGCTCGAGCACCTGGCGCGGCTCGTCCCGGGGTACACCCCGCCTGTCGGGCCGCGCCCACCTGTGCTGGCCGCTGCTTCCCTCTACCCCGACGACTACTGAGCGAGAGACCCTGTGACTGTTCACCCCGCCCTCCCGCCCGTGCGACTGCTCGACGGGACGAGCTCCTCCAGCACAGTCTTCGACGACTCCGACCGGCTCCCGGTCGACGACCAGGCGCTGAGTGCCCTGGGACGTCAGGTGGGGACCGCCGGCCTCGCGGCACCGCCTGTCGTGCTGCCGGACTTCCACCACAAGTCGAAGATGGAGCTGCCCTCCAGCGTCGCGGTCGCCACTCGCTCGACGGTGCGCCCGGACCTCACCGGCTCGTCGGTGAACTGCGGCATGGCGCTGATCGCCGTCGACAGTGAGGCGCCCGACGACCGGGCCGTCGACCGCTTCATGCGAGGGGTTCGTGAGCGCTACCCCTATCCCACCCGGGGACGCAAGGAGCTCAGTGCGCGTGAGGTGGTGAGGGCGAGCGCGGACGGCGCCGAGTTCGCCGTCGACCGCTGGGGTGCACCGCCCGAGGACCTCGAACGGATCGAGGAGGGTGGCCGGCTCGACCTGGACCGTTTCGGTGGCATCGACCGTCTCTCCTCGGAGCTTCCCGGGCTCGCCTGGCAGCTCGCGCGGTTCCGCTTCGGCACCGTTGGGCCTTCGAACCACTTCGTGGAGCTGCAGCGCGTCGAGGAGGTGCTCGACCCCGAGCGGGCCGCGGCTCTCGGTGTTCGCGAAGGCCAGCTGACGATCCAGTATCACGGTGGAGGAGGCGTCCTGGCCGGTGAGATCGGTCGGCTGTTCTTCAGGCGCAAGGACTACCCGCGTCAGATCCGTGCGGTCAACATGGCACTGAAACCTTGGTTCCACCTACGTTCCGCTCGTTCGTATGCCGAGCTCAAGCAGCGGCTCAGCCTGTACTTCACCGACGGCTTCGCGCCGGTGGAGATCGACAGTCCCGAAGGTCAGCGGCTGATGCTGGCCAACGCTGCCGCGATGAACTACGGGTTCGCGTTCCGGATCTCGACGTACGCCTCGCTGCGACGGCTGGCTGCGGAGGCGTTCGGCGGGGCCACGGGTCGGCTCGTGGTCGACTCACCGCACAACTCGATCTACGAGGAGCGGGTGGACGGCCAGGCCGCGATCGTGCACCGGCACAACTCCTGCCGGGCATACCCGGCCGAGCTGATGCCCGCGGGTTCCACGTTCGCGCGGACCGGACAGGCGGTCCTGCTGCCCGGGACGCACCGGACCTCCAGCTACCTCGCCGTGGCGGGCCCCTCCTCCACTCGCAGTCTGCATTCCGCTTGCCACGGCGCGGGCACCGTCGTGTCCGAGCACGTACGACGCGGCCTGTCCGACCTGGATCGCCAGGGTCGCGCGACCCGCCGATACCGCTATTCCGACGAAGCCCCCACCGACGCCCCGCACTTCGACGACAACGGCGTCAATGCCGCGCTCGACGTGCTGGTCCGCAACGGGCTGGTCAGCCCGGTCGCCCGGATGCGGCCGCTGGCGGTCTTGCACTGAGGGCCGTTCCACGGCACACGTCAGTCATCTGAGAACGAGAACACCTTCCGAAGGGGAGAGCTTCGTGACCATCGACGAGATCTTGCGCCGCATCGTGAGAGGGCATGCCAACACGATCTTGTTGTGCGTCCTGATCCCGCTGCTGGCCGTGCTTCTGGTGGAGCTGAAGACGCCACCGGCCTACTCGGCTCAGGTCAGGCTGCAGACGCTGTCGAGCGCACCCGGGTCGTCGACGGAGGCGGACGGGCTCAGCTCTCGGGTGCTCGCACTGGCAACCACCCCGCAGGTGGTGCAGTCCGCCCTCCGCGAGGCGCGCCAGCCCGCGTCGTCGAAGGACGCGTTGTACGCATCCACCCACAAGATCACGGCGGAGCGGCTGGGCGAGTCCTCGGTGGTCGTCCTGTCCGTGCTGGGACAGGACCCTCGCGCCGCCGCGGACACCGTGAGCGTGCTCGCGAGCCAGATCGTGAGGTTCATGAACGAGGGCAGCAGAGGGCAGTTCGACGCGACGCTGTCGGACGTCCAGACGCAGACCGCGGCCGCCCTGCGTGCGCGTGACCGGCTGCAGACGCAGCTGGTGCACACCGACGGGTTGCAGGCACGAGCGAACGTGCAGTCGTTGTTGGCGGGAGCGCAGCAGGACCTGGACCACCTCCGCGACGAGCTGTCGTCGCTCACCGTCTCGGACGTGAGCCGGGACCAGGTGGTTGCCATCGACGCAGCCCGCCCGACCGTGGACCGGGTCCCGTCCAGAGTGCTTCCCCGCACCGCCTTGGCGTGGTTGCTGGGGCTGCTCGTCGGCATCGCTGTGGCAGTCGTCCAGGAGACCCTTCGGCCACGGATCGCCGGGAACCGCGTGCTGGCTCGCGCCCTGGACGCGCCGATCCTGGGGTCGACGGGACAACCGCGTGCCTTGGCCGGGTCGCTCAACCTCGCCGCTCGACGCCAGGGCGTGGAGACCGTCGTCCTGGTCGGAGTCGACGAGCGGGACGAGAAGCTCGCCCGTCAGCTGCTGGAGAGCCTTCGCTCCGAGTCGCAGGAAGTCGCGCTGTCCGAGTCGCTGTCCACCGCGCACCAGCCCGGCTCGTCGTCCATCGGTGCGTCGACCGACGGACCGACCCGGCACAGAGGCGTTGGGCAGGAGCAGACCGTGACGATGTCGTCCCAGGTGCGGTTCACCGACCGGTACGGCGTCACCCCGGCCGAGGAGCCCACGGCCGGCGTCGTGGTCGTGTCCGCCGGCACCGCCCGTCGTTCCCACCTCGAGCATGTGGAGGACATGGTCCGGGCGATGCGGTGGCCGGTCGTCGGGGTCGTCGAGGGCGCTCCGCGCCGCGGCTGGCTGGCCCGGCCATGAGCACCCGGCTGAGCGTGCGGACCGCGGGCCTGACCCTGGACCTCGAGGACATGACGCACCGACACACCGCGTCGTTGGCACGGGCCACCGACACAGGCACGTGCGTCGCGATCACGGATCCGGACGTGCGCGTTCTGGTCGAGCGCCGGCATCACATGTTCCGCACCACCGGCATGGCCCCGGTCACCAGGGGCGTGTGGTCGGCCGCCGACACCATGGTGATCGACAGCGTCGGAGGCTCCGGCTTCTCCCAGCTGTGGCGGTGCCACGAGGACCATCTCGAGGTGCGGGCGCGCTGGACCCCGTCCTGGTTGGAGAGGGGTGCCACCGTGCTGAGCAACCGTCGGGACGCACTGCGAGGCCAGGTGCTCCTGCACTACCCGGCGATGTGGTGGGCCGTGACCCGAGGGTACGCGCCGCTGCACGTCTCGGTCCTCGAGATCGACGGGGTGGTGGCCGTGCTGGCGGGCCCTGGCGGCGTCGGCAAGTCGACGTTGGTGGCCCAGGCGCTGGACCGCGGGGCCCGCGCTGCCTGCGACAACGTGGCGGTATGTGACGGGGAGGTGGCCCACGGCCTGCGTGAGCCTCTGCGGCTGGCGGTCGCCGACGGAGGGCCGGCGTCCGGTGCCCGAACCACGCACGGGCGTCGTGAGCTGAGCTGGGACCGGCGGGTCCCGACGCTCCGCCCCGACCTCGTCCTGGTGGTGCGTCGTGGCAACGGACCGCGCGTGCGCGCGATCGACCCGCAGCACGCCAGGCGGGCCCTTGTGGCGGGCACGTACGCCGCCGGCGAGCTCCGGCGCTTCTGGGCACTGACCGCTCTGTTGGGCCTGGCCACCGGCCACGGGCCCGTGCTGCCGCCGGTGGACGAGGTCGCGCAGCGGTTGACGTCCCGGCTGCCGTGCTTCGAGCTCGAGCTCGGTCAGACGCCCGGCGCCGGGCTGCACACCCTGCTGGCGCCTCACCTCGCGAACGTCGGCAGGCAGGAGGTCGCGCAATGAGCACCGTACCGATCGAGGTGGCCCAGGTCGTCACCAGGTTCATCGCCGGCGCGGGGGGCGTGGCCCTTCGTGGCGTGCTCCCACTGGACCGCGACCGCTACCGCATCACCATCATCACCGGGGAGGCCGGTCCGCTCGCGGACCAGGCGCTCGAAGCCGGGATGGAGGTGATCCTCGAGCCCAGTCTTGTCTCGCCGCTGTCCCCCCGCAACGACCACCTCGCGCTGGCCAGGCTCACCCGTCGCTTCGAGGAGTGCCACTTCGACGTGGTCCACACCCACAGCGCCAAGGCCGGAGCGATCGGGCGGTGGGCCGCTCACCGGGTGGGCACCCCCGTCATCGCGCACACCTACCACGGGTTCCCGTTCCACGCCTTCCAGAGCCCGGCACGGAGGGCCGCATATGTCGCGATCGAGCGGCGGCTGGCACCCCTGACCGATGTGGTGCTCGCGGTCGGAAGCGGGGTAGCCACCGAGGCGCTGCGCCGGGGCCTGGCCCGACCCGGCGCCCTGCGCACGGTCCCACCGGTGGTGGACGGACGCGTCGTCGAGCAGAACCTGGAGACCCGGAGGGCCGCGCGTGAGGTGCTGGGTCTCGACCCCGACGTGCCGGTGGTGGGCACCGTCGGTCGGATGGACTTCCAGAAGGCGCCCGAGCACTTCCTCGAGGCGATCGTCAGCATGCGTCACCACCAGGCCGTCGGCGTCTGGCTCGGTGGAGGGCCGTTGCTGGAGACGCTGCGCCAGGAGGTGTCGCGGCGAGGGCTCGATCACCGCATCCGCTTCGTCGGCGAGCGCGGTGACGTACCGGACCTGCTGCCGGCCTTCGACCTGTTCGCGATGACCAGCCGCTACGAGGGACTGCCCTGTGCGGTGGTCGAAGCCATGCGATGCGGTCTGCCGGTCATCGCCACCGCCGTGAACTCGGTGCCGGACCTCGTGGTCCCCGGGGTCAGCGGCCTGCTGGTTCCTCCGGCCCGACCTGCCGAGTTCGGTCGAGCGCTCGACGGGCTGCTCGACGACCCCACGACCGCCGAGCGCCTCGCGGCTGAAGGCGGTCGACGTGCCGGAGTGTCCTTCGACGCCGACGTGCTGGCGAACGTGCTGGACGAGGTGTACTCCGGCTTCCTGAACCTCCCACTACTGCGGACTGCGGGATGATGAGATGAGCCTCGAGCCAACACGACGACTGCGGTCCTCGGTGACCGGGGAGACCTATGACCGGCCCTCGCCCAGCTCGCCGACCCGGTCCGGGACAGAGGTGTGGCTCGACATCGACGACGGCAGCCGGCTTGCCCAGGCGCCATGGCGGGCGCTCTGTCCTCCTCGGGTGCTGGAGCTGAGGGAGCCGACGCTCCTGACGCTGCGGCAGCTGCCCGCAGGCACCGACGTGGCACTGCTCAGTGACAGCCACCTGGGCAGTGCGCGGCTGCCTCGCCGAGCCGCAAGGGCCGGCATCCGCATCGACCGCGACCTCATCGTGGTCCCCTCGATGTCCTCGCCCGTCGTGGTGCTCGACAACACGGAGTCCGCCGTACGCCACTTCTGGTCGGCGGTCGCCGCCGTCCCGCCGGGGCTGACCTGGGCCAGCGCTCCCCTCAGCGTCGCGCTGCTGGTGGCCCGCCTGGTCCCCTGGCGTTGGACAGGGCTCCTGTCACCGGGACGGGTGCTGATCGGGAGCCGGCTGTGAGCGGCGAGCCGATGGGAGGGTGCAGCCCCCGCTCGAGCACCCAGCCCTGCATGGAGCCGCCTGCGCTGGGGGTGCTGCTCAGCGCGTCCCGTGACCCCGATGCGAAGCTCACGTTCCTGGTCACGAGCCGGCGGAGCCCTGGTGCGGACGGCATGGTCGTCAAGATCCCGGCAACGGTCGTGGCCGGCGAGTCGGTGGACCGGGAGGGCCGGATGCTCGTCGAGATGCGCAGGCTCCCCCTGGGCAGGCTCGCCTCGACGATCCCTCGTTACGTGGAGTCCCTCGACGTCAAGGGGCGGCCGGTCCTCGTGTCGACGGCGGTACCTGGGATCCCGATGACCCTGGGCTACCACCAGTGGTCGCACACCATGCGACCCGCTGCTGTCCGGGCGGACTTCGAGGCCGCGTTCGCATGGCTCCAGGCGTTCCAGACGGCCACCACGCACGGACGGCCCTCGGCGGACTGGCCCACCCAGGTGCTCGAGGCCGTGAGCGGTCGATGGGACGGTCACCCGGCGCTTGCCGGTGCCGTGGCCCGCCTCGAGATGGCCTGCGAGCGGCTGTCCGGCTGCGGAACGGCAACCAGTGCCGTCCATGGGGACTTCTGGTTCGGGAACGTGCTCGTCGAGGCGGGCGTCGTCAGCGGCGTGGTCGACTGGGAGCACGCGATGCCCTGCGGGTCGCCACTGAGCGACGCCGCCCGCTTCGTCCTCAGCTACAGCCTGTACCTCGACCGCCACACCCGGCCCGGTCGTCGGGTCCTCGGTCACCCGCGGCTCAGGCGCACCGGCTTCGCCCCCGGGATCCTCTACGCCCTCGGAGGAGCCGGCTGGTTCCCGGAGCTGGTGCGCGGCACCCTCGCTCGTCACCTCGAGGGCCTCGGTCTGAATCCAGGCCTGTGGTACGACGTCGCCCTCTGCGGGATCGGTGAGGTAGCGGCCTCCGCCAACGCAGACGAGTTCGGCGCGGGTCACCTCGAGCTGCTTGCGACACTGCCCGTCCACGCCCGCCGGCATCGGAGGTCGCCCCGATGACCTCTGCGGAGACGGTGGACCTCACGCACACTGGGAGGCCGCGCCACGTGCACCGGGACGAGGCGCTGCCCGTCATGGTGGGCGCCACCGTCGCCCTGCTGCCGATCCTGGTTCCGGCCGGTCCGGGCAACACCGCCATCGCTGACGCCGGGATCGCGGGATGCCTGCTGGTGGCTGTCCTGTGGGTGTCGCGTGAACACCTGCCGATCGCCTTCCCGTACGGAGCCGGGGTGACGCTGCTCCTCATCGGTGGCGCCCTGGCCGCCACGGTCTCGGGGGCCCCGCTGAGCACGGCCCTGGTGCTGGCACAGGACGTGTTCCTCCTCCTCTGGGCGGCCACTCTCGCGCTCGGCCGGTATGACCCCGCGATCCTGGCGGCTGCCACGGTCACCTGGTGCCGGGTCGCGGTCGTCTACTCAGCCGTGGTGATCGTCGCCTACATCATCGGCTTCTCCCCGCTCAGTGGAGTGACCGCCAAGGACGGCGTTCGCGCGTCGTACACGTTCGGGGACCCGAACCTGGCCGGCAACTACCTCGTGATGTCGCTGTTCATGATGGTGGCCTGCAAGCGGCCGCGCGCCACCTCGACACGCCGCCTCGGGTACGCCTTGGTGCTGCTGGCGATGGGCTTCACCGGCTCGAACGGCGCCATGCTCACGCTCCTGGTGGGCCTGGTGATCAGCGTGGCCCTCAGCCGGTACCGGCACCGCGGCGTGCTGGCAGGGTTGCTGTCGATGGCGATCGCCGCTGCCGTGGCAGCCCTGGTGATGGTCTTCGCGCTGCCACAGGTGGACTTCGACGCCGTCCGCGCGCAGGCGGCGAACAGCGTCCCGCTGCTGCGCGACTCCTTCGGCCGCAGCGGGTCCTCAGCCAGCGAACGCAAGACGATCCTGCAGGAGGGCACGCACCTCTTCTTGCAGGGCAACGCGATCGGCGTCGGACCGGCCCGCACCAAGCAGACCTTCGAGGCGACCCAGGCGCCGTACGTCAAGGAGGCGCACAACGACTATCTCGCGACCCTGCTGGAGCGCGGGTTGATCGGTGCCCTCGGCCTCGCTGTCCTTGCCGCGGCCGTGGGCGGCCGGTGCTGGAGGCTTCTCAACGGTGAGCTCTCACCGGCCATGCGTGAGGTGGTCCCGCGCTTCTACCTGCTCGTCGTCCTGGCTCCCGTCGTGGCAGTCGCGGCGGGGTTCTACGAGGTGCTGCACTTCCGCCACGTGTGGACCTGGCTGGGCATCGTGGCTGCGCTGACGCTGTCGATGCAGGACCACGGGGAGCGTCGGTCATGATCCCCATCCTCCGGCCGTTGGCCGCCGGCTGGTCCGTCCGGCGCAGCAACCTGTTCCGTGGTGTGCTGGCCAACTGCTCGGCCCGGGTGCTCGCCATCCTCGGCCTCGCCGCTGCAACCATCGCCGTGGCACGAGTCGGCGGCCCCGCCGACGTCGGGGCCTATGCGTTGCTGCGGATGCTGCCGGGGCTCGTCGGCGTGCTGTGCGTGGGCGGGCTTCCCGGAGCCCTGGGCTACTTCCTCTCCCAGCCGCGTCGTGGAACCGCACACCTGTGGCCGACGCTGTTCACCATCCTCGCGGGCGGATCCCTCCTCGGGTCGCTCGTGTGGTGGGCGGTCACTCCTCAGCTGGCCAGGACGTTCTTCCCCGGGGACTCGACGACCTCCATCGGCTGGGCGGGTGCGACGGTGGCGACTCAGCTGCTGCTCACCGTGGGCAAGACCTCGCTGCAGGGTCTGGGTGACCGCCGAGGCGGTGACATCGTCATCGCCGCCGAGGAGCTCGCCTTCCTGCCGTGCTACGCCCTGGCCATGGTCGCCGGCGTCGCCGCGGTCCCCTCGCTGGTCATCGGGCTGGCCGCCGCGGACCTGGCTGTGGCCGGGTTCGCCTGGCGGCGGGTCACCCGTCACACCGGGTGGCGGCCCGGCTGCGGGGTCGCCCGTCCCGACCGTGCGCTGGCGCGCGAGGTCCTCACCTACGGGATGCGCGGTCAGGTGGGTGGCATGATCACGCTGCTCAACCTCCGGCTCGACTTCGCGATCCTCGGGGCGATGGCCGGTCCTGCCGTGCTCGGCTCCTACGCGGTGGCCTCGAAGTACGCCGAGCTGCTGCGACTGCCTGGCACGGCGCTGACCTGGGTCACCTACCCGCTGCTTGCCGGAATGCCCGCCGAGTCGGCGACCCGGCAGGCCCGGAGGCTGGTGCTTCCCGCCGGGCTGGTCACCGCGCTGGGCGCTGCACCCTTCGTCCTGCTCGCGGGCCCGGTGATCGGCCTGCTCTACGGAGACAGGTTCGACGCCGCGGTGCTGCCGGCCCAGGTCCTGGTGTTCGGCATGCTCCTCGGCGGTGCCGCCGGGGTCGCCAGCGGGTACCTCTACGGCCGTGGTCACCCGGGGCTGAACTCGTGGGCCTTCGGGGTGGGGCTCGCCTTCACCGTGCTGCTCGACGTCCTTCTCATCCCGCGGTACGGCGTGATGGGCGCCGCCTTCGCCTCCACGACGGCGTACCTGCTCACCGACGCCGCTCTTCTGGTGATGCTGCGCAGAGCCGGCGGTCACACCGCCGAGGAGCTGCGGGAGGTGCCCACACCGCCCGAGCGGGTGCGGACATGAGTCGGACCGTCGCCGTGCTCGTCGTGCTCTGCGGCCTCCTGCTGGCGGGGGTGCTCCTGACCAGGGGCGAGCCGGAGCACATGGCACGGGTCGACACGACCAGGCCGACGTCGTCCCCGAGCGCCACCGCCACGATCGTCCCGGGCGCCAGCGGACCGACGGCAGCGCCGGTGTCGAGCACGCACCTCGACGGGGACCCCTACGCCGACCTGGCCGCCCAGCTGCACGCACGCGGTGTGGAGGTGTGGTTCGAGATCGACCTCGTCGCACGATGGCTCGCCGGACCCGCATCCTTCCAGGAGGGACTCGACCGCATGCACGCCCTGGCCGGCGTCCCCGGGGTGCAGGGGTTCAAGGTGGCCGACGAGCTGGGGTACGACGACGGTATCGACAGCCCCGAGCAGGCGGCGGCGTTCCTGCGTGCGGTTCGCGCGGGCATGGCAGCGACGGTCGGCCGCCGCGTCCAGGTGCTGGTCGACGTCGTCGTCCCGGACCTGGGCTGCCTCGGCTGGCAGGACGGTGGTTCTCCCAACCCTGAGGCGGCGACCTGCGCCCGGGCCGCTCGGGTCAAGCACCCGGCCGCCGTCGAGTCCGCAGTCACCAGCTACCTCCGGCAGGGCCTGGTCGACCGGCTCGACCTGAGCACGAGCCTGCTGGACGAGTGGACGTACCAGTCCTGGGGCCTCAGCCAGGCCGAGGCGCAGGGGCGAGCCTGGCAGCACGTCAAGAGCCTGGGCTGGGACAGGATGACGGTCCTGCAGTCCCGCAAGGCGCTCGCTGACGCGGGCGGCTACCAAGGCTCCCCGATGCAGGCCCTGCACGACGTGCACACGTTCGTCGACATCCCGGTGAGGTCGGGGGCGAAGGCCGTCGACGTGTGGACGTGGCGCCAGGCCTACGACGGTCGCACGGTCAGCCTGCTCGACGACAGCCTCGATCCCAACCCACTGTGGCGTCAGCTCGAGGCTCGACACCGCGACGGTGTCCGGTTGGTCACGCACATCACTCCGTCGATGTTGCTGCCGAGCGCCGAGCAGCGCAGCCGGGAGTACAACCTGTACGCCAGCGTGTTCGATGCCGCCTTCGTGGCGGCTGGAAGCGGGTGAGTCAGCAATGGGAAGCTTCGTCGGTCCGTCCCGGAGAGCTGAGCCGGCGTTCCCGGTCAGCCCGGCACGTCGGGCTCTGGACATCCTGGTCGCCTCGCTGTTGCTTGTCCTGTTCCTGCCGTTGCTCCCGTTGGTGGCCCTTCTCATCCTCGCGGACGACGGCTGGCCCGTCTTCTACCGCCAGGAGCGGGTCGGACAGGACGGCGTCCCGTTCCAGCTGCTGAAGCTCCGCACCATGCGGACCAGCCAGGCCGGGCCCGCGGTCACTGCGCACGGGGACCCCCGGATCACCTGGATCGGCCGATTCCTGCGGCGCAGCTCCCTCGACGAGCTGCCCCAGGTCTGGCACGTGCTCCGAGGGCAGATGACACTGGTAGGTCCGCGGCCGGAGAGCCGGGCGCTCGCCGAGCGCTACCCCGCTCGTTGTCGTCGGGTGCTCTCAGCGCGACCCGGGCTCACCGGGCCCACGCAGCTGCGCTACCGGGAGCGGTCCGCGCTCCCCCCGACCGGCTGGGGCGATGTCGACAGGTGGTACCTCGAGGTGATGGTGCCGATCCGCGTCCAAGCGGACCTGGAGTTCCTGGAGCGGCCGACGGTGGGAGCCACCCTGCGGCACCTGTGGCTGACCGCCTTGTTCGTCGTCGGGCTGGCCGACCTCCAGGTGCCGCAGCCGGCGGCGGTAGCCGGCCCCACGGACCCGGCTGTGGAGCGCAGCGCCTGAGCCGGGTGTCGAGCTGGCGGATCCGCTGGGCTGAACAGGGCACGCGACGCCCTCATCCGGCGAGCGACACCACGACCTCGCTGCCCGCCTCGGACCCGGCCGGGGACGGCGCCACCACGAGGGGCTCGCAGCGAGCGTTCAGGCACTCACCCGTGGTGAGGTCGAACTCGAAGTTGTGCCCCAGGCACCGCAGCACCCCGTTGTGGACGACGGCCGTCTCCATGAGGTCCTCACCGGCGTGCGGGCAGTATCGGCTGACCATGACTCGCCGTCCGCCGTCCTCCAGCTCGAAGCGGTCGAGCGGGTCGCGTTCGGTCTCGAACTCCTCGACGGCACGCAGGGCGGCGAGGTCGGCGTGCTTGAGCAGACCGACCAGGTAGTCGTTGTAGTGGTCCGGTTCCCGCCTCGCCGAGAAGCGCAGCGACAGCAGCAGCTCCTCCCAACGAGTCCGGCCGCTGACCACACCTTCGAGCCAGCGAGCATCCATCCGGAGCAGGTAGTCGGGGTGACAGTCGCCGCCATCCAGGTCGACGCGCACCGCCTCCGGACCGATGTGGGCGTCCCAGGTCCCACCTGCGGGTCCGCTGACCTCGAAGCGCAGGGTCATGCCGATCCTCGCCAGGAAGTAGCTGGAGAGTGTGCCGAGCGACTCGAAGTGCGACTTGAACCGCTCGCCCAAACCACTGTCCGCCGACGGCTCGGGGTTCTCGGCCCACACGCGTTCGACGGCCGCCCGACGCCGTTCGGCGTACTGCTCGAGGTACCGACGTCGCGCGGCCGGGGGCGCGTCGAGTGAGAAGTCGGCCCAGACCGAGTCGCGCAGGACGGTCGGGGAGGTGGACAGCGACACGCTGTCGCCGGGCAGCAGGTAGGTCGCCGCCTGGCTCGGCAGGTGGTCCTGCAGCCAGCGCAGCGCCTCTCCCTGGTCGGGGAAGATGCCGGAGCCGTGCAACCCGCTGTTGTGCTCGAACAGGTCGGAGTCCAAGAAGCACGGCGGCCCGGCGTAGGGCATCACCAGCCGAGGCTGCACCGAACGGACCAGACGGGTGACCGCCTTGAACTTGCCGACGCGCTTGGACTCGCTGATCCGCGCCCGGTCCTCGTCCTCGTAGTCGTAGCAGACGGGATGCCAGCTGGCTCCGGACATCTGGACGCCCATCAGGTCGATCGTGCCACCCACCTCGTCCATCGCTCGTCGGACCTGGCTCAGTGAGATCCGCGCGTCGTTCGAGTGGAGCACCGACCGCCCGGCGACGCACACCAGGACGGCCGCGTCGTGACTCATCGGGCACTGTTCGGGGATCACGGTCAGCCAGCCACCACCGCGACCGATCGGGTATCGCTGCCAGGGATCCAGGACCACGACACGGGTGCGACCGGTCTGCTGAAGGCGCCGCTGCATGATCGTGGAGGGATAGCGCGGGATCACGACCGGCACGTCGAGCGGCAGGCCTCTGAGGTAGTCCAGGTCCATGTGGTCGAGATGCTCGTGGGAGACAACGACCACGTCGACGTCCTCGAGGAGTGGCCCGGCGAGGTGCCCGTTGTCAGGGAACGGGAACCACGACCCCAAGAACGCCCCGGTCGAGGAGACCCAGGGGTCCGCGAGCAGCCGCACCCCCGGTGCGTCGATCCGGAGTCCGGCATGACCTAGCCCTGTGACGACGACTTCGTGCATCCACCCACGGTCTCGTGCCGGCGAGGGAACCGGATGCCGTAGGAGACGGATCTGGGCTACGTCGAACGGACGAGATCAGCTCGCGAAGTAGCTCCGGAGCACTCCCTGGAGGGCGGCTGAGTCGATGAGGGTCGGGTTCGACGAACCCTGGTGCCCCCAACCGTAGGTGTAGTCCATGGCTGGGCTCGGCACGAGCGCCGTCCAGCGGGCGAGCATCGTGCTCATCTGGGCGGTGGTGGGCAGGTTGTAGTAGGGGCTGGCGGTCGCGCTCTGCCCGAAGGCCTGGTAGACCGGCACGATGCGGCTCCGCGCGAAGCTGGCGACGGCGGCGTTCACCTTCTCGTCGATCAGGCTCGGCGCACATGTCGGGTGCGCGACCGAGCAGGGGTAGGGGTCGAGCCCCACCAGGCTCACCCGGCTCACGGTCGGCCGGAAGGCCACGTAGTCCTCCACGCGGCTGAGCACGATGAACGACACCTGGGTGCCTGCGCTGGCCGCTCGCACGAAGCTGGCCCGGCTGGCGAGCGCCGTCGCGCCGCCCGGGCAGTCGGCGACGTGCGGCTCGTCGGAGAGGTAGTAGCCGAAGACCTTGGGGTTCGTCGCGAGGCGCTGCACGGTGGCCCGGAAGGCGGCGTCGGCAGGGGTAGGACACTTCTGACCGAGCCACACCAGGGCGCGGATCCCCTGCGGCAGGGCTGCTATCTGCTCGACGGATGCTCCGGTGTCGAAGATCGTGAAGCCGACCGATCGTGGCGCCTGCACCTCCCCGTGCAGGTTCGTGACGAAGTGGTTGCCGGTCGTCGGTCCCGGCAGCACGACGGCGGGGGACACCGTTGGTGCCACCTGGGCCGGGGCAGCTGCTGCGGGAACGACGATGGCGACTGCGACCAGGGCGGCAGAGACGAGGAGAAGTGCAGGACGGCGCATCGAGGCTCCGGTTGCTATGGCAGGTGCAGCGGCGTGAGGGGGTGTACGGCTGACTTTACTTTCGATTCCGTTGCGTGGGGTGCGAACGCACCAACGCATGGCAGCACGCGACGTTGCCGCCGACACCTGCTCCCTCGCGCTGACGTGCGACGGAGCAGGACCCGGATCAGTCGATCACTCGTCGTCGGGGTCGTCGAGGCGGGCGAGCCAGGTGGCGAGCCGCTCGACGGGCACCTCGAACTCGGGATAGGTGTCCACGAACTCCCGCATCCGGTCCGCGACCCAGGCGAGGCTCACCTCCTCGTCGCCGCGACGGGTCTCGAGCTCCTCGAGCCCGCGGTCGGTGAAGTACACGGGGGCCGCTCGGCTAGCTGAACGCCTGCTCGAGGATCGCCTTCTGCTCCTCGAGGTGGCGGGAGTGCTGGCCGACGGAGGGTGAGGACGACTCGGGCCGCGAGACCCGCCGGAACGGCAGCCCGCCGAGCTCCGGGGTGAGGTTCACGGCGTAGTGCGGCCAGACTCCCATGTTGGCCGGCTCGTCCTGCACCCAGCGGACCTCCTCGAGGTGCGGGAACCGAGCCAGCTCGGCCTTCAGCTCTGCCACCGGCCGCGGGTAGAGCTGCTCCACGCGCACGATCGCGGTCCGGGGCGCGTCGCCCTCACGCTTGCGACGCTCGACCATGAGGTCCCAGGTGATCCGCCCGCTGCACAACAGCACCTTCGTCACCGCCTCGGGGTCCGCCGTCTCGTCGCCGATGACCGGGCGGAAGGTGCCTTCGGTGAAGTCGGCCGGCTGCGAGGCGGCCTCCTTGCGCTTGAGCATCGACTTCGGCGTGAACACGATCAGCGGACGGTGCCGCCCTCCCAGTGAGTGCTTGCGCAGCAGGTGGAAGTAGCTCGCCGGGGTCGAGGGCTGGGCCACCAGGAAGGCCTCGTCCGCTGCCATCGTCAGGAACCGCTCGATGCGGGCGGACGAGTGGTCCGGCCCCTGACCCTCGTAGCCGTGCGGCAGCAGGAGTACGACGCCGGACTGCTGGCGCCACTTGGTGTTGCTCGCCGTGACGAACTCGTCGATGACGATCTGCGCGCCGTTCACGAAGTCGCCGAACTGCGCCTCCCAGAGCACGAGCGCGTCGGGGCGCGCGACGGAGTAGCCGTACTCGAAGCCGAGCACGGCGTACTCCGAGAGCAGCGAGTCGTAGACGTAGAACTGCGCCTGGTCCTCGGTGAGGTTCGCCAGCGGCGTCCACTCGTCCGCGTTCCTGCGGTCGATGATGGTCGCGAAGCGGGACACGAAGGTGCCGCGCCGAGAGTCCTGGCCCGAGAGCCGCACCGGCCGACCGTCCATCAGCAGGGAGCCGAAGGCGAGGATCTCCCCGGTGCCCCAGTCGATCGGCCCGTCGGTGATCGCGGCGGCGCGGCGCTGCAGCTGCGGCAGCACCTTGGGATGCACGGTGAAGCCGTCGGGCGCGTTCACGTGGGCGTCGGCGATCCGCTTGAGGAACTCCATCGGGATCGCCGTGGCCTCCTCCACCGCGTGCTTCTCCGGATAGTCCGGGACCGTCGTCCACTCGTCGGGGGCCTCCCCGGCCTCCCGCACCTCGGTGAAGACCCGCTCGAGCTGCGACTGGTAGTCGCGCAGCACCTGCTCGGCCTCCTCGAGCGTGATGTCACCTCGACCGATCAGGGACTCGGTGTAGAGCTTGCGCACGGACCGCTTCTGCTCGATGAGGTCGTACATCAGCGGCTGCGTGTACGACGGGTCGTCACCCTCGTTGTGACCGCGGCGGCGGTAGCAGACCAGGTCGATCACGACGTCCTTCTTGAACGCCTGGCGATACTCGAAGGCCAACCGGGCGACCCGGATGCACGCTTCGGGGTCGTCACCGTTCACGTGGAAGATCGGTGCCTGGACCATCCGCGCGACGTCGGTGGAGTAGAGCGAGGACCGCGAGGAGGCCGGAGAGGTGGTGAAGCCCACCTGGTTGTTCACGACCAGGTGGATGGTCCCTCC
>JAICWH010000003.1 GCA_025934895.1 Nocardioidaceae bacterium | reverse complement strand
CTGGTGTTCCTGGTCCTCGTGGTGCTGTTCATCTGGGCGTACTTCCGCGAGTGGAAGATGTCGGTGGCGGCCCTGGTCGCGCTCGCGCACGACCTGGTCATCACCGTGGGGATCTACGCGCTGTCCGGCTTCGAGGTCACCCCGGCGACCGTCACCGGCATCCTGACGATCCTCGGCTTCTCGCTCTACGACACCGTCGTGGTGTTCGACAAGGTGCGGGAGAACACCAAGAACCTCGCCCGCTCGCGGCGGACCTACTCCGAGGCGGCCAACCTCGCGGTCAACCAGACCCTCGTCCGGTCGATCAACACCTCGGTGGTCGCCCTTCTGCCCGTGGGCGCGCTGCTGTACGTCGGCGTGGCCTCGCTCGGCTCCGGGGCGCTCAAGGACCTCGCGCTGGCGCTCTTCGTCGGGATGGCTGCCGGTGCCTATTCCTCGATCTTCATCGCCACCCCCCTCGTCGTACAGCTCAAGGAGCTCGAGCCGGGGATCAAGGCCGGCGACGCGCGGGCGATGCGGCACCGCGACCGCCGGGACGTGGACCGCTACGCCTCCGTGCCGACCTTCAGCGAGGACATGCCGGTGCACGAGGAGCCGGAGGAGCGTGCAGCCCTCGGCGGCAGCACGGCCGTCGACCCCGAGGACGACGAGCCCGTCACCGTGGCGCCGGTGCGCACCCCGAGGTCGACGGCGGGGGAGCGGCCCGCTTCCCGGACGGTGTCGCCGTCGGGCGCCGCGAAGCGGGCCCAGCCCTCGCGCAAGCCACGTTCGCAACGCGGCAAGAGGTGACCCGGCAGCCGAGCGGCCTCGACCCGCTGCTCGACAAGCTGGTGCGCGACGTCCCCGACTTCCCCCTGCCGGGGGTGGTGTTCAAGGACATCACCCCGCTGCTGGCGGACCCGGAGGGGTTCGCCGCGGTCGTCGACGCGCTGGCAGCCGCCGGGCGCGACGAGGACGGCGCGGTCGAGGTCGACAAGGTCGTCGGGATGGAGGCGCGAGGCTTCATCCTCGCGGCTCCGGTCGCTCTGGCCCTCGGGGTCGGGTTCGTCCCGGTTCGCAAGGCCGGCAAGCTGCCCGGCGAGGTCCACGCCGTGTCCTACGCGCTCGAGTACGGCCTGTCGACGCTCGAGGTGCACCAGGATGGGATCGCCCCCGGCGAGCGGGTGCTGCTCGTCGACGACGTGCTGGCCACCGGCGGCACAGCAGACGCGACCCGGCAGCTGGTGGACCGCAGCGGGGGGGTGCCGCACGCTCTGGCGGTGCTGATCGAGCTGTCGTTCCTGCACGGACGCGGCGCCATCGGCGACCTGCCGCTGATGGCGGTGCGCACCATCTGACGTCGGCCCGTCGTCCCCCGTAGACTTGGGAGGAGTCCGGATCGTCGAGGAGCGGTGATGGCCGAGGAGCGTGTAGCCAGCCCGCCCTCGACCGCGCCCGAGGAGACGGCTGCTGTCTCAGATGCCCCGGTGAGCCGGTCGGTCCCGACGACCGCACCAGCGCGATCCGCGCCGAGCGCCGGGCCCGCGGGTCGCCGGATGCGGGCCCGACTGGCCCGGATGGCCACCAAGAGCCAGTCCGAGAACCCCGTCCTCGAGCCGCTGTTCCGGGCGGTCAAGGTCAACCACCCCAAGGCCGACCTCGAGCTCCTCGAGCGGGCCTACCTGACCGCCGAGCGCTTCCACGCCGGCCAGATGCGCAAGAGCGGGGACCCCTACATCACCCATCCGCTGGCGGTCACCACGATCCTCGCGGACATCGGGATGACCGAGCCCACGCTGGTCGCGGCTCTGCTGCACGACACGGTCGAGGACACGCCGTACACCCTGGAGGCGCTGCGCAAGGACTTCGGCGACGAGGTGGCGGCCCTGGTGGACGGGGTCACCAAGCTCGACAAGGTCAAGTACGGCGACACCGCTCAAGCGGAGACCATCCGCAAGATGATCGTCGCGATGAGCCGTGACATCCGGGTGCTCGTCATCAAGCTCGCCGACCGGCTGCACAACATGCGCACCCTGCGCTACCTGCGCCAGGAGACTCAGGAGCGGAAGGCCCGCGAGACCCTCGACATCTACGCCCCGCTGGCCCACCGGCTCGGCATGAACACCCTCAAGTGGGAGCTCGAGGACCTCGCCTTCGCTACTCTGCACCCGAAGATGTACGACGAGATCGTCCGTCTCGTGGCCGACCGGGCGCCCTCTCGGGACCAGTTCCTGGCGAAGGTGATCGACCAGGTGGAGAGGGACCTGCGCGAGGCGAAGATCAAGGCGCGGGTCACCGGGCGGCCCAAGCACTACTACTCGATCTATCAGAAGATGATCGTGCGTGGGCGGGAGCTCACCGACATCTACGACCTGGTCGGGATCCGCATCCTGGTCGAGGACGACCGCGACTGCTATGCGGTGCTCGGCGTGCTGCACAACCGGTGGAACCCGGTGCCGGGGCGATTCAAGGACTTCATCGCGATGCCGAAGTTCAACATGTACCAGTCCTTGCACACCACGGTGATCGGCCTGCAGGGCAAGCCGGTCGAGCTGCAGATCCGGACCTTCTCGATGCACCGGCGCGCCGAGTACGGCGTGGCGGCGCACTGGAAGTACAAGGAGGACGTCGGCCACGGCGCCGACACCGACTCGCGGCTCTTCGACGGCGGCAGCAACGACATGGCCTGGGTCCGCCAGCTTCTCGACTGGCAGCAGGAGACCGAGGACCCCGGTGAGTTCCTCGAGTCGCTGCGCTTCGAGATCAGGTCCAACGAGGTCTATGTCTTCACCCCGCGCGGCGATGTGATCGCGCTGCCGAACGGATCCTCACCGGTCGACTTCGCCTACGCGATCCACACCGAGGTCGGGCACCACACCATCGGCGCCCGGGTCAACGGCCGGCTGGTTCCCCTGGAGTCGACCCTGGACAACGGCGACGTCGTCGAGATCTTCACCTCCAAGGCGCCGACCGCCGCGCCGAGCCGGGACTGGCTCACCTTCGTCGCGTCGCCGCGGGCCCGCAACAAGATCCGCCAGTGGTTCACCAAGGAGCGTCGCGAGGAGGCGATCGACCAGGGCAAGGAGCAGATCGCCAGGCTGATGCGCAAGGAGGGGCAGCCCCTCAAGAGGGTGCTGTCCCACGAGACGCTGAGCACCGTGGCGGCCGAGCTCCGGCTCTCCGACGTGTCCGCCCTCTACGCGGCGGTCGGCGAGGGCAACCTGGGTGCCCAGTCCGTCGTACGCCGGGTCATCGACCTGTTCGGAGGCGACGACGGCGCGGCGGAGGACCTCGCCGAAGGCATCACGATCACGACCGACCGGTCCAAGCGGCCCAGCGCTGGCGACGCCGGCGTGATCGTCAAGGACCTCTCCGACGTCTGGGTGAAGCTCGCGAAGTGCTGCACGCCGGTGCCCGGAGACCCGATCATCGGCTTCGTCACCAGAGGCGCCGGGGTCTCGGTGCACCGGGCCGACTGCACCAACGCGGAGAGCCTCAAGGCCCAGCCGGAGCGCCTGGTCGACGTCGAGTGGGCACCGACCGCGAAGTCGATGTTCCTGGTCAACATTCAGGTCGAGGCGCTGGACCGCAACCGGCTGCTCTCCGACATCACGAAGGTGCTTTCCGACGTGCACGTCAACATCCTCGCCGCCTCCTTGCAGACCACCCGGGACCGGGTCGCGAAGAGCCGGTTCACCTTCGAGATGGCTGACCCGAAGCACCTGGGACACGTGCTGAAGGCGGTCCGCTCGGTGGACGGAGTCTTCGACGTCTACCGGATGACCCAGTAGCCCCAGGCATCGGCCCCGCCCACCCCGGCGACCCGGCCGGTCCGCAGGCCACACCCCGTCGAGTCGGCGCGTCTGGCTGGCGGGAACCCTGTCGAGTCGGCGCGTCTGGCTGGCGAGCAGCTGTCGAGTCGCCGTGTTCGGAGGCGAGGCACTCGCCGAGGCGCCATATCTCGGCTTCCACGCCGGCCAAGGACAACGTCACCTTCCGTGGTTTCGCTTCGAGTGCAGTCTGCGACTCCAGGGGGGCCGCCGCGGTCTGCGGATGCGCCGACTCGGCGGCGGTGGGGTCTGCGGATGCGCCGACTCGGCGGGGGGGGGGCAGCCGGGTCAGCCGGAGAACTCCTCGAGGGCCTTGCGGGCCTCGGTGAGCCAGGTCTGCCGGGCCTCGATGGCCGCCGTGTGCTCCTGCGCTGCACGCGTGTTGCCGGCGGCCGCCGCGGCGTCACGCTTGCGCTCGAGTCCGGTGAGCAGCGACTCGAGCTGCGCTACCGTGTCCGCGGCCCGGGCGCGAGCCTCGGGGTTCGAGCGACGCCACTGGTCGTCCTCGGTGCCGCGGATCGCCTGCTCGATCTTGCGCATCCGCCCCTCGAGGTCCTTGATGCGCTCGCGGGGCACCTTGCCGATGGCGTCCCAGCGGTCGGCGATGGCGCGGAACGCCTCCTTGGCCGTGCGCAGGTCGGTGACCGGAACCAGCGTCTCCGCCTCGACGAGCAGCGCCTCCTTCTTCTCCGCGTTGGCCTCGAACTCGCGGTCCAGCTCCGCATTGGTGGCGTCGCGCGCACCGAAGAACGCGTCCTGCGCTGCCCGGAACCGCTTCCAGAGCGCATCGTCGACGTCCTTGGGTGCCGGCCCCGCGGCCTTCCACTGACGCATCAGGTCCCGGTAGCGGGCCGCAGCCGCACCCCACTCGATCGACTCCGCCAGCTGCTCAGCCTCGACGACCAGCTTCTCCTTCACGACCCGGGCGCTGTCCCGCTGCTCGTTGACCTCCGAGAAGTGCGACTTGCGACGGCGGGTGTAGGTCGTACGGGCGGTCGAGAACCGTCGCCACAGCGCGTCGTCGGCGGACTTCTCCAGGCGCGGCAGGGCCTTCCACTCGTCCAGCAGCTGGCGAAGGCGGTTGGCGCCGTTGCGCCAGTCGCTGCCCTGGGCGAGCCGCTCGGCCTCGTCCGCGATCCGCTCCTTCTCGGCTTTCGACCGCTCCTGCTTGCGGACCCGGTCCGCCCGGCGCCGCTCGCGCTGCTCACCGATCAGGTCGGTGAGCGCCGCAAGCCGTCGTTCCAGCCCGTCGAGGTCGCCGACCGCCTGAGCCCCACGCACCGAGCCGAGCACCTGCTTCACGGACCCGGTTGCCTCGTCCGGGGTCATGGCCCCGGCCCGCACCCGCCGCTCGAGCAGTTGCACCTCGAACACCAGGTCTGCATAGCGCCGGGTGAAGAATGCGAGCGCTTCCGCCGGGCTGGCGTCGGGCATCTGGCCGACGGCCCGCTCACCCTCGCCCGTGCGGACGAACACCGTCCCCTCGTCGTCGACGCGGCCCCACTCCCGGGCGGCGACCTCCTCAGCGGATGGTGCCGGCGTCGGGCCCGGTGTCGCCGCAGGAGGAGTGGGTACGGCGGTCGGCCGGCGTGGCGGGCCAGGAACCGGTCGCGGGGCACTCGGCCGACCCACCGGGCCGAGCCCGGGACCGTCCTCGCGCCGGGCAGCGTTCCCCGCCTGCACAGCATCGGTCCCCGGCGAGCTCCCCGGCGAACTCTCCGGACTGGTCACCGGACTCCCCCTGTGGTCGTTGCCTGCTGGTCTGACGGGTAGATGACCACAGAGTAGTCAACGGCCGTGCCCCGCGCCGACGCGCTGTCCTGCCTGTGCGTCACGATCCAGGCAAGCAGCGCCAGCAGAACGACGAGCATCCCGAGGATGCTCGCAACCAGACGGACCCGTCTGCGGCGCGCCATCCGCTGCGCCCGCCGTACGGCCCGACGCTGTTCGGTGGCGCGTGCCAACTGGCTGCGGCGCCGCTTCTTGGTGACCACGCTGGGGAGTCTAGGACGCACCAGTCCCCCGGGAGTCCCGCTTGAGCGGGGGCAGCCGTCCCCTCGGTAGGCTGCACGGGTTCCTCAACCCCACACGACAGGAGTGTTCACCGGTGCTGGTCGCAGGCTTCCCCGCCGGCCCGTGGGGCACCAACTGCTACGTCGTCGCCACCGGACCCGGCAGCGAGTGCGTCGTGGTCGACCCCGGCAAGGACGCCGCAGCAGGCATCGCCGACCTGGTCCGCGAGCACCGGCTCAAGCCGGTCTCCGTCCTCGTCTCGCACGGCCACATCGACCACATGTGGTGCGTGGCGCCGGTGGCCGGGACCTACGACGCGACCGCCTACATCCATCCTCGAGACCGGCACCTGCTCTCCGACCCGATGGCCGCCATGTCCCCCGACACCGCGGCGATGCTGCTCGGCGGCGGCTACCGGTTCGCCGAGCCGGACCGGGTGGAGGAGCTGGCCGACCTGCAGCGGGTCGAGCTCGCCGGCCTGGAGTTCGTCGTGGACCACACACCCGGTCACACGCAGGGGTCGGTCACCTTCCGGACGCCGTACGACGAACCGGGTGAGCACGACGTCTCCGAGCTGATGTTCTCGGGCGACCTGCTGTTCGCCGGCTCGATCGGCCGCACCGACCTGCCGGGGGGCGACCACCCGACCATGCTGCGCAGCCTGCGCGACAAGGTGCTGCCCCTGCGCGACGACATCGTGGTGCTGCCCGGGCACGGCGAGCAGACCAGCATCGGCCGCGAGCGCGCCACCAACCCCTTCCTGCGCGAGATCGCCGGCGAACCGGCCGCGCCAACCCCGAACCGGGGCCTCTGAGCACCGTGACCAAACCGACCCCGCTGAGCGGGTTCCCCGAGCTTCTGCCCGCACAGCGAGCCGTCGAGCAGCACGTGATCGACCGCCTGCGGCGCACGTTCGAGCTGCACGGGTTCGCCAGCCTCGAGACACGCGCGGTCGAGCCGATGGACCAGCTGCTCCGCAAGGGTGAGACCTCCAAGGAGGTCTACGTCCTGCGGCGGCTCCACGACCTGGACGGGTCCGGGGACTCAGGGATGGGCCTGCACTTCGACCTGACGGTCCCGTTCGCCCGCTACGTGCTGGAGAACGCCGGCAGGCTGGAGTTCCCGTTCCGGCGCTACCAGATCCAGAAGGCCTGGCGCGGCGAGCGTCCCCAGGAGGGCCGCTTCCGCGAGTTCACCCAGGCCGACATCGACGTGGTGGCGCGCGACGACCTACCGTTCCACTTCGACGTGGAGGTGGCCCGGGTGATGGCCGACGCCCTCTCCGGGCTGCCGCTGCCCCCGATGCGGCTGCGGGTCAACAACCGCAAGCTGATCGAGGGGTTCTACAGGGGCATCGGCGCACCGGACCCGGCCGCGGTGATCACCATCATCGACAAGCTGGACAAGATGTCGACGGACGCGGTGGCAGCCTCGCTGGTGGCCGACGCCGGGCTGAGCGACGTCCAGGCGCAACAGTGCCTCCGGCTGGCCGAGATCGAGTCGACCGACACCACGTTCGCGGACCGGGTCCGCGGTCTGGGGGTCGCCCACGAGCTGCTCGAGGTCGGCATCGCCGAGCTGGAGGCCGTGGTCGAGGGGTGCGCGTCGGTCGCCGGCCCCCGGTTCCAGGTGGTCGCCAGCCTCAGCCTCGCTCGGGGCCTCGACTACTACACGGGCACCGTGTTCGAGATCTACATGGACGGGTTCGAGAACCTCAAGTCGGTCGGCGGTGGCGGACGGTACGACGCGCTCGCCTCGGACGGCCGTACCACGTATCCGGGCGTCGGCCTCTCGTTCGGCATCTCCCGCACCCTGGTCCCGCTGCTGAGCCGCGGCGTGCTCTCGGCCGACCGGTCGGTGCCCTCCGCGGTCCTGGTGGCCCTGGTCGACGACGATGCCCGCGAGACCAGCGATGCGGTGGCGCAACGACTCCGGGCTCGGGGCATCCCCACCGAGGTGGCCGCGAGCGCCCAGAAGTTCGGCAAGCAGATCCGTTATGCCGAGCGCCGCGGCATCCCGTTCGTCTGGTTCCCCGAGGGCGACGCAACGGAGGGGACCGGTCGGGTCCGCGACATCCGCAGCGGCAAGCAGGTGGACGCCGACCCGGACGTCTGGGAGCCTCCGGCGGACGACCTGCGACCGCGAGTCGTCACCTCCCCGACCAAGGAGCACCACGAGTGATCCGCACCCACGACGCCGGCAGCCTGCGCGCCGAGCACGTCGGCCAGACCGTCACCCTCGCCGGCTGGGTCGCCCGACGGCGAGACCACGGCGGGGTCGCGTTCATCGACCTGCGGGAGGCGTCCGGCGTCGTACAGGTGGTGATCCGGGACGAGGAGGTGGCCCACCAGCTGCGCGCGGAGTACTGCCTGTCGGTGACCGGTGAGGTCTCGGCCCGCCCCGAGGGCAACCAGAACCCCCACCTCCCGACGGGGAACGTCGAGGTGATCGCGGCGCCGGACGGCGTCACCGTCCTCAGTCCGGCGGCGCCGCTGCCGTTCCCCGTCGACGACGCCGGTCACGCCGCGGGCGAGGTCGGCGAGGAGGTCCGACTGGCCTACCGCTACCTCGACCTGCGCCGGGCTGGACCGGCCGCGGCGCTCCGGCTCCGCAGCGAGGTCAACCGGGCTGCGCGGACGGTGCTCGCGGACCACGACTTCGTGGAGATCGAGACCCCGACCCTGACCCGGTCCACCCCGGAGGGTGCCCGGGACTTCCTGGTCCCCGCGCGCCTGCAGCCCGGCAGCTGGTACGCCCTCCCGCAGAGCCCCCAGCTGTTCAAGCAGCTGCTGATGGTCGCCGGGATGGAGCGCTACTACCAGATCGCGCGGTGCTACCGCGACGAGGACTTCCGCGCCGACCGGCAGCCGGAGTTCACCCAGCTCGACATCGAGATGAGCTTCGTGGAGGAGGACGACGTCATCGCGCTGTCCGAGGACGTGCTGGCGGCAGTGTGGCGGCTGGTCGGCCACGGGGTTCGCACACCGTTCCCGCGAATGACCTACGCCGAGGCGATGGCTCGCTACGGCAGCGACAAGCCGGATCTGCGGCTGTCGCTCGAGCTGACCGAGTGCACCGACTTCTTCGCCGACACGCCGTTCCGGGTCTTCCAGGCGCCGTACGTCGGAGCGGTGGTCATGCCGGGGGGCACCGGTCAGCCCCGCAAGCAGCTCGACGCGTGGCAGGACTGGGCCCGGCAGCGCGGCGCCAAGGGCCTGGCCTACGTGCTGGTCCGCGAGGACGGCGAGCTCGGCGGTCCCACGGCGAAGAACCTCACGGAGCAGGAGCGGGCCGGCCTCGCCGCGCATGTCGGAGCGCAGCCGGGCGACTGCATCTTCTTCGCAGCCGGCCCAGTCAAGTCCTCACGGGCGCTCCTGGGCGCCGCGCGTCTGGAGATCGGCCGGCGCTGCGGGCTCATCGAGGAGTCGGAGTGGCGGTTCGTGTGGGTCGTCGACGCCCCGTTGTTCGAGCCGGCGGGAGACGCGACGGCCGCCGGTGACGTCGCTGTCGGGAGCGGGGCCTGGACCGCCGTACACCACGCGTTCACCTCGCCGAAGCCCGAGAGCCTCGACACGTTCGACACCGACCCCGCCTCGGCGCTCGCCTACGCCTACGACATCGTGTGCAACGGCAACGAGATCGGCGGCGGTTCGATCCGTATCCACCGCGAGGACGTCCAGAGGCGGGTGTTCGCGGTGATGGGTCTGAGCGAGGAGGAGGCCCAGGAGAAGTTCGGCTTCCTGCTCCGGGCGTTCGCCTACGGCGCGCCGCCGCACGGCGGGATCGCGTTCGGCTGGGACCGGATCTGTGCCCTGCTCGCCGGCAGCGACTCCATCCGGGAGGTGATCGCCTTCCCCAAGACGGGGGGCGGCTACGACCCCCTCACGGCGGCACCGGCGCCGATAACGGCGCAGCAGCGCAAGGAGGCCGGCGTGGACGTCCGGCCCGACGTCCCCTCCAGCCCTGCGGACGGGCCGGGTCGGCGGGTCTAGGGCCTGCGGACGGGCCGGGTCGGCGGGTCTGGGGCCTGCGGACGGGCCGGGTCGGCGGGTCTAGGGCCTGCGGACGGGCCGGGTCGGCGGGTCTGGGGCCTGCGGACGGGCCGGGTCGGCGGGTCTGGGGCCTGCGGACGGGCCGGGTCGGCCGGTCTGGGGCCTGCGGACGGGCCGGGTCGGCAGGTCCAGGCATGGCGGGCGGATCTGGGCGGATCCCGGACGAACAGGGGGCCGCGGAGGCGGGCAGGGCAGCACACAAGGGAGTCGATGTGGAGGCTTTATAACAATCGGGCGCCGAGTTGCGCAAAAGTTGTCATTCCCAGGCTGAGAAGTCTAGGTTCATCCGGGGTCAGCGGTGATCCTCCGTAGGTGTCGTCAGAAGGAGAACTCGTGTTCAGGATGAGGAAACAGGGGAGGCGCGCCGCAGGCATCAGCATGCTGTGCGCGCTCGCGCTCACGGCGTCTGCATGTGGCGGCGGGGGTGGCTCCTCCAACAGCAACTCCGGCAACTCGGGCAACTCGGGCGGGACCCCCGTCAAGGGCGGCACCCTCAACATCCAGGGCCAGAGCGACGTCGACTACATGGACCCGAACGTCAGCTACTACTCCATCGGCTACCTGAACCTGCGGATGTGGTCGCGCTCCTTGTTCGCCAACCCGGCCAAGGACGGCGCGCAGACGACCACCGTCCCGGACATGGCGGCTGCCATCCCGACCACGAGCAACGGCGGGATCAGCAAGGACGGTCTGACCTACACCATCAAGCTGCGTGACGGCTTGACCTGGAACACCAAGCCAGTGAGGCCCGTCACGGCCGCTGACTTCGTGCGCGGAATGAAGCGGACCTGCAACCCGGTCCAGCCGTTCGGCGGGATCCCGGACTTCGCCAGCCTGTTCGTCGGCTACCAGGCCTTCTGCGACAAGTTCGCCAAGGCCGGCAAGACCCCCAAGGCGCTCGGCGACTTCATCGAGAAGAACGACTTCCCCGGCATCTCGGCGAAGGACGACAAGACGATCGTCTTCAGGCTGACGCGTCCGGCGGTCTACCTGCCGGCCATGTTCACCGTTACCTCTCTGACGGCCGCCCCGATCGAGATGGACAAGTACCTGCCGGGGAGCGCGCAGCTCGCCCAACACACGATCTCCGACGGGCCCTACCAGGTCTCGAGCTACAAGCCGACCAAGTCGATCACGTACACACGCAACCCCGCGTGGAAGGCGTCCAGCGACCCGATCCGCAAGGCCTACGTCGACACCATCAAGGTCGACCTGACGGTGACCCAGGAGTCCTCGCAGCAGCAGCTCGAGACCGGGACGCCGACCGCGGACCTCGAGTTCGGCAATCAGCCGCCCCCGTCGCGAATTCCTGCGCTGCAGGCGTCGAAGGACCCCAACCTGGTCATCGGGGACACCAACTCGAGCAACCCCTACGTGCTGTTCAACACCGCCTCCCCGAACAACAAGGGAGCGCTCAGCAAGCTCCAGGTTCGCCAGGCCCTGGAATACGCCATCAACCGCGACAACCTGATCCAGGTCCTCGGTGGCAAGGTTCTGAACAACCCGCTGACCCGGGTCATCCCCAAGGTCCTGCCCGCCGGACAGTCGGGAAACTTCGACCTGTACAAGTACGACCCTGCCAAGGCCAAGCAGCTTCTGACGGCTGCCGGCTACCCGAACGGTCTGACGCTGAAGCTGCTCTACCGCCCCTCGTCCGAAGGGAGCAGCAAGTCCTTCCAGACCATCAAGCAGGACCTGAGCAAGGCCGGGATCACCGTCCAGGGAGTGCAGTCTCCGGACGCTGACTTCTACACCAAGTACCTCCAGGTCCCCAAGGTCGCTCAGAAGGGGGTCTGGGACCTGTCGACTGCCGGCTGGGGAGCGGACTGGTACGGCACCGGCAGCGAGCTGTCCTACTTCAAGCCGCTGTTCTCCGGCCCGCCGTCCTTCCCGCCGGTCGGCAGCAACTTCGGGCTCTACAACAGCAAGGCGGCGAACGACCTCATCAACCAGGCTCTGGTGGCGAAGACCTCGGACGAGTCGCAGGCGCTGTTCCAGAAGGCCGACGAGCAGGTCATGAAGGACGCGGCCTTCTTCCCGATCACCAACCCCAAAGAGGCGCACTACCACGCGTCACAGGTGCACAACGCGATCTTCGTGCCGGCCATGCAAGGGTTCGACCCGACGAACGTGTGGCTCGACAAGAACAAGCAGGGCGGCTGACCTGAGGCTGCTCCGGGGTGGGGGGAACCTCGCTCCCACCCCGGAGTAGCGTTCTTCACAGATGCACGCACGACAGACCCATGATCGGCTCCGTCATGAGGAGTGACCGTGTCCCTGCTCGAGATCCGTGACCTCGAGGTCGCCTTCAACACCTCGGACGGCGTGGTGCGGGCGGTGCGAGGCCTGTCGTTCGACGTCGACCGCGGCCAGACCCTCGCCATCGTCGGGGAGTCGGGCTCGGGCAAGAGCGTGGCGACCCAGACGATCACCGGCTTGACGAGAGGGGCCAAGGTCACTGGCCGCGCCACCTTCGACGGTGTGGACCTGCTGCAGGCCGACCGCCAGACGCTCCAGAAGATCCGCGGTGCCCGGATCGGGATGATCTTCCAGGACCCGCTGTCCAGCCTGCACCCCTACTACCGGGTGGGCTGGCAGATCGTGGAGATGCTTCGGGCCCACGACAAGTCCATCTCGAAGTCCGCGGCCCGGGACCGGGCGGCGTACCTCCTCTCCCAGGTGGGCATCCCGCACGCCAAGGAGCGCATCGACGACTACCCCCACCAGTTCTCCGGCGGCATGCGCCAGCGGGTGATGATCGCGATGGCGATGGCCCTGGAGCCGGACCTGCTGATCGCCGACGAGCCGACCACGGCGCTCGACGTGACCGTGCAGGCCCAGGTCCTCACCGTGATGCGCAGGCTGCAGGAGGAGATGGGCACCGCCATCATCCTGATCACCCACGACCTCGGCGTGGTGGCGGAGATGTCGGACCAGATCGTGGTGATGTACGCGGGCCACGCCATGGAGAAGGCCGGCCGCCGGGAGCTGTTCTACGGCTACCACAACCCCTACACCGAGGGCCTGCTGGCCTCCCTGCCGGTGCATGGCAACGCAGGGCGGCTGCAGCCGATCGCGGGCACCCCGCCGAGCACGATCGACCCACCGGCCCGGTGCGCGTTCGCACCCCGGTGTCCCTACGTCTTCGACAGGTGCTGGCAGGAGGACCCCCCGTTGCGCACGGTCTACGACGATCCCGCCCACAGCTCGGCCTGCTGGCTGCCCACGGACAGAGCGGGTCGCCAGGCCGCACGGGCGAAGCTCGCGGAGGCTCGTGCCGTGGCCGAGGAACCGGTATGAGCCACTCGATGGACCTGGGGCGGCCCGATGGTCGCGCCGACGAGGGCGCCGACGACCGGGCGGGTGAGGAGCCTCTGCTGAGGCTTCGTGGGGTCCGCAAGTACTTCCCGGTGCAGTCCTCCTCGTTCTTCCGGGGAGATGCGGAGTTCGTGCACGCGGTCGACGGCGTGGACCTCGACATCCGGCGCGGTGAGACACTCGGGCTCGTCGGCGAGACCGGTTGCGGCAAGTCGTCGCTGGCTCGGTGCATCGCACGCCTCTACGACGTCACCGAGGGCACGATCGAGCTGGACGGCAAGGACATCACCCACCTGTCGCGAGCCCAGATGAGGCCCTTGCGGCGAGAGGTCCAGATGATCTTCCAGGACCCCTACGGCTCGCTCAACCCTCGCCGTCGGGTCGGGTCGATCATCGGTGACCCGTTCACCATCCACGGGATCGGCTCCGCGCGCGAGCGCAAGAAGAGCGTCCAGGACCTGATGGCGCTCGTCGGCCTCAACCCGGAGCACTACAACCGGTTCCCCGCCGACTTCTCCGGCGGCCAGCGCCAACGGATCGGCGTCGCCCGCGCTCTGGCCCTCAAGCCCAAGCTGCTGGTCTGCGACGAGCCGGTGTCGGCACTCGACGTGTCGATCCAGGCGCAGCTGATCAACCTCCTCGAGGACCTGCAGCGCGACCTGGGCCTGACCTACGTGTTCATCACCCACGACCTGTCGGTGGTGCGGCACATCAGTGACCGGATCTCGGTGATGTACCTCGGCAAGATCGTCGAGACGGCACCCGTCGAGGAGCTGTTCGAGAAGAGCCGACACCCCTACACGCGCGCGCTGCTCTCCGCTCTGCCGCTTCCTGACCCGGACATGGCAGACCGCCGCGAGCAGATCGTCCTGGTCGGCGACATGCCGACCCCCGTCCACCCGCCCTCCGGCTGCCGGTTCCACACCCGCTGCCCCAAGGCCCAGCAGAACTGTGCCGAGCACGTGCCACCGCTGGAGCCGGTGCTCGGCGACCCGCCCGACCATCGGACGGCCTGCTTCTACCCGATGACGGTCGAGGACAGCCTCGCCGTCGTCACGGCCACCGTCGCCGACTCACAGGTCACTGCCGATGACACTGCTACGGCCGGAGGTGCCTGATGAGCGTCGATGAGCGGGGAGCAGACGCAGGACCCCTGGGCCCGACCGAGGAGGGCGCTGGCGGCAGCCAGCCGGCGGCCCGAGCGGCGATCGAAGGGCGCAGCCCCTGGACGCTGGCGATCCAGCGGCTCCGCAAGGACCGGGCCGCGATGATCTCCCTGGGCTTCATCATCCTGATCATCCTGATCGCGATCTTCGCACCCGTCTTCGCCTCGATCACCGGTCACCCTCCGAACGAGCAGTACCACGGCGCCCAGGCGCTGACCGAGGCAGGGCTTCCCAAGGGTCCGAGCGGTGAGTTCTGGTGGGGGACCGACGACCTGGGCCGCGACGTGCTGGTGCGAACGGCGTACGGCGCCCGGATCTCGCTGCTGGTCGGGGTGCTCGCGACGGCGTTGACGGTCGCGATCGGCGTGGTCCTCGGACTGGCGGCGGGCTTCTTCGGAGGCTTCATCGACACGGTCCTCTCCCGGCTGGTCGACGTGGTGCTCTCCGTGCCCTTCCTGTTGGCCGTCCTGGCGCTCGTCTCGATCTTCGGCGCGAGCCTGACCATCACGGTCCTGGTGATCGGATGCTTCAGCTGGGCCTCCGTGGCGCGCATCGTGCGCGGCCAGGTGCTCTCGCTGCGAGAACGCGAGTTCGTCGAGGCTGCACGATCCCTCGGGTCCTCGGACTGGCGGATCATGTTCGTGGACATCCTTCCGAACGTCCTGACCCAGGTGATCGTCTACACGACGTTGCTGATCCCGGTGGTGATCGTCACGCAGGCGACGCTGTCCTTCCTGGGGCTCGGGCTGCCGCCACCCACCGCCGACTGGGGCGGGATGATCAGCGGCGCCCGCAACACCTACACCGTCGCCCCCTGGTACATCGGGTTCCCCAGCGCGGCGCTCATCTTGACCACACTCGCCTTCAACCTGTTCGGTGACGGGGTGGCCGACGCGTTCGACCCCCGCGCCGACCGGCTGATCAGCGAGTAGGAGAGGCCCCACATGTTGCGCTTCCTCGTCCGCAGGACCTTGCTGGGGGTCTTCGTCCTCTGGGTCATCACCGTGCTGACGTTCACTCTGTTCTATGTGGCGCCCAACAACGTGGCCCAAACCCTGGCCGGGCGTCAGGCGACGCCCCAGGTGGTCGCGGCGATCAGCAAGCGACTCGGCCTCGACCAGCCGCTGTGGAAGCAGTACGTCGATTTCGTGTGGCACGCGCTGCACGGCAACCTCGGCTACGACTACTACTACCAGCTGCCCGTCACCCACATCATCGCCACCGCGCTTCCCGTGACCCTCTCGCTGGTCCTGGGTGCGGCCGTGATCTGGCTCCTGCTCGGGGTCACCAACGGCGTTCTGTCCGCGGTGTACCCTCGCAGCCTCGTGGACCGCGGACTCACCACCTTCGCGATCTTCTTCTACTCCTTCCCCTCCTTCGTCCTCGGTCTGGTGCTGCTCTACTTCCTCTACTACCGGCTCACGCTCAGCGGGTTCGACTGGTTCCCGCCGGGGAGCTACGCGCCGCTGTCCGCGGGCGTGGGACCCTGGCTGCAGCACATGATCCTGCCCTGGATCACCCTCGCCCTGGTCCTGGCTGCGACGTACACCCGGCTCACGCGTGGGTCGATGCTCGCCGTCCTCGGCGAGGACTACATCCGCACCGCCCGGTCCAAGGGCATCTCCGAGAGCCGGGTGGTCCTCCGGCACGGTCTGCGCAGCGCCCTGACGCCGGTGGTCACCCAGTTCGGCATCGACCTGGGCCAGCTCATCGGCGGGGTGGTGGTCACCGAGACCGTGTTCAGCCTTCCCGGGATCGGCAAGACGAACATCGACGCCCTCACCCGGCAGGACCTCCCGGTGATCGTCGGGACTGTGATGCTCGCCTCCGCGGCGGTGGTGGTGGCCAACATCCTGGTGGACGTCGGCTACGCCTTCCTCGACCCGCGGGTGCGCCTGCACTGACCTGCCGCTCTGGCGGAGGGTCCTAGAGTGCTGAGGGTGGACGGGCTCTTCGACATCGGTCCAGCTACGCCCGGCCACAGGCCCGGAGCAGCGGCCGACGCGCGCTCGGGTGGGGCGCTGGCCGGGAACCCGCACGCGTCCGCCCCTCTCGCCGTGCGGATGCGTCCGCGGACCCTCGACGAGCTGGTCGGCCAGGAGCACCTGCTGTCCGCCGGGTCGCCGCTGCGCCGGCTCGTCGAGGGCGATCAGCCGATGTCCCTGCTGCTGTGGGGACCGCCGGGCACCGGGAAGACCACGATCGCCTCGATCGTGAGCCTGCAGACCAACCGCCGCTTCGTCGAGGTGTCCGCCGTCGCCGCCGGTGTCAAGGAGGTGCGCGCCGCCATCGACAGCGCCCGCAACCAGCTGGCCCGCGGCGGACCCGAGACCGTGCTGTTCGTCGACGAGGTGCACCGGTTCACCAAGGCGCAGCAGGACGCCCTCCTCCCGGGGGTCGAGAACAGGTGGGTGACGCTGGTCGCCGCGACCACCGAGAACCCGTTCTTCTCGGTGATCTCGCCGCTGCTCTCGCGCTCGCTGCTGCTCACCCTCGAGCCGCTGACCGACGAGGACATCCGGCGTGTCGTCGCCTGCGGCCTGACCGACGAACGTGGCCTGGCCGGCGCCGTCACGCTCGAGGACCAGGCGCTCGACCACCTGGTCCGGCTCGCCGGCGGCGACGCACGCCGGGCGCTGACCTACCTGGAGGCCGCCGCCGGTGCGGCCCGGGCCCGGGACCTCGACGTCGTCGACCTGGCCACCACCGAGGCGGCGGTGGACCGGGCCGCCGTCCGCTATGACCGTCAGGGCGACCAGCACTACGACGTGATCAGCGCCTTCATCAAGTCGGTGCGCGGCTCGGACGTCGACGCTTCGCTCCACTACCTCGCCCGGATGGTGGAGGCGGGAGAGGACCCTCGGTTCATCGCCCGGCGACTGGTGATCCTGGCCAGCGAGGACATCGGGCTGGCCGACCCGACGGCGCTGACCACGGCGGTGGCTGCGGCCCAGGCGGTGCAGCTGATCGGGATGCCGGAGGGCCGGCTCACCCTGGCCCAGGCGACGATCGCACTCGCACTCGCACCCAAGTCGAACGCCGTCATCCTGGCCATCGACGCCGCCTCCTCCGACGTACGCTCCGGGAAGATCGGTGCCGTGCCCATCCACCTCCGGGACGCCCACTACGGCGGCTCGAAGAAGCTCGGCCACGGCACGGGCTACCGCTACGCGCACGACGAGCCATTCGGGATAGCCGAGCAGCAGTACGCCCCCGACCAGGTCGCGGACGCCAGGTACTATCAGCCGACGTCCCTGGGCGCCGAGGCAGCGATCAAGGACAGGTGGGAGCGGATCCGGGACAAGATTCGGGGCCGGCGCGGGTAGTCCGGGCCGCGACGGCAGGGCCGTCCCACCCCGGGCCGGAGGGTAGGGTCATCTCCTATGGATCCGGCCCTTCTCGCTACGTCGACGGCTGCCGCGCTGGTCCTCGGAGTGCTGATGGGGGTGGCTCTGACGGTCCCCGCCAGGCGGCGGGTCGAGCGTGAGCTCCGCGCCACCCGGACCGACCTGGCCGCCCTGCGGGACCGCGTCGACGAGCTGGCGAGCGCGACCGGCCACGGGCCTCTGGCCGGCACGGACCGCGCCGAACCGGACTTCGTCATCACGTCCCTGCCCGAGGTCCCCCGCCGCGCTGCCGGACCGCCCCTTGGGCAGGTCGTCGACGGCGACCAGCCGTCCCGCCGCGACTTCGCCTCCGTGGCGCTCGCCGAGTCCGCGCTGCGGCTGGCGTCGCTCGCCTACGGCGTACGACGGGCGCTCTCGCCGGAGAACCGCAACCGGATGCGCTTCGAGATGGGCCGCGAGGTCAAGCGGGCGCGACAGGAGCGTCGCCGCGAGGCGAAGGAGGCCAGACGCCAGCAGCGAGCCGGCTACCCCGTTTCGCCGGCCTCGCGGGCCGAAGACGCGGCATGAAGCGGTTGGTGTGGTTCGCGGCCGGCGCCGGGGCAGGTGTCTACGCCGTGGTCCGGGCCCGCAGAGCGGCCGAGGTGCTCACCCCCGAAGGGCTCGCGGACCGGCTCGCCGGGCTGTCGCTGGGCGTGCGACTGTTCCGCGACGAGGTCGCGACCGGGATGGCCGAGAAGGAGAGCGACTTGCGTGAACGTCTCGGCATCACGCTTGCTGGACCGCACCGTCCCGAGTTGTCAGGGCGTGCGTCGGCTCCGACCGGCCGCACCTCTGACGACTCGGCACCTGACGGCTCGACAGAGATCACGAGAGAGGGCAACGACTGATGGACACCGCGGAGATCCGCCGCCGGTTCCTTGCGCACTTCGAGGGCTCGCCGACCTACGGCCCCCACCAGGTGGTGCCGTCCGCCTCGTTGTTGCTCGACGACCCGAACCTGCTGTTCGTGAACGCGGGCATGGTGCAGTTCAAGCCCTACTTCCTCGGCCAGGAGACGCCGCCCTACAAGCGGGCTGTCAGCGTGCAGAAGTGCTTGCGAACGCTGGACATCGACGAGGTCGGCAAGACCAGCCGGCACGGGACGTTCTTCCAGATGTGCGGCAACTTCTCCTTCGGCGACTACTTCAAGGAGGGTGCCATCGAGCTGGCCTGGGACCTCGTCACCAGACCGCAGGCCGACGGCGGCTTCGGGCTGCCCGAGGACAGGCTCTACCCCAGCGTCTACGAGGACGACGTCGAGGCGGCCGAGCTGTGGAAGAAGATCACCGGGGTGCCCGACGACCGGGTGGTGCGGCTGGGCACGTCCGAGAACTACTGGAGCATGGGGGTGCCCGGGCCGGGAGGTCCGAGCAGCGAGATCCTGATCGACCGCGGGCCGGAGTTCGGCGCCGACCGCGACTGGGACGCGGGCGACCGTTACATGGAGATCTGGAACCTCGTGTTCATGTCCGAGGAGCTCAGCGCGGTGCGCAGCAAGTCCGACTTCGACGTCCTCGGACCGCTGCCCAGCAAGAACATCGACACCGGCATGGGCCTGGAGCGGGTCGCCTACCTGCTCCAGGGCAAGAACAACATGTACGAGATCGACGAGATATTCCCCGTCATCGAGAGGGCCGAGGAGATCTCGGGTCGCCGCTACGGGCAGACTCACGAGGACGACGTCCGGTTCCGGGTGGTTGCCGACCACGTTCGCAGCGCCCTGATGCTGATCGCGGACGGGGTGACGCCCGGCAACGAGGCACGGGGCTACGTGCTGCGTCGGCTGCTGCGCCGCGCCGTACGCTCCATGCGGCTGCTCGGTGTCGAGGACCCCATTCTGCCCGAGCTGCTGCCGGTGAGCCGGGACAAGATGGCACTGTCCTACCCCGAGGTCCGCCTCGACTGGGAGCGCATCTCGACGATCGCCTACGCCGAGGAGGACGCGTTCCGCGCCACCCTGCGCACCGGTACGACGATCTTCGACCTCGCCGCCCAGGACGCGAAGGCCGAGGGTCGCCCCCGGCTCTCGGGGGACCAGGCGTTCGCGCTGCACGACACCTATGGCTTCCCGATCGACCTGACCCTGGAGATGGCCGCCGAGCAGGGGCTCGCCGTCGACGAGGAGGGGTTCCGGCGGCTGATGAACCAGCAGCGGGACCGGGCCAAGGCGGACGCCAGGTCGAAGAGGGGCCAGCACACCGACGTGACCGCCTACCGCCAGGTCTCGGACTCGATCGGGCGACCGGTCGAGTTCACCGGCTACTTCGAGGTGGTCTCCGAGGCCACCGTGCGCGGCATCGTCACCGAGGCGGGCGTGGCGTCCGAGGCGCACGAGGGCGACCAGGTCGAGCTGGTCCTGGACCGCACCCCGTTCTACGCCGAGGGCGGCGGGCAGCTGGCGGACCAGGGGCTCATCGAGCTCGGCAACGGCGCGCGGGTGGAGGTTCTCGACGTCCAGTCGCCGATCACCGGCCTCGTCGTGCACCGGGCCCGGGTGCTCTCCGGCGGGGTCACGCTCGGCAGCCAGGGGCAGGCCCTGGTGGACATCGAGCGGCGCCGGTCGATCAGCCGCGCGCACACCGCGACCCACATGGTGCACAAGGCGTTCCGCGAGGCGCTCGGCGACACGGCGACCCAGGCCGGCTCCGAGAACGCGCCCGGCCGGTTCCGCTTCGACTTCTCCGCAAGCGGCGCCGTGCCCGCCTCGGCGATGGCCGACGTCGAGGCGCGCGTCAACGACCTGGTGCTGGCCGACCTGGGCGTGCACGCGGAGGTGATGAGCCAGGAGGAGGCCCGGGCGTCCGGGGCGATGGCGCTGTTCGGCGAGAAGTACGGCGACCGGGTCCGGGTCGTCTCGGTCGGCGACTGGGCCCGTGAGCTCTGCGGCGGCACGCACGCCGGCCGGTCGGGGCAGCTCGGCGTGATCAAGCTGCTGGGTGAGTCGTCCATCGGTTCGGGTGTGCGTCGGGTCGAGGCCCTGGTGGGCGGGGACGCCTACCGGTTCCTGGCACGGGAGCACGTGCTCGTCGCACAGCTCAGCGAGGTGCTCAAGGCGCGTCCCGAGGAGCTCCCCGAGCGGGTCCAGGAGATCGTCGAGCGGCTCCGCGCGGCCGAGAAGGAGATCGACCGGGCCCGGGTGCAGCAGGTCCTCGCCGCGGCGGGCAGCCTCGCTGCGAGCGCCAAGGACGTCTTCGGGGTCTCCTTCGTCGGCCACCGCGCGGACGGAGCGGCCGCGGGTGACGTGCGCAAGCTGGCCCTCGACGTCCGGGGCCGGCTCCCGCAGGGGCGCCCGGGCGTGGTGGCGATCATCGGGTCCAGCAACGGCAAGCCGGCCGTCGTCGTCGCGGTGAACGACGACGCGCGCTCGCGCGGGCTGACCGCGAACGCCCTGGTGAAGACCGCGGCGACCGCGCTCGGCGGCAGCGGTGGCGGCAAGGACGATGTGGCGCAGGGCGGTGGAGCCGACCTGAGTCACGCCGACCAGGCGCTGGTCGAGGTCGAGCACGAGGTCGGCCGGCTGGCCACCCGGTCCTGAGCCGGCATCCGGTGCGACCTGGGGTGCGGCTCGGCGTGGACGTCGGGGACGTGCGCATCGGTGTCGCCCGCTCCGACCCCTCGGGTCTGATCGCGACGCCCCTGCAGACAGTCGCACGCGGCCGGGGCGACCTGGCGCGGCTGCGCGGGCTGGCTCTGGCCGAGGATGCCGTCGAGGTGGTCGTCGGGCTGCCGAGGTCCCTGTCCGGGCGGGAGGGGCCGTCGGCGGCGAAGGTCCGGCTGTTCGCAGTCCGCCTCGCGGAGGTGCTGTCACCCCTGCCGGTCCGGCTGTGCGACGAGCGGCTCAGCACCGTCTCCGCGGACGCGGCGCTGCGTGGAAGGGTGCGCGGACGTGCCCGACGCGCGGTGGTCGACCAAGCAGCCGCCGTGGTCATCCTGCAGAATGCACTGGACACGGAGCGCGGAACGGGAGCCGCGCCGGGGGAGCTCCTCTGCACGAGCACGCAGGACTGACGGCCAAGTGGTCGACGACCAGAGAGATGTGAGCCAGCAGGTGAGCGACCTCGGAATGCAGCCCGAGACCGAGCCCGAGCCCGAGCGGCGCCAGCCACCCCGACACGTCTTCGGCTGCCTGGCGGTGCTGCTCGCTGCGGCTGTCCTGGCCGGGGCGGGCTTCGGCGCCTACCACTACGGCGTGGGCGCCCTGAGAGACTTCTTCCGGCCGCCACCGGACTACGAGGGCGCCGGGTCGGGGCGGGTGCTGGTGGAGGTCCGGCACGGCGACTACGCGCCTGACATCGGCCGCAGCCTGGTGGCCCGGCAGGTCGTGAAGTCGACCGAGGCGTTCACCGACGCGGCTCGCGACAACCCGCGCTCGGTGGGCATCCAGCCGGGCTTCTACCAGCTGAGGCGGCACATGTCCGCTGCCTCGGCCCTCGCCGTGCTGGTCGACCCGGCGAACCGGATGCGCGACGTGGTGACCATCCCCGAAGGCCTGCGCGTCGACCAGATCGTGGCCCTGCTGGTGAAGAACACGAAGTTCTCCGCCAGGCAGTACGACGCCGTGCTCGCCCGGCCCGGCCGGCTGGGGCTGCCGTCGTACGCCAACGGCAGCGTGGAGGGTTACCTGTTCCCGGCGACCTACGAGCTCAGCCCCACCGCCACACCGACCTCGATCCTGACCGCGATGGTCCGGCGGTTCCGGACCGCAGCCGACGACCTTCGGCTGCCCGAACAAGCCAAGGCGCTCGGCTACAGCCCGCACGACGTGATGACGGTCGCGAGCATCGTGCAGGCGGAGGGCCGGCTCGAGAGGGACTTCCCGAAGATCGCCCGGGTGGTCTACAACCGCCTCCAGAAGCACAAGCCGCTGCAGCTCGACACCACGATCGTCTACATCTTCAAGACCTCGGGCAAGCTGACCACCACCGACAGCCAGCGGTCGGTCGACTCGCCCTACAACACCTACCGGCACGCCGGTCTCCCTCCGACCCCGATCACGGCGCCCGGCGAGCAGGCCATCAAGGCGGCGCTGTCACCGACGCCGGGCAGGTGGCTCTACTTCGTGACGACCGACCCGAGGAACGGCGCGATGAGCTTCGCCACGACCTATGCCGGCCACCTCAAGCACGTCGCGAGGTTCCAGGCCTTCTGCCGGGCGCACGCCTGTTGACCGGGACCGCGGGTGGTGGCCGTCGGTGCGCCGTCCTCGGGTCGCCGATCGGGCACTCGCTGTCCCCTGTCCTGCACCATGCGGCGTACGCCGAGCTGGGGCTGGCCTGGACCTACGAGGCACGGGAGGTCACGGAGCGGTCGTTGCCGGGGTTTCTGGCCGGGCTGGACAGCACCTGGCGCGGGCTGTCCCTGACGATGCCGCTGAAGAGGGCGGTGGTCCCGCTGCTCGACGCGATGACCGACCGGGCCGCGCAGGCGGGTGCCGCGAACACCGTCATCCTCGAGGGCGGCCGGCGCACCGGCCACAACACCGACGTCCCGGGCGCCGCGTCCGCGGTCCGTGAGCGGTACGCCGGACCGGTCGACCGGGCCGTGGTGGTCGGCGGCGGCGCGACGGCCGCGTCCGTCCTGCTCGGGCTGGCCGACCTCGGCTGCCGGCACGTCACCCTGGTGCTGCGTGACCACGTCCGGGCGGCGGCGACCCTCGCCTCCGCCGAGCGGCACCCGGGGAGGCCGACGGTCGACGTACGCCCGCTCGGGTCGACGCTCGCCGACGTCCTCGAGGCAGCCGACATCCTGGTGTCCACGGTGCCCGGTGACGTCCAGGGCGCCGAGGTGCTTGCCCTCGCCCAGCGCGTCGACGTCGTGTTCGACGTGGCCTACGACCCGTGGCCGACCCCCGTGGCCCGGGCGACGCGCTCGACCGGCGCACTGCTGGTCTCGGGACTCGACCTGCTGGTGCACCAGGCCGCGCTCCAGGTCGAGCTGATGACGGGGACGGCCCCGGCGCCGCTGGAGGCGATGCGTCTCGCCGGGGAGCGCGCGCTCGCCGTCCGCCCGACCTGATCGTTCTCCACAGATGTCCGAACCGCCGGTCCGGCCGAGGCTCGGCCCGTAGGGTCACCGGGTGTGAGCTGGTACCTGGACACCGCGGTGGTCGCCGCAGCCGTGGGCCTGGCGTCCGGAGCGTTCGTCCCGGCGCTGATCGCCTCGGTTCCGGAGCCCGAACCCGAGCCCAGCCTGATCCCGGCTGACGACGAGGCCCGCTTCTCACGGCCCGTCGACGACCCCAAGGAGCTCTACGTCGATGTCGCAGCGCTCCGCGGCCTTCGCTGGACGTCCGCCGTCGTGTCCGCGGTGGCGGCGGGTCTGGTCGGTGGCCGGGTCGGCTGGCACCCCGAGCTGTCGTTCCTGCTTTACCTCGTGCCGGTCTGCGTCGCGCTGTCCGTGATCGACTGGCGCACCCGCTACCTGCCCACTCGGCTGATCGCCCCCTCGTACGTCGTGGTGGGGGTCCTCGCCGTGCTGGCCGCGCTGCTGGGCTCCGACTGGGCGTCGCTGCGGGGCGCCGCTGTCGGCGGGGTGTCCGCGTTCGTGCTGTTCGCCGTCCTGTGGCTGGTACCGGGCGGCATGGGCTACGGCGACGTGCGGCTGGCAGGCGTCCTGGGGATGGCTCTCGGCTGGCTCGGCTTCGCCCAGCTGAGCATCGGCCTCTACACCGGCTTCCTTCTCGGCGGAGTGGTCGGGCTGCTGCTCAGCAGGCTCCGGGTGTTCCACCACCGGCACACGCCCTTCGGGCCGCACATGGTGCTCGGGGCTCTGCTCGGCGTGGTGGTCCCGCACCAGCTCGAGGCGGCCTTCGGATGGGCCGTGAACGGACTGGTGTCGCTGGTCACCTGAGCGGGCTGGTCCGGCACGAGGTCGCCCATGGAACACTGGACGGCATGCTGCGTTGGCTCACGGCGGGCGAGTCGCACGGACCCGGGCTCGTCGCTGTCCTCGAGGGTCTTCCCGCGCACGTCGAGGTGACGTCCGCGGACATCGTGGACGCCCTCGCCCGACGCCGGCTCGGCTACGGCCGCGGCGCGCGAATGAGGTTCGAGAAGGACGAGGTCGAGGTGGTCGGCGGGCTGCGGCACGGCCGGACCCTCGGCAGCCCGGTCGCGATCCGGATCGGCAACACCGAGTGGCCCAAGTGGGAGAAGGTGATGTCGGCCGACCCGGTCGACGAGGCGGAGCTGGAGGCGCTGGCCCGCAACGCCGCGCTGACGCGTCCGCGGCCCGGGCACGCGGACCTGGTGGGGATGCAGAAGTACGCCTTCGACGAGGCGCGACCCATCCTGGAGCGGGCCTCGGCGCGGGAGACCGCCGCCCGGGTCGCCCTCGGGGCAGTCGCCCGGAGGTTCCTGCACCAGGCGGTGGGTGCTGAGGTCGTGTCGCACGTCGTCGCCATCGGCACGGCGCGGTCTCCGGCCGGCTCGGTGCCGCTGGCCAATGACGTCCCGACCCTGGACGCGGACCCGGTCCGGTGCCTGGACGCCGACGCCAGCAAGCTGATGCAGGCGGAGATCGACCAGGCGCACGCCGACGGCGACACCCTCGGCGGGGTGGTCGAGGTCGTGGTGCATGGTCTGCCACCAGGCCTCGGCTCCCACGTGCACTGGGACCGCCGGCTCGACGCGCGGCTCGCGGCCGCCCTGATGGGCATCCAGGCGATCAAGGGGGTCGAGGTCGGCGACGGGTTCGGGCTCGCGGCCGACCCGGGCTCCCGCGCGCACGACGAGATCGTCCCCGGCGAGGACGGCATCCGGCGCTCGTCCGGGCGCTCCGGCGGCACCGAGGGCGGGATGTCGACCGGCGAGCCGCTGCGGGTGCGAGCCGCGATGAAGCCGATCGCGACCGTGCCCCGGGCGCTGCGCACCGTGGACGTCGCCACCGGCGAGGCGGCCGTCGCCCACCACCAGCGCTCCGACGTGTGCGCGGTGCCCGCCGCGGGGATCGTCGCGGAGGCGATGGTGGGCCTGGTGCTCGCCGACGCGGTGCTCGAGAAGTTCGGCGGCGACTCGGTGGGGGAGACCCGGCGCAACGCCGAGGGCTACCTGGGCTCGATGAGGTTCAGGTGAGGCCACGCGTGGTGCTGGTCGGGCCGATGGGCGCCGGCAAGACGACCGTCGCCAGGCTCCTCGCCCAGCGCTGGGGCGAGAGCGTCCGCGACACCGACCACGACGTCGAGACGGCCGCGGGCCGGCCGATCCCCGAGATCTTCGTCGACGACGGCGAACAGCACTTCCGGGCCCTCGAGCGCGCAGCGGTGGCCCAGGCGCTGACGGCGCACGACGGCGTCCTGGCCCTGGGCGGTGGGTCGGTCCTGGACCCCGACACCCGGTCCGACCTGCGGGGGCACCGGGTGGTCTTCCTGCGCGTGGGCCTCGCCGACGCGGTCAAGCGGGTCGGGCTCGGCAGTGGCCGGCCGCTGCTCCTGGGCAACGTAAGGTCCCGGCTCAAGACGATGCTCGACGAGCGTGCGCCGGTCTACGACGGCGTTGCCGAGATCACCGTGGACACCGACGGCCGGGACCCCGACGACGTCGCCGCGGAGGTGGCCCGGCTGGTCGAGGAGCGGGAGCAGTCGGCCGCGGCGACCCGGTCGGGTGGCTCCGGATGAGGATCGACGGCTCGTCCGTGCTGCAGGTCGGTGGGGCAGCGCCGTACGACGTGGTGGTCGGGACCGGGCTGCTCGGCGAGCTGCCGGGGATGCTCGGGGACGGCGTGCGTCGCGTTGCGGTGATCCACCCGCGCGCCCTGGGGGCCACCGGCGAGGTGGTCCGCGCGGACCTCTCCGCCCACGGCTACGAGGCCCACGCGATCGAGATCCCGGACGGCGAGGAGGCCAAGCTGGCTCCGGTGGCGTCGTTCTGCTGGCAGGTGCTGGGCCGGACCGGCTTCACCCGCAGCGACGCGGTCGTGACCGTGGGTGGAGGCTCCACCACGGACCTCGGTGGCTTCGTGGCCGCCACCTGGCTGCGGGGAGTCAAGGTCGTGCACGTGCCGACGACGCTGCTCGCGATGGTGGACGCCGCGGTGGGTGGCAAGACCGGCATGAACACGAGCGAGGGCAAGAACCTGGTCGGCGCGTTCCACGAGCCCGCCGGGGTGCTGTGCGACCTCGCCACCCTGGAGACGCTGCCCCGCAACGAGCTGGTCAGCGGGCTCGCCGAGGTGCTGAAGTGCGGGTTCATCGCCGACCCGGCGATCCTCGACCTGGTCGAGGGTGACCCGTTGGCCGCGGTGGCCCCGGGGTCCGCGCTGCTGCGCGAGCTGATCGAGCGGGCGATCCGGGTGAAGGTCGACGTGGTGGTGGCCGACCTCAAGGAGACGGGCGGGCAGTCCGGGCACCCGGGCCGCGAGGTGCTGAACTACGGTCACACGCTGGGACACGCGATCGAGCGCGCCGAGCGCTACACGTTCCGGCACGGCGCGGCGGTCGCGATCGGAATGACCTTCGTCGCGGAGCTCGCCCGGCTCGCGGGTCGGCTCGACGAGCCGACCGCGGAGCGGCACCGATCGGTGCTCGAGCTCGTCGGGCTGCCGACGACGTACCGGGGCGCCGACTGGGCCACGCTGCACGAGGCCATGAAGGTCGACAAGAAGACCCGCGGGGACCAGCTGCGGTTCGTCGTCCTGGACGGGCTCGCCCGGCCCTCGATCCTGCCCGCACCCGACCCGGCCCTGCTGACCGCGGCCTTCGCGGAGATCGCCCGGTGACCCGGTCGGCAGGGCGCGGCTAGCCGCGGGCGGCCTGGCGGGCGCGGTAGGCCGCCACGGAGCTGCGGTTGCCACAGGTCGTGCTGCAGAACCGACGAGAACGGTTGCGGGACAGGTCGAGGACGATGCCCTCGCAGTCCTCGTCGGCGCAGATCCCGAGCCGGGACACCTCGTCGAGACGAATCACGTCGACCATGGCCATCGCGGTCTCCACGGCGACCCGGGTGACCAGCGAGGCGTCGGGGGAGACGGCGTGCAGGTGCCAGTCGAACGGCTCGTGCCGGACCAGGCGGGGGACGGCCACCGCTTCGGCGAGCATCGCGTTCACGATCTCGGCGGCGTGGTCGCGGTCGCTGGTGAGCAGCTCACGCAGCACCGGCCGGAGTGCCCGGAGCGCGTCGAGCTCCTCGGCGTCGAAGTCGCGTCGCCCGGTGTACCGGAACTCGGCGAACCACTCGTCGAGCTCCTCGACCGTCGTCATCGTGTCCGGTGGCAGCTCGCTGTTGACCAGCACCACGGCGGCGTGGAGGGCGAACTCCGTGTCATGGGTGAAGACCACGTTGACATATTACCGGCTGCTTCGTAACGTCATGACCCATGAAGACCTTTGCTCATGACAGCGGTGGGGCCTGGGTGTCGTCGGCGCCGGACCTCCTGCGGTCGCGCGACGATCGGCTGCTCGGGGGACTGGTGTTCGCGGTGGCGTCCGCGGTGAGCTTCGGGATGTCCGGCGCGCTGGCTCGGGGACTGCTCGACACCGGCTGGAGCGCAGGAGCGGCCGTGCTGGCCCGGCTCGGCCTGGCGGCACTGGTCGTCGCGCCGTTCGGGGCGATGAGCCTGCGCGGACAGTGGGGGCTGCTGCGCCGCAACGCGGGGCTGATCGTGGGCTACGGCATCTCTGCGGTGGCCGGCGCACAGTTCTGCTACTTCTCGGCGGTGGCCTACATGCAGGTGGGTCCCGCGCTGCTGATCGAGTACACCGCGCCTGCGGCTGTCGTGGTCTGGCTCTGGCTGCGGCACGGTCAGCGCCCCGGCGCCCTGACGCTGGTGGGCGCCGCACTCGCGGCCGTCGGCCTGGTGCTCGTCCTGGACCTGCTGTCCGGGACGCAGCTGAGCATCGTCGGCGTGCTGTGGGCGCTGGGCGCGATGGTAGGCGCGGCGTCCTACTTCCTCATCTCGGCGGACCACGACAACGGGCTGCCGCCGCTCGCCCTCGCCGCGGGTGGCCTGCTCGTGGGGGCGGTCGTGATGGGCCTGCTCGGTCTCGTGGGTCTGCTTCCGATGCAGGCGACCAGCGCGGCCACGACCTACGCCGGCCGCTCGGTGCCCTGGTGGCTGCCGGTGCTGGCCCTGGGGCTGGTGACCGCGGCGCTCTCCTACACGACCGGGATCGCTGCAGGTCGGCGACTGGGATCGCGACTGGCGTCCTTCGTCGCGCTGCTCGAGGTGGTGGCCGGAGTCGGGTTCGCCTGGCTGCTTCTCGGTGAGCTGCCGCGCCTGGTTCAGCTGGTCGGCGGCGTCCTGATCCTCGCCGGAGTGGTGGCCGTGAAGCTCGGTGAGCGGCAGCTGACGCGGGAGCCCGCCGCCGGTTGAGGCGGTCGCTCACAGGTGGGTCACCGGCCGTGGACCGCCGGGCCGGACGGTGCTGCGGGGGCCGTGACCCCGGGCGGTGGCGAGCTGCTCACGCAGGGCCTGGACACGGGCCCAGTAGTCCTCGGTGGACAGGGGCGGGGCGTTCTCGGTGGTCTCCATGCGAGGAACCTACGATCGAGCACCGACATTCCGGATTTCGGCGCGCAGCCGCTGCCTCGCTACACTGGCGAGCTGCGTGCGGCCCAGGATGCTGACGCGTCGAGGGCTCGAGACTCGAAGGCTTGACACCCAGAACCCGACTCGGCCGATCAGAGCCGGCAACCAGACAAGGGCACTACTGCGGATGGCGACGACCAACGACCTGAAGAACGGGATGGTTCTCAACCTCGACGGGCAGCTGTGGTCCGTCATCTGGTTCCAGCACCACAAGCCCGGCAAGGGCGGCGCGGTGATGCGCACCAAGCTCAAGAACATCGAGTCGGGCAAGACCGTGGACAAGACCTTCAACGCGGACGTCAAGGTCGAGGTCGCCAACGTCGACAAGAGGACGATGCAGTACCTCTACAACGACGGCACCTCCTACGTCTTCATGGACACCAGCAGCTTCGAGCAGCTCGAGGTGCCCCCCGAGATCGTGGGTGACGCCAAGGCGTTCCTGCTCGAGAACCAGGACGCCGTCGTGGCCACCAACGAGGGCCGCGTGCTCTACATCGAGCTGCCCGCGTCGGTGGAGCTGACCGTGGAGTACACCGAGCCCGGCCTGCAGGGCGACCGCTCGACCGGTGGCACCAAACCGGCCACCCTCGAGACGGGGCACACCATCAACGTGCCGCTGTTCATCGTGACGGGCGAGAAGATCCGGGTGGACACCCGCGACAGCAGCTACCTGGGTCGCGTCACCTCCTGATGGCGGCCCGCTCCAAGGCCCGCAAGCGGGCGCTCGACGTGCTGTTCGAGTGCGAGGTGCGCGGTCTGCCGCTCGACGCGACCCTCGACGAGCGGGTGCTGGCGGCCGAGCCCCCGGTCAACGCGTACACGGTGGAGCTCATCCGTGGCGTCGCGCGACATCGACGGCGCATCGACGAGCTGCTCACGACGTACGCCCAGGGCTGGTCGCTGGAGCGGATGCCGACGGTGGACCGCAACGCGCTGCGGATCGGCGTCTTCGAGATCCTGTACGTCGACGGGGTGCCCGACGCGGTGGCGATCAGCGAGGCCATGGCGCTGGTGCGCGACCTGTCCACCGACGACTCCCCGGCGTTCGTCAACGGGGTGCTCGGGACCATCCTGCGGGACAAGGGCGCGCTGTCGGCCTGACCCCGCGCTCCCGCACCGAGCTGTCAGGGACGGTGCGGGATCTGCTGGAGGACCCAGCGGTTCCCGTCCGGGTCGGAGAAGCTGACGAAGCGCCCCCAGGGCTGCTCGTCGACCTCGGAGCACTCGACGCCCCGCTCGACCAGGTACCCGCGGGACGCGTCGACGTCCGACACGACCACCTGAATCATCTGCGAAGACCCGTCGGGCAACATGTCGAGTCCCACACCGAAGCAGACCGAGCACGCCGACCCCTGCGGGGTGACCTGCACGAACCGCAGCCCCTCGTGCACCACCTGGTCGAAGTCGACGTTCCAACCGATCTGCTCGCCGTAGAACGCCACGGCGCGGTCCACGTCCGCGACACCCAGCGGCACCAGCTCGATCTTCCAGGTCAGCTCGGTCATCCTCAGCATCCTCTCGTCCGGCCACCGCCCTCGATGACGTCCGGTCCCACGGTAGGAGTGTTTGCGGCCAGATGCTGTCCGCATCGGGGATCCCCGGTGACCTCGGCGAGGGTCAGAGGCGCAGACGCAGGGCAGACAGCCGGTCGTAGGCCGGGCGGCAGGCCTCCGCGACCGCCGCGTCGTGCTCGCTGAGGGAGACCTGACGGGGCCGCCAGGGCTCGAAGCCCGTCGACCGCCACACCGCGTCGTACCAGTACGGCGCCCAGACGCCGTCGGAGTCGCGGGGCCCGGCCGGCCAGCTCAGCATGTGACGGCTGAAGGGCACCTCGAGCCACTCGCACAGCCAGCGCAGGTACCTCTCCGGGTCGCGCAGGAAGTCGCCGGCGTCGATCACGGGCGGCGGCTCGGCCCAGGCGTCGAGGAGCCGGACCTGCTGGAGCACGCCGATGTCGGCGGGTTCACAGGACTCGCGCGAGCGCACGTACGACGCCACCACCTCCGCCGGGTCGCGGATCAGGAGCACGTTGCGGAAGGCGGTGGTCCAGGTCAGCTCCACGTCGGGTGCGAGGTCGGGTGCGAGGTGGTGGGCCATCTGCTTGGCGTACTGGACGCGCACCCCGACCGGCAGCGGTCGCAGCAGCCGACGCACGGCCGCCGCAGGGTCGGTGGGCTGGGCCATGAGGACCTCCTCACGCCCCGGGTGGTCCAGGCCGGTCCTGGCGAGGTAGGACGCATACAGCGGCTCGTCGACCACCAGGCAGTCCTCCCGGTTCTCCCAGGCCCGCATCATCGCCGTCGACAGGTTCCTCGGCCCGCTCCACACCGCCACCCGGACCGGTCCGCCCGACGGGTCGTGTCGTGGCTCAGCGTCCATGCCGCCCAGCCTGCACCCGGGGCCGCGGTCTCTGCACCTGAGCACAGAAACCCTTGCCCGACGTGACAGGCTGAGCGCCATGAGCGATGTCGACGTGGTCGTGGTCGGTCTCGGACCCGGAGGCGAGGCGGTGGCGACGCAGCTCGCGCACGCCGGGCTGAAGGTCGTCGCGGTGGACCGGCGCCTGGTCGGCGGGGAGTGTCCCTACTACGGCTGCATCCCGAGCAAGATGATGATCCGGGGGGCCGACGTGCTGGCCGAGGGCCGCCGGATCCCCGGCCTCGCCGGCACCAGCACCGTCACCTCCGACTGGGCCCCGGTGCATGAGCGGATCCGCGACGAGGCTACCGACGACTGGAACGACAAGGTCGCCGTGGACCGTCTCGAGTCGGCGGGTGTGGCGTTCGTCCGTGGTGCCGCCCGGTTGGCCGGCCCACGCTCGGTCGAGGTGGACGGGACGACGTACGACGCCGGCACCGGCGTGGTGCTCAACACCGGCACCGAGCCGGGCGCGCCGCCGATCGAGGGTCTTGCGGACACGCCCTACTGGAACAACCGGGACGCCTGCCGGCTCGCGGAGCTGCCGGGCTCCCTGGTCGTCATCGGTGGTGGCGCCATCGGGGTCGAGATGTCACAGGCGTTCGCCCGGTTCGGCGTGCACGTCACGGTCCTGGAGGGGGCCGACCGCATCCTGGCGCTCGAGGAGCCGGAGTCGAGCGCGCTGCTGGCTGAGGTGTTCGCACGGGAGGGCATCGAGGTGCACACCGGGGTGCGGATAGCCTCCGTGAGCCATGCCCACGGACAGTTCTCGGTGCAGGTCGACGGCAGGACGGTCCAGGCCGAACAGCTGCTCGTCGCCGCCGGACGCCGACCCGCCCTGGCCGAACTGGGCCTGGACACCGTGGGCCTGGACCCGAGAGCTCGTGCGGTCGAGGTCGACGCACGCATGCGGGCAGCGGACGGTCTCTGGGCGATCGGTGACATCACCGGCAAGGGCGCGTTCACCCACATGTCGATGTACCAGGCCGGCATCGCCGTGCGCGACATCCTCGGGCAGGACGGTCCGGAGGCGGCGTACCACGCGGTCCCGCACGTGACGTTCACCGACCCGGAGGTGGGCTCGGTCGGGATGACCGAGCAGCAGGCGCGCGACGCCGGCCTCGACGTGAGGGTCGGCACGACGGACCTGGCCGGCTCGACCCGCGGCTGGATCCACCGGGCCGACGGGCTGATCAAGCTGGTCGAGGACGCGGAGCGCGGGGTGCTGGTCGGCGCAAGCTCGGTGGGTCCGACCGGCGGGGAGGTGCTCTCCATGCTGGTCACGGCGGTGCACGCCGAGGTGCCGACGGCGACGCTGCGCTCGATGATCTACGCCTATCCCACCTTCCACCGGGCCGTGGAGTCCGCGCTGGCCGACCTGGCGTCGCGCTGATGCGCGCCGATCAGGTCACCGGCCCGGACACCTACCACGGCGAGGGTCCCGTGTGGTCCCCGTCCTGGGGTGGGCTGCGTCTCGTGGACATGCTCGCCGGCGACGTCCTCACGCTCGGCGACGACGGGAGGCTGGACCGGCGGCACGTCGGGACGGTGGCTGCCGCCGTTCGCCCCCGGACCGGCGGCGGGGCGGTGATCGGGGTCGAGCGTGGCTTCGTCCTCGAGGATCCGGACGGGTCGCTGACCCAGGTCGGTGAGCTGTGGAGCGACGACCGGGTGCGGATGAACGACGGCGGGTGCGACCCGGACGGGCGCTTCTACTGCGGGTCGATGGCCTATGACCAGACCGTGGGCGCCGGCTCGCTCTACCGGCTCGACCCGGACCGGTCGGTGCACGTGGTGCTCCGGGACGTGACGGTCTCCAACGGGCTGGACTGGAGCCCCGACGGGAGCCGCGCCTTCTACAACGACACGGCGACGCACCGGATCAGCGTCTTCGACTACGACCACGGGACAGGGCTCACCGCACGGCGCACCTTCGCCGAGGTGGTCGACGGCGACGACCCCGGGAACCCTGACGGGTTGACGGTCGACGCCGACGGCGGTGTGTGGACCGCCCTGTTCGGCAGCGGCGTGGTGCACCGCTACAGCCCGGACGGCTACCTCGACGCCGTGGTGGAGGTGCCGGCGCGCCAGGTGACCGCCTGCACCTTCGGCGGCGCCGACCTCGACGAGCTGTTCGTGACCACGTCGCGGGAGAACCTCGATCCGGGCGACGACCCACAGGCGGGCTCGGTGTTCCGGGCCGCGGTCGGGGTCCGGGGCCTCGCGGTGCGCCCGTTCGCCGGGTGAGGTCCACGGCCCGTCGCAGTGCCTACGCGAGCAGGGTGCGGGTCCACACGTCGGCGACGAGGGCGGCGTACTGCGCAGGTGTCCGTCCCCGGCCGGTCACCAGCAGGTAGAACTCGGGTGCGTTCATCGACCACACCAGGTGCGCGACGTCGTCGTCCGTGAGGTCCTCTCGCAGCTCGCCGGTGGAGCGCAGGTCGGCTGCGAACAGCCGCATGTTGGCCGCGCGACGCTCGTTCAGCGCGTCCCAGACGGCGCGGCACTCCGGGTCGGTGAGCCCCGCGATCCGCAGCGCGTCCGAGAGCGGCACGGCTCCCGGCAGCACCCGGCCGAGCGCCTCGGCGTAGACCGCAATCTTCGCCCGGGCCCCCTCGGCCCGGCGTACGGCGGCGACGTAGTCGCGCTGCAGGGCGGGGATCGGCTCGTCCGCGCCGCCCAGCACCATGTCGTGCACGGCGAGCAGGATCTGCGGCTTGCGGCCGACGCTGGCGTACAGCGTGTCGACGGAGACCTGAGCCCGGTGCGCGACCTGGGCGACGCTGGTGTCGGCGTAGCCCTGCCGCGCGAACAGCGCCGCCGCCGCCCGCAGGATCCGTCGACGAGTGGCGGCCGCCTGCTCCTGCCGGACCGTCGACCGGTACCTGCGGGTCTTGACCGGCTCGGACATGCGGGCTAGGTTAGCACCAGTCGTCCGAAGTCAGTTCGGATCAAATGTGGGAGGCAGTCATGGACGCGGCCACCGTGCACCAGACCGGCACCGGGCCCGGCACCTGGGCGATGGGCTCCCTGTTCGAGCACCTGGTGTCGGCCGGGCAGACGGACGGCCGGCTGGGGATGTCGATGGTGACCCAGCCACCCGGGACGGCGACGCCGCTGCACCGGCACACGCTGGAGGCGGAGGCGCTGTTCGTGCTGGCCGGACAGATCACCTACCGGGCCGGGGACGCGGTCCACGAGCTGACGGAGGGGTCGTTCCTGTTCCTGCCCCAGCGTCTCCCGCACGCCTTCCGGGTCCGAGGTGAGGCGCCCGCCCGGTTCCTCGCGCTGACCGTGCCGGGCGGCCTGATGGGGCTCTACGACGAGGTGGGCATCCCGGCACGTGACATGCGTCTGCCGGGCGAGGACGGCCTGGCGATGGATGCCGAGATCGCCCGGTGGAACGAGGTCGGTCCGCGCTACGGGCTGGAGGTCGTCGGCCCGCCGATCCCTGCCTGACTCCCTGCCTGAGTCCCTGCCTGAGTCCCTGCCTGACTCCCTGCCTGGGCGTCGCATCCTGCGCAGCCGTCCATGGACCCGCCGCAGGACGGAGGTCTCTGTCCGGGAGGCGGCGGCTGGCTGGTAGCCTCAGCCTCGAACGACATCCTTTAACGAGCCGTCCCGTGAGGCGGAGAAGGAGGTTCGAGACTTCGTGCCTGCGCAGCCGGCAGCACCCCCTGGGTCGACGCACCCGGCGCCTGAGACCCCGACCGCGGGTTCCTTCGCCCCGACGTCCGGACGGACCGTCCTGGACGAGCGCGACATCACCAGAGGGCTGACCCGCATCGCCCACGAGATCCTCGAGCGGAACAAGGGCGCCACCGACCTCGTCCTGCTGGGGATCCCGTCGCGGGGGGTCCCACTGGCGGAGCGGATCGCCGCGAAGATGGCCTCCGTCGAGGGCGTCGACGTGCCGGTCGGGTCGCTGGACGTGACGATGTACCGCGACGACCTGCGGATGCGGCCCGCGCGCACCCTGCTGCCCACCGAGATCCCGCCTGGGGGCCTGGACGGCAAGGTGGTGGTCCTGGTGGACGACGTGCTGTTCTCCGGTCGGACGATCCGGGCCGCGCTGGATGCCATCAACGACGTCGGCCGGCCCAGGGCGGTGCAGCTGGCCGTCCTGGTCGACCGAGGGCATCGCCAGCTGCCGATCCGCGCGGACTTCGTCGGCAAGAACCTGCCCACCTCGCTGGCCGAGAAGGTCGCCGTGCGGCTCATCGAGTTCGACGGCCGGGACGGGGTCACGATCACCGGTCCGGACGCACCCGGCGGGACGACTTCGGCCGGCGGGACGGCTTCGGCCGGTGGGACGGGTGCCCGATGAGGCGCCACCTGCTCAGCGCCGCGGACCTGACCCGCGCGGACGCCGAGCTGGTGCTGGAGACCGCGGAGGAGATGCGGTCCCTGGCGGACCGGCCGATCAAGAAGCTGCCCGCTCTGCGCGGCCGCACGGTGGTCAACCTGTTCTTCGAGGACAGCACCCGCACCCGGATCTCCTTCGAGGCGGCGGCGAAGCGGCTGTCGGCGGACGTGATCAACTTCTCCGCGAAGGGCTCGAGCCTGAGCAAGGGGGAGAGCCTCAAGGACACCTCGCTCACCCTCGAGGCGATGGGCGCCGACGCGGTCGTCGTCCGGCACTGGGCGTCGGGCGCGCCGCACCTGCTGGCCAACGCCGGCTGGTCGCGCAGCAGCGTCGTGAACGCCGGGGACGGCACGCACGAGCACCCGACGCAGGCGCTGCTGGACGCGTTCACGATGTGGCGGCACCTGGCCTCCGGCACGGGGCAGAGCCTCGACGGCCGCCGGGTGGCGATCGTCGGGGACGTGCTGCACAGCCGGGTGGCCCGGTCGAACGCCCTGCTGCTGAAGACCCTGGGTGCGGAGGTCACGCTGGTCGCGCCGCCGACGCTGCTGCCGGTCGGCGTGGAGGGCTGGGACGTCGAGACGTCCTACGACCTGGACGCGGTCCTGCCCAAGGCGGATGTGGTCATGATGCTGCGCGTGCAGCGGGAGCGGATGAACGCGTCGTTCTTCCCGACGGTGCGGGAGTACAGCCGCCGCTACGGCCTGGACGGCCGACGGATGTCCACCTTGCAGGACCACACGATCGTGATGCACCCGGGTCCGATGATCCGCGGGATGGAGATCACCGCCGACGTCGCCGACTCCGACCGCTCGGTGATCGTGGAGCAGGTCAGCAACGGCGTCGCGGTGCGGATGGCGGTGCTCTACCTGCTGCTCGGTGGCTCGGAGTCCGCGCTCGGCGGCCCGGGCGACGCATCGGGCGGGGATGACCAGTGAGCGGCTACCTGGTCAGGGGCGCCCGGATCGTGGGTGGCCGGCCGACGGATCTCCTGCTCGAGGACGGCGTCATCGCCGCCCTCGGCCCCGGGCTGGCGTACGACGGATCCGAGGTCGTCGACGCCGACGGCCTCGTCGCGCTGCCCGGGCTGGTGGACCTGCACACCCACCTGCGCGAGCCCGGGCGCGAGGACGCCGAGACCGTCGAGACGGGCACCCGGGCGGCGGCGCTGGGCGGGTTCACCGCCGTGCACGCGATGGCCAACACCGACCCGGTCGCGGACACCGCGGGAGTCGTCGAGCAGGTCTGGCGGCTGGGTCGAGAGGCCGGCCACTGCGACGTCTTCCCGGTGGGTGCGGTCACCGTCGGCCTGCGCGGCGAGCGGCTCGCGGAGCTCGGTGCGATGGCCGACTCCGCGGCCCGCGTCCGGGTGTTCTCCGACGACGGCAGGTGTGTCGCCGACCCGGTGCTGATGCGCCGGGCGCTCGAGTACGTCAAGGCCTTCGACGGCATCATCGCCCAGCACGCACAGGAGCCCGGTCTGACCGCGGACGCGCAGATGAACGAGGGCGAGCTGTCCGGACGGCTCGGTCTGCAGGGCTGGCCGGCGGTCGCCGAGGAGGCGATCATCGCCCGTGACTGCCTGCTCGCGGCCCACGTCGGCTCCCGGTTGCACGTCTGCCACGTCTCCACGGCGGGTTCGGTGGAGATCGTCCGGTGGGCCAAGAGCAAGGGCTGGAACGTCACCGCCGAAGCGTGCCCTCATCACCTGCTGCTCACCGATGCACTGGCAGCGACCTACGACCCGATCTACAAGGTCAACCCGCCCCTGCGGTCGGCCGGGGACGTGGAGGCGCTGCGCGAGGGTCTTGCGGACGGCACCGTCGACGCCGTCGCCACCGACCACGCGCCGCATCCCCACGAGGACAAGGACTGCGAGTGGCAGGCGGCGGCGTCCGGCATGCTGGGCCTGGAGACGGCGCTGCCGATCGTGCAGCAGACGATGGTCGACACCGGGCTCCTGGACTGGGCCGCGGTCGCCCAGCGGATGTCGGTCCGGCCGGCCCAGATCGGACGGCTGTCCGGCCACGGCAGACCGCTGGCGGTGGGGGAGCCGGCCAACCTGGTGCTCTACGACCCGGCGTCCCCTCACGTGGTCGAGGCTGCCGGTCTGGCGTCTCTGTCCCGCAACACGCCGTACGTCGGCCGCGAGCTGCCCGGCCGGGTCGTCGCCACCTTCCTGCGAGGCACCGCGACGGTGCTGGACGGCAGGCCGGCGGAGCACGCCTCCACCGGAGCCCGAGGATGAGCGACAGTCCGCTGTGGCTGCCGGTGGCTGTGCTGTTCGGCCTTCTGCTGCTCGCCTATCTCGGCATGTGGCGGGGCTGGCGGCGTCGCGGTCGCAAGCACCACCTGCCACCGCTGGCCGAGGTGCCAGCGGAGCCTGCGGCAGCAGGCCTGCGGGCGGACGCGGTCTGCTTCGGCACGACCGTGAGCGGCGACTGGCTCGACCGGGTCGTCGCGCGCGGCCTCGGCGTGCGCAGCAGCTGCCGGCTGGTCCTGTCGGCCGGCGGGCTCGACGTGCTGCGTCCCCGGCGACCCTTCCGCATCCCGGCCGACGCGCTGCGCGGCGCCCGTCACGACCAGGGCATCGCCGGCAAGGTGGTGCCGCCGCACGGGGTGCTGGTGGTCAGCTGGCAGCACGGCGACTACCGGCTGGACACCGGTTTCCGCCTGGTCCGCGCCGAGCTGTCACAGGCTCCGCCGGCCGGAGCTGCTGACCCGTCGGTCCAGGACTGGCACGACGCCTGGGTGCTGGCCATCAGCGGCATGTCGCAGCACATCGAGAGTGTCGAAGGAGAGAGCCCGTGACGCAGCAGGCCCTGCTCGTCCTCGAGGACGGACGCAGCTTTCGAGGGGAGACGTTCGGTGCGCGAGGGGAGACGTTCGGCGAGGCGGTCTTCTCCACCGGGATGTCGGGCTACCAGGAGACGCTGACCGACCCGTCCTACCACCGACAGGTGGTCGTGATGACCGCCCCGCACATCGGGAACACCGGCATGAACGACGAGGACCCGGAGTCCCGACGGATCTGGGTCAGCGGCTATGTCGTGCGCGACCCGGCCCGGGTCCCTTCGAGCTGGCGGTCCGTGCGCACGCTGGACGACGAGCTCCGGGCCCAGGGCGTCGTCGGCATCTCCGGCATCGACACGCGTGCCCTGACGCGGCACCTGCGCGAGCGCGGGTCGATGCGGGTCGGCATCTCCAGCACCGAGACCGACCCGGCGGCCCTGCTGACCCGGGTGCTGGACACGGCCCAGATGACCGGCGCGGAGCTGGCCAGCGAGGTGTCCACAACCGGCGCCTACGTCGTCCCGGCCGTGGGGGAGCGGCGGTTCGTCGTCGCCGCCCTCGACCTCGGCATCAAGGCGAACACCCCCCGGATGCTGGCGCAGCGCGGTGTGGAGGTGCACGTCCTGCCGGCGACGGCCACCCTGGCCGACGTACGCCGCGTCGGAGCCGACGGCGTCTTCTTCTCCAACGGTCCTGGCGACCCGGCCGCCACCGGGGGGCAGGTCGAGCTGCTCCGCAGCGTGCTCACCGAGGGGATCGCCTTCTTCGGCATCTGCTTCGGCAACCAGCTGTTCGGCCGGGCACTGGGGTTCGGGACCTTCAAGCTCAAGTACGGCCACCGCGGGATCAACCAGCCCGTGATGGACCGCACCACCGGCAAGGTCGAGGTGACGGCTCACAACCACGGGTTCGCAGTGGACGCACCGCTCGAAGCCAGCACCGCGACGCCGTACGGCGCAGTCACGGTCAGCCACGTGTGCCTCAACGACGATGTGGTGGAGGGGTTGGAGCTCCGCGACGACTCGGGGCGACTCACCGCGTTCTCGGTGCAGTACCACCCCGAGGCCGCCGCGGGACCGCACGACGCCGCCTACCTGTTCGACCGGTTCTGCGCACTGATGGAGTCGAGCCGAGCGGCCGACGGCAGCGACCCGAGGGAGGACCACCGTGCCGAGGCGTGAGGACATCAGGTCGGTCCTGGTGATCGGCAGCGGGCCGATCGTGATCGGGCAGGCGTGCGAGTTCGACTACTCGGGGACGCAGGCGTGCCGGGTGCTTCGTGCGGAGGGGCTGCGGGTGATCCTCGTGAACTCCAACCCGGCCACCATCATGACCGACCCGGAGTTCGCGGACGCCACCTACATCGAGCCGATCACGCCGGACTACGTTGAGAAGGTCATCGACAAGGAGCGCCCCGACGCCCTGCTGGCAACGCTCGGTGGGCAGACGGCGCTCAACTGCGCGGTAGCGCTGGCCGCGAACGGCGTGCTCGAGAAGCACGGCGTCGAGCTGATCGGCGCGAGCATCGAGGCGATCGACCGCGGGGAGAACCGTGAGTCGTTCAAGAAGATCGTCGAGGAGCTGGGCGGCGAGACGGCCCGCTCGGTGGTCTGCCACTCCCTCGAGGACTGCTTCGCCGCTGCCGAGCAGCTGGGATACCCGATGGTGGTCCGGCCCTCCTTCACCATGGGCGGCACCGGCTCGGGGATGGCCTACGACGCCGAGGACCTGCGCCGCATCGCCGGCGCGGGACTGGCCGCGAGCCCCACCACGGAGGTGCTCCTCGAGGAGTCGATCCTCGGCTGGAAGGAGTACGAGCTCGAGGTGATGCGGGACCGCGCGGACAACGTGGTGATCGTCTGCTCCATCGAGAACCTCGACCCGATGGGTGTCCACACCGGCGACTCGATCACCGTCGCGCCGGCGATGACCCTCACCGACCGCGAGTACCAGGCCATGCGGGACCTCGCGATCGGCATCATCCGCGCCGTCGGGGTCGACACCGGCGGCTGCAACATCCAGTTCGCCGTCGACCCCCGCGACGGCCGGCTGGTGGTGATCGAGATGAACCCCCGGGTCTCCCGCTCGAGCGCCCTGGCGTCCAAGGCCACCGGCTTCCCGATCGCCAAGATCGCCGCCAAGGTCGCGATCGGCTACACCCTCGACGAGATCCCCAACGACATCACCACCAGCAACGGGAGGGGGACCCCCGCGTCGTTCGAGCCGACGCTGGACTACGTCGTGGTGAAGGTCCCCCGCTTCGCGTTCGAGAAGTTCCCGCTCGCCGACCCCACGCTCACCACCCACATGAAGTCGGTCGGCGAGGCGATGGCCATGGGCCGCAGCTTCACCGAGGCGCTGCAGAAGGCCCTGCGCTCCCTGGAGAGCAGGTCCGCGCCGTTCGACTGGAGCCGCGAGTGGGTCGACCTTGACAAGGCCGCCCTGCTGGCGGAGATCAGGACGCCGCACGACGGCCGGCTGAAGAAGGTGATGGACGCGATCCGGGCGGGCGCGACCCCCGAGGAGATCTTCGACGCGACCGCCATCGATCCCTGGTTCCTGGACCAGCTCGCGCTGATCAACGAGGTCGCCACCGAGCTGACGGCCGCAGACATGCTCACCCCCGACCTGCTGCGTCACGCCAAGCGGCACGGCTTCTCCGACGAGCAGATCGGCCGGATCCGCGGCCTGACCCCGGACGTCGTGCGTGGCGTGCGGCACGCGCTCGGCATCCGGCCGGTCTACAAGACCGTGGACACGTGCGCGGCCGAGTTCGCTGCCCGCACGCCCTACCACTACTCCTCCTACGACGAGGAGACCGAGGTCCAGCCCCGGGACAGGCCGGCCGTGATCATCCTCGGGTCGGGGCCCAACCGCATCGGTCAGGGCATCGAGTTCGACTACTCGTGCGTGCACGCGTGCATGGCGCTGGGCTCTGCCGACGGCGGCGCGGGCTACGAGACCGTGATGGTCAACTGCAACCCCGAGACCGTCTCCACCGACTACGACACCAGCGACCGGCTCTACTTCGAGCCGCTGACGCTGGAGGACGTGCTCGAGGTGGTGCACGCCGAGACCCAGGCCGGTCCCGTCGCCGGGGTGATCTGCCAGCTGGGTGGCCAGACCCCGCTCGGGCTCGCCCAGGGCCTCGAGGACGCCGGTGTGCCGATCGTGGGAACGCCGCCGGCAGCGATCGACCTCGCCGAGGAGCGGGGGGCGTTCGGCCGGGTGCTCGCCGAGGCGGGGCTGCCGGCCCCCAAGCACGGGATGGCGACGACCTTCTCCGAGGCGCAGGCCATCGCTGCCGAGATCGGCTTCCCGGTCCTCGTGCGGCCGTCGTACGTGCTCGGTGGGCGGGGGATGGAGATCGTCTACGACGACACGGCTCTGGCGTCCTACATCGCGCGCGCCACCGAGATCGGCCCGCAGCATCCCGTGCTGGTGGACCGGTTCATCGACGACGCGGTCGAGATCGACGTGGACGCGCTGTACGACGGGACGCAGCTCTTCCTGGGCGGGGTCATGGAGCACATCGAGGAGGCCGGGATCCACTCCGGTGACTCCTCGTGCGCGTTGCCCCCGATCACCCTCGGTGCGCAGGAGATCGGTCGGATCCGTGAGGCGACGGAGGCCATCGCGCGCGGGGTCGGGGTCCGGGGCCTGCTCAACGTGCAGTACGCGCTGGGCTCGGACGTCCTCTACGTCCTGGAGGCGAACCCGCGGGCCAGCCGGACCGTGCCGTTCGTGTCCAAGGCGACCGCGACCCCGCTGGCGCGGGCAGCCGCCCGGATCATGATGGGCGAGAGCATCGCCGACCTGCGAGCCGCCGGGGTGCTGCCCGCGGACCGTGACGGTGGAGACCTGCCGGCCGACGCCCCGATCGCGGTGAAGGAGGCCGTCATGCCGTTCAACCGGTTCCGCACCCCGGACGGCAGGAACGTGGACAGCGTGCTCGGGCCGGAGATGAAGTCGACCGGTGAGGTGATGGGCTTCGACGCCGACTTCGGCACCGCGTTCGCCAAGGCCCAGACCGCGGCGTTCGGCTCGCTGCCCACCAGCGGCACCGTGTTCGTGAGCATGGCCAACCGCGACAAGCGGTCGATGGTCTTCCCCATCAGGGTGCTCGCCGACCGCGGGTTCGAGATCCTCGCGACCCAGGGGACGGCCGAGGTGCTGCGCCGCAACGGCGTGGCCGCGACCGTCGTCCGCAAGCACTTCGAGGGTCCGGGCCCCGACGGGGAGCCGACGACCGTGCAGCTGATCCTGGACGGTCGGGTCGACCTGGTGGTCAACACCCCGCACGGCGCGGGTGGTGACGGCTCGGCGCGGGTCGACGGCTACGAGATCCGCACCGCGGCGATCATGGCCAACATCCCCTGCATCACCACGGTGCAGGGCCTCGGGGCCGCGGTGCAGGGCATCGAGGCGATGCGGGCCGGGGACATCGGGGTGCGGTCCCTGCAGGACTGGGCCATCCGGTGAGGCGGCCCTACCGTCTGCTCTTCGACACCGTCCTGACCCGGGTGGACGCCGAGACCGCCCACCGGGCCGGCTTCGCCGGCCTCCGCGCCGCCCAGCCCCTGCTGCCGAGTCGGCCTCTGCTGCCGAGCCGGCCCGTCCGCAGGCCCGAACCCCGCCGAGTCGGCGCGTCCGCAGGCCCGAACCCTGCCGAGTCGGCGCATCCGCAGGCGATGGGCCTGACCTTCCCCGGCCCGCTGGGGCTGGCGGCGGGGTTCGACAAGAACGCCGTCGGCATCGACGCGCTGGCAGCGATCGGCTTCTCCTTCGTCGAGGTCGGCACCGTCACCGCTCAGCCGCAGCCCGGGAACCCCCGGCCGCGCCTGTTCCGGCTGCCCGAGGACCGCGCCGTCGTCAACCGGATGGGGTTCAACAACGATGGTGCTGCGGTGGTCGCACGGCGGCTCGCGGACCGTCACCGCCGGCGGCACCGTGACGTCGTCGTCGGCGTCAACATCGGGAAGACCAAGGCGGTGCCGCCCGAGGACGCGGTCGTCGACTACGAGACGAGCACGCGACTGCTGGCACCGCAGGCCGACTACCTCGTCGTCAACGTCAGCTCGCCCAACACCCCAGGGCTGCGTGACCTGCAGGCCGTCGAGCAGCTCGCGCCTCTTCTGGACGCCGTACGACGGGCAGCCGACGGAGTCACCGACAAGCACCTGCCCCTGCTCGTGAAGATCGCCCCGGACCTGGCCGACAAGGACGTCCTGGCCGTCGGCGACCTGGCGCTCAGCGTCGGGCTGGACGGGATCGTGGCCACCAACACGACCGTCTCCCGGGAAGCGCTGAGGTCCTCTGCCGCCCGAGTGGCTGCCGCGGGCGCCGGTGGCCTGTCCGGGGCACCACTCAAGGCGCGGGCCCTCGAGGTGTTGACCCTGCTGAAGGAGCGGGTCGGCCCGGGCCTGACCCTGGTGTCCGTCGGCGGCATCGAGAGCGCCGACGACGCGCGCGCCAGGCTCGACGCCGGGGCGACGCTTCTGCAGGCCTACACGGCGTTCGTCTACGAAGGGGCGCTGTGGCCCGCGAGGGTGCAGCGAGCACTCCGGGACGGCCGATGACGTTCGGGGAGCGGCTGGCCGACGCCGTCGAGACCCGGGGCCGGCTCTGCGTGGGGATCGACCCGCACCCAGGTCTGCTCGACGACTGGGGCTGCACCGACAGCGCGGTCGGGTTGGAGAGGTTCGCGATGACGGCCCTCGAGGCGGTCGTCGGCATCGCCGCGGTCGTCAAGCCGCAGTCCGCGTTCTTCGAGCGGCACGGTTCTGCGGGCATCGCTGTGCTCGAGCGGCTCGTCGCGGCGTGCCGCGAACAGGGGACCATCGTGCTCCTCGACGCGAAGCGCGGGGACATCGGGTCGACGGTGCAGGCCTACGCCGAGGCGTATCTCAGCGCCGGCTCGCCGCTGGCCGTGGACGCGGTCACCGCGAGCCCGTTCCTCGGTGTCGGCTCCCTCGACCCCCTGATCGACACCGCCCTGGCCAACGACGCCGGGGTCTTCCTGCTCGCCCTGACCTCGAACCCCGAGGGGCCGCAGGTCCAGCACGCCATCACCCGGCAGGGTACGACGGTGGCAGCGAGCGTGCTGCAGGCCGTGGCGGCGCGCAACGCCGGCTCGCACGGGCTCGGGTCGGTTGGAGCGGTGGTCGGCGCGACGGTCGAGTGCCCTCCCGACGTGAGCGTCGACACCCTCGACGTCGGTGGACCGGTCCTGGTGCCGGGCATCGGGGAGCAGGGCGGCACCGTGGACGACGTACGACGGATCTTCGGGCGGGCCGCTCGGCACGTGCTCCCGAGCAGCTCACGGCAGGTCCTGCGGGCCGGTCCGGACAAGCACCGGCTGCGCGACGCGGCGCTGCGGGCCGTCGAGTCCTTCAGCAAGCTCGGCTGACTCCAGCGGGATCTGACTGATCCGGCAGCAGGGAACGCATCGGCGCCAGGACCGGTGCGGTCGACGCCCTCGGTGTAGAACAGGCGCCATGGCCGACGAGAACCCGTTCCTCCAGCCGAGCAGCCTGCCGTTCGGGTTCCCGCCGTTCGACCGGATCCGCTACGAGCACTACCGTCCCGCCTTCGACGCGGGGGTCGCGGAGCAGCGGGCCGAGGTCGCGGCGATCACCTGCACCCCGGACCAGCCGACCTTCGCCAACACCATCGAGGCGATGGAGCGCTCCGGCCGCACGCTCGAGAGAGTGCTCAACGTGCACGGGAACCTGTCCTCCTCGATGGCGACCGACGAGATGCGGGCCCTCGAGACCGAGCTCGCCCCGCTGATCGCCGAGCACCTCGACGAGATCCGGCTCGACCCCCGGCTGTTCGCCCGCATCGACGCCGTCCATGCGACTCGCCACCGAGGGCTGAGCACCGAGCAGAGACGGGTCGTCGAGCGCTACCACCAGGACTTCGTCCGGGCCGGTGCCGCGCTGCCCGCGCCGGACCGGGAGCGGCTGCGGTCGCTCAACACGCGGCTGACCTCCCTCACCACGGAGTTCGGCAGCCGGGTGCTGGCGGAGGCGAACGAGCTGGCCGTGCACGTCACCGACCGTGCCGACCTCGACGGGCTCGCGGACCACATCGTGGAGGCCGCGGCCGCGGCCGCCGCGGAGACCGGCCGTGACGGCTACCTCCTGACGCTGGTGCTGCCCACGATCCAGCCCGCCATCATGTCCCTGCGAAACCGGGAGCTCCGGCAGCGCCTGCACCAGGCCGCGACCACCCGTGGCCTGCGTGGCGGCCCCCACGACACCCGCGCGCTGGTCAGCGAGATCGTGACGCTCCGGGCCGAGCGCGCCGCCCTTCTCGGGTTCCACGACCACGCCGCCTACGTCGTCGCCGACCAGACCGCCGGCACCAGCAAGGCGGTGCTCGCGATGCTGGACGAGATGGCACCGCCCGCGATGGCCAACCTGGAGAAGGAACGGGCCCGCATCGAGCAGCTGCTCCGCGCCGACGGGGTCGAGGGCCCGGTGCAGCCGTGGGACTGGGCCTACTACGCGAGCCGCGACCGGGCGGCGACGTACGGCGTGGACCCGAACGCCCTGAAGCCCTACTTCGAGCTGGAGCGGGTCCTCCAGCACGGGCTCTTCGCGGCCGCCAACCGGCTGTATGGCGTCTCGTTCCGAGAGCGCGACGACCTTCCGGCCTATGCCGAGGACGTCCGCGTCTTCGAGGTGCTCGACGGTGACACGGTCGACGGCTCGACCCTGGGCCTGCTCGTGTGCGACTGGTTCGCCCGGCCCACCAAGCGCGGCGGCGCGTGGATGTCGGAGTTCGTCGGGCAGTCGCACCTGCTCGGCACCCGCCCGGTCGTCGTCGTGTGCCTCAACGTCCCCAAGCCTCCGCAGGGCCAGCCGGCGCTGATGACCACCGACGAGGTCCGGACCGGGTTCCACGAGTTCGGCCACGCCCTGCACGGCCTGTTCTCGGACTGCGCCTACCCACGGCTCCACGGGACAGCCGTGCCTCGCGACTTCGTGGAGTTCCCCTCCCAGGTCAACGAGATGTGGGCCTGGTGGCCCGAGGTTCTGGCCGGCTACGCGGTGCACCACGAGAGCGGCGAGCCCCTCCCGCAGGACGTCGTCGACCGACTCGTCGCGTCCCTGTCGCACGGTCAGGGCTTCGACACCGTCGCCATGCTCGCGGCGGCGCTGCTGGACCAGGAGTGGCACCTGCGCCCAGCGGGGCAGTCGGCTGTTGCCACCGAGGACGTCGAGCAGGTCGAGGCCGAGGCGCTGGGTCGGCACGGTCTGCGGTCGCCGCTCGTGCCGCCCCGCTACCGCAGCACCTACTTCGCGCACATCTTCAGCGGCGGGTACGACGCCGGCTACTACTCCTACCTGTGGAGCGAGGTGCTCGACGCCGACCTCGTGGACTGGTTCACCGACAACGGCGGGCTGAGCCGGGACAGCGGCGACCTGTTCCGGCGCGAGCTGCTCTCGGTCGGCGGGACCAGGGACCCGCTCGCTGCGTTCGAAGCCGTGCGCGGGCGGCCGCCGAGCCCCCAGCCGCTGCTGCGCCGGCGCGGTCTGGGCGGCTGACCACACGAGGACAGGCGAAGACCCGGGCCGGTACAGATCGCCGTTGCATTGCGACGACGGCGATCCGGTGGCTAGATTTCGTCTGTCCGCCCGCCGCCCACCCACTGACGAGGTCCGCACTGTGGCTCTGCCGCGACTCACGCCCGAACAGCGACAGGCGAACCTGGAGAAGGCGGCGGCGTCCCGTCGTGAGCGCGCCGAGATCAAGAACCGGCTCAAGCACTCGGGAGCCTCGATCGTCGACGTCCTCAAGCAGGGCCAGGAGAACGACGTCGTGGGCAAGATGCGGGTCGTGGACCTGCTGCAGTCCATGCCGGGCCTCGGCAAGGTCCGGGCCAGACAGATGATGGAGCGGCTCGGCATCTCCGAGAGCCGCCGGGTGCGTGGGCTCGGCGCCAACCAGGTGGCAGCGCTGGAGCGCGAGTTCGGCTCGCGTGGCTAGCCGGGGAGGCAGCCCCGGGAGCGGGTCGAGACTGCCGCGTGGCTGACCCGCGTGGCTGAGTCGCGGGGCCGGCTCACGGTGCTGGCCGGGCCGACCGCCGTCGGCAAGGGCACCGTCGCTGGCTACGTCCGCGAGCACCACCCCGAAGTCTGGATCTCGGTCTCGGCCACCACCCGGCGCCCACGGCCCGGAGAGGTGCACGGCCGACACTACTGGTTCGTCACCGACGGCGAGTTCGACCGGCTGGTGGCCCAGGACGAGCTGCTGGAGTGGGCGGTCGTGCACGGCACGGCGAGGTACGGCACGCCTCGGCTCCCGGTGACCGAGGCGCTCGCCGCCGGCCGCCCTGCGCTCCTCGAGATCGACCTGCAGGGCGCCCGCCAGGTGCGCCGCCGGATGCCGGAGGCGTTGTTCGTCTTCCTCAAGCCGCCGTCCTGGAACGAGCTGGTGCGGCGACTGGTCGGCCGGGGCACCGAGAGCCCCGAGGAACGGGCCCGGCGGCTGGAGACGGCGCACGCTGAGCTCGCCGCCGAGACCGAGTTCGACGTCACGGTGGTCAACACGGAAGTTCACCTGGCTGCGGAGGAGTTGGTAGCCTTGATGGAGAGCCCCTGAGGGCTTGGCTCGTCCACCCCCGAATCTGTGAGGCTTCACTGTGTCGTCGCCCGTCTCCCGCAACCTGCCCGTCGCCGAGGGCATCACCAACCCACCCATCGACGAGCTGCTGACGAAGACCGACTCGAAGTACAAGCTGGTGCTCTACAGCGCCAAGCGGGCCCGCCAGATCAACGCCTACTACTCCCAGCTCGGCGAGGGCCTGCTGGAGTACGTCGGACCGCTGGTCGACACGCACGTGCAGGAGAAGCCGCTGTCGATCGCGCTGCGCGAGATCAACGAGGACCTGCTGACCTGTGAGGACATCGACCCGGAGGCCGAGGCGAAGGCCTCCACCGAGGGCTGAGCCGCACGCGCATGGCCGGAGAGAGCCGCCCGGGCGCCACGACGTCCGACGACCGCCCGCAGCGGCGCCCCCGGGTGGTCCTGGGGGTCAGCGGCGGCATCGCTGCCTACAAGGCCTGCGAGCTGCTCCGCCGGCTGACCGAGTCCGGCCATGACGTGACCGTCGTACCCACCGCCGCGGCGCTGGAGTTCGTCGGCGCGCCCACCTGGGCCGCGCTCTCCGGGAAACCCGTCGCCAGCGACGTCTGGCACGACGTGCACCAGGTGCCGCACGTGCGGATCGGGCAGGCCGCGGACCTCGTCCTGGTGGCGCCGGCGACCGCCGACGTGCTGGCCAAGGCCGCGCACGGGCTCGCCGACGACCTGCTGTCCAACACCCTGCTGACCGCCCGCTGCCCGGTGGTGTTCGCCCCGGCGATGCACACCGAGATGTGGGAGCACCCAGCGACCCAGGAGAATGTCGCCACCCTGCGTCGCCGGGGGGCCCTGGTGATCGAGCCCGCCGAAGGCCGGCTCACCGGCGCCGACACCGGAAAGGGCCGGTTCCCCGAGCCCGCGGAGATCTTCGAGGTGGGCCGCGACGTGCTCGCCCGGGCCCGCTCCGCGAACCTGCTCGACCTCGCCGGACGCCACGTTCTGGTGTCGGCCGGTGGCACCCGGGAGTACCTCGACCCGGTCCGGTTCCTGGGCAACCGCTCCTCGGGTCGCCAGGGCTACGCGCTGGCCAGGGCGGCCGCGGCGCGCGGGGCCGAGGTGACCCTGGCCGCCGCCAACGTGAGCCTCCCGGACCCGGCCGGGGTCAAGGTGGTGCACGTCGAGACGACCGCCGAGCTGCGCGACGCCGTGCTGGCGGGCACCTCGACGGCCGACGCGGTGGTGATGGCGGCCGCTCCCGCCGACTACCGACCGAGCACGGTGAGCGAGACCAAGATCAAGAAGGCCGACGACGGGTCCGCCGGGTCCCTGGCGCTCGAGCAGAACCCCGACATCCTCGCGCAGATCTCTCACGACCGGGTGCGTCTCGGCGCCGTGATCGTGGGGTTCGCCGCGGAGACCGGTGACGAGACCGCCTCCGTGCTGGACCTGGCCCGGGCCAAGCTGCTGCGCAAGGGCTGCGACCTGCTCGTGGTCAACGACGTGAGCGGCGGCAAGGTCTTCGGCAGCACCGACAACGAGGCCGTCGTACTCGATGCCGACGGCACCGCGACGCCGGTGCCGCACGGCTCCAAGGCCGCCTTGGCGCACGTGGTGTGGGACCAGGTCGTGGCGCGGCTCGACCGCCTGCCGGGCTGAGACGTGTCGGGGACGCGTGCCCCGGCGGGTTATCTTGGCGGCGGACAGTTCGCCTAGACATCAAGGGGTACGACGACGTGGCTGGACGCCTTTTCACCTCCGAGTCCGTGACCGAGGGGCACCCGGACAAGATCGCCGACCAGATCAGCGACACGGTCCTGGACGCCCTGCTCGCCGACGACCCGCTGAGCCGGGTCGCGGTGGAGACCCTCCTGACCACCGGGCTGGTCGTGGTGGCCGGTGAGGTGACCACCCAGACCTATGCCGAGATCCCGAAGCTGGTCCGGGACCGGATCCTTCTGATCGGCTACGACTCGTCGGTGAAGGGCTTCGACGGCAACTCCTGCGGCGTCCAGGTCGCCATCGGCAAGCAGTCCTCCGACATCGCCCAGGGGGTCGACGACGCCTACGAGGAGCGTCACGACCACTCCTCCGACGAGCTGGACCGGCAGGGCGCCGGCGACCAGGGGCTGATGTTCGGCTACGCCTGCGACGACACGCCTGAGCTGATGCCGCTGCCGATCACCATCGCGCACCGGCTCGCCGAGCGGCTCTCGCAGGTCCGCAAGGACGGCACGATGTCCTACCTGCGTCCCGACGGCAAGACCCAGGTGACCATCGAGTACGACGACGAGAACCGTCCCGTGCGCGTGGACACCGTCGTGGTGTCCTCCCAGCACGCCAAGGACATCAGCCTCGACACGATGCTGACCCCGGACATCAAGAAGCACGTCGTCGACCCGGTGCTGGCGGCCTTCGACATCCCCTCGGACGGCTACGTGCTGCTGGTCAACCCGACCGGCCGCTTCGAGGTCGGCGGCCCGATGGGGGACGCCGGGCTCACCGGCCGCAAGATCATCATCGACACCTACGGCGGGATGGCCCGCCACGGGGGCGGCGCGTTCTCCGGCAAGGACCCCTCGAAGGTGGACCGGTCCGGTGCGTACGCGATGCGCTGGGTGGCCAAGAACGTCGTCGCCGCGGGCCTGGCCTGGCGCTGCGAGGTGCAGGTGGCCTACGCGATCGGCAAGGCGCACCCGGTCGGGTTCTACGTCGACTGCTTCGGCACCGAGTCGATCCCGGTCGCGACCATCCAGAAGGCCGTCCAGGAGGTGTTCGACCTGCGGCCGGCCGCGATCATCCGTGACCTCGACCTGCTCCGGCCGATCTACGCCGCGACCGCCGCCTACGGCCACTTCGGCCGTGAGCTCCCCGAGTTCACCTGGGAGCGCACCGACCGCGTGGACGCCCTCAAGGCGGCTGCCGGGGTCTGAGCCTGGCTTCCCTGGCCGCCGGTTACCAGGGGATGCAGGAGGTTTGGCGCTCCCCATGGGCCGTGTGCCGTGGGGAGCGCCAGTTCTCCATGGGGAGTACGTCGCGGCGTCGTCCCAGCACGTCGACGCGCCCAGCCCTGGTACGTCGAGGGCGCCGGACGGTCACGGCCACGACGCCGTCCCCAGCCTTGTGGAGGAGCGACTGGGACTGTCCGCGCCGGCTGCGACACTGACGGCGTGAGCGACCAGACGGCCCGGACCGGTCAGCAGCCCCAGCTGCCCACGGGTCCCGCGCTGCCCGCCGTCGCCCGCGCCCGAGTCCGCCGGGCGAGGGAGCGAGCCGCCGAGACACCGTCGCCCGATGACCCTGCCCCGGAGCTGCCCGTGGCCCGGGTCCTGGTCGACGTACCCCTGCCGCACCTCGACCGGCCCTTCGACTACTCGGTGCCCGCGAAGCTGCACGAGCTCGTCCGCGCCGGCTCCCGGGTCAAGGTCAGGTTCGCCGGGCAGGACGTCAACGGCTTCGTGCTCGACCGGATCGCGGCCAGCGAGCACCAGGGCCGGTTGACCCCCCTGCGCCGCGCGGTCGGCGGCGAGGCGGTCCTGTCTCCGGCGGTGGCGCACCTCGTGGGTCTGGTGGCGGCTCGTTATGCCGGCACCCGGTCCGACGTGCTCAGACTCGCGGTGCCGGCGCGGCACGCCGGCACCGAGAGGCGTGAGTCGGTGCCGGCACCACCCGTCGAGCCCGACCTGGCATGCGCGCGCACGGCCTGGTCCGCCTACGGCGGCGGCGTGGCCTTCGTCAACGCGCTCGCGGCAGGAAGGACACCGCGAGCGGTCTGGTCGTCGCTGCCGGGGCCGTCGTGGCCGGCTCTGCTGGCACAGGCGGCGGCGGCGGCGTTGTCTTCAGGGCGGGGCTCGTTGCTGTGCGTCCCCGACCACAAGGACGTGGCCCGCGTCGACGCCGCGCTGGCCGACGTCCTCGGCGTCGGGCAGCACGTGGTGCTCACCGCCGACTCGGGTCCCGCCCGTCGATACCGGGCCTTCCTCGCGGTGGCACGGGGAGCGGTGCGGGTGGTCCTCGGCACCCGTGCAGCCGCCTTCGCGCCGGTGCACGACCTCGGCCTGGTGGCGATGTGGGACGACGGCGACGACCTCTACGCGGAGCCCCGGGCTCCCTACCCGCACACCCGTGAGGTGCTCCTGCTGCGCGCCCGCGAGGAGGGGGCGGCCGCACTGGTGGGGGGCTTCGCCCGCACGGTCGAGGGCGAGTACCTCCTGCGCACCGGCTGGGCCCGCGAGCTGGCCGCCGAGCGGGCCGTCGTGCGCGCGGTCTCGCCGCTGGTCACCATCACCGGCGCGACCGACCGGGAGCTCGAGCGTGACCCGCACGCCAGGAGCACCCGGCTGCCACGAACGGCGTACGACGCGATCCGCGCGGGCCTCGAGCACGGACCGGTGCTGATCTCGACCCCTCGACACGGCTACCTCACGGCGCTGGCCTGCGACACCTGCCGCAGCCCGGCCCGCTGCCCGGTGTGCTCCGGGCCGTTGCAGATCCTCGGAGCTCAGCGACCTCCCTCGTGCCGTTGGTGCGGCGCCGAACAGCCGGGATGGTCGTGCCCGGTCTGCTCGGGTCGGGGCCTGCGCGCTCCGGTGCTGGGCGAGGCGAGGACCGCGGAGGAGATCGGTCGTGCCTTCCCGCAGGTGCCGGTGCGGACGTCTGCAGGTGACCGGGTCCTGGCCACCGTCGAGGAGACGCCGTCGCTGGTCGTCGCGACGCCGGGGGCGGAGCCCGTCGTGACGGGTGGCTACGCGTGCGTGGTCCTGCTCGACACCGGGCTGATGCTGGCCCGCACCGACCTGCGCACCGCCGAGGAGGCGCTCAGACGCTGGATGGCGGCCGCGGCCCTGGCACGCTCCGGCGACGCGGGAGGTCGGGTGGTCGCCGTCGGGGAGCCGTCCGAGCCCGTCCTGCAGGCCCTGGTGCGCTGGGATCCCGGCGGGTTCGCCGGACGGGAGCTCGAGGAGCGTCAGTGCGCACACCTGCCGCCGGCGTCCCGGTTGGCGAGTCTGACCGGCACCGAGGCGGACCTCGCGGAGGCTCTGAAGGCGCTCCGGCTGCCGCCGGGCGCCGAGGTGCTCGGCCCCGTCGCGGTGACCGGGAACCTCGCGGTGACCGGGAACGTCGCGGTGACCGGGAACGTCGCGGTGACCGGGAACCTCGCGGTGACCGGACCCGCCCCGGTGCTCGGACCCGCCCCGGTGCTCGGGAACGCTCCGGTGCTCGGGCACGCTCCGGTGTCCGGGCACGCCCCGGTCCCGGATGCCGCCCGGGACCCGCGTGCGACCCCCGGTCCGCCGGAGAGTGCCCGGGACGGCCCGGTGCTCCGTCGCGCCGTGGTGCGTGTGCCGCGGGTCGCCGGCGCACCGTTGTCGCGGGCGCTGGCCCAGATGCAGAGCGTGCGGTCTGCCAAGAAGCTCCCGCCGATCCGGGTGCAGGTCGACCCGGTCTCGCTCGGCTGACGCGGCGGACGGCGAGTCCGGCTGCCCCACAAGAGGCGTGGCGGCCCCCGGGGCGACCGTCAGCACCCGGCTCGGTCGTCAGCCACCGCGGGCCCCCGCGGGCCACCGCGGGCCGTCGAGGCGGAGCAGGACAGCGGGAGGGAGCGCGCCACGACTCCGTAGACTGGAGCGCCGGCCCAGCGTTGACCGTGCGCCCGACCGACCCGTGTCCCCGAGGAGCTGCCCTGTGGCCGTCCAACCCATCCGCCTGTTCGGGGACCCGGTGCTGCGCACCCCCGCTGTGCCGGTGACGGACTTCGACAAGGAGCTGCGGCGGCTGGTCTCCGACCTCACCGACACGATGCTGGAGGCGCCCGGCGCCGGCCTGGCCGCGCCCCAGATCGGGGTCGGGCTGCGGGTGTTCACCTGGCACGTCGACGGACAGCTCGGCCACCTGGTCAACCCGACGCTCGACCTGTCCGAGGAGGAGCAGCACGGTCCCGAGGGGTGCCTGTCCCTGCCGGACCTCACCTTCGACTGCACCCGCGCCATGCGGGTGGTCGCGAAGGGCTTCGACCTGCACGGCGAGCCGGTGAGCATCGAGGGCCACGAGCTGCTGGCCCGCGCTCTCCAGCACGAGACCGACCACCTCGACGGCGTGATCTTCGTCGACCGTCTGGACCGGGAGACCCGCAGGGCCGCGATGAAGGCGATCCGGGAGGCGCCGTGGTTCGGTGACGGGCGGCCGCTGGTGAAGGTGTCCCCGCACCCGACGAACGGTCTCGGCCTCTGATGCGGGTGGTCTTCGCCGGCACCCCGGAGCCGGCGCTGCCCGCCCTGGACGCGGTCGCCCGGAGCCGGCACGAGCTGGTCGGGGTCGTGACCCGTCCCGACGCGCCGGCCGGCCGGGGACGCCGGCTGCTCGCCTCTCCGGTGGCCGAGCGCGCCGAGGAGCTGGGCGTCCCGGTGCTGAAGCCGGCGCACCCCAGCGAGCCGGTCTTCCAGGACGAGCTGCGGGCGCTGGCCCCGGACTGCTGCCCGGTCGTCGCCTATGGCGCCCTGCTGCCAGGGAGCACCCTGGACATCCCTCGGCACGGCTGGGTCAACCTGCACTTCTCGCTGCTTCCGGCCTGGCGGGGTGCCGCGCCGGTCCAGCACGCGCTGTGGGCCGGGGACCCGATCACCGGGGCCACGACCTTCCGCATCGTCGCAGCGCTCGACGCCGGTCCGACGTACGGCGTGATGACCGAGGTGGTCCGGCCCACCGACACGGCCGGCGACCTGCTGCAGCGTCTCGCCGACGGCGGCGCGGACCTGCTCGTGCGCACCCTGGACGGCATCGAGGACGGCACTCTGGAGGCCCGGGAGCAACCCACCGACGGAGTGAGCCTCGCGCCCAAGCTCACCGTCGAGGACGCGCACGTGGACTGGTCCCAGCCGGCCACGGCCGTGGATCGCCGGGTGCGCGCCTGCACGCCGGCTCCCGGGGCCTGGACAACGTACGACGGGCAGCGTCTCAAGCTGGGCCCGGTCCGCGTCGACGGGGAGCGCGCAGCGACGCCGCCCGGTCGGCTCGAGGTCGACAAGGCGGCCGTGCACGTCGGCACCGGCACGGACCCGGTCCGGCTCGGGGACGTACAACCGGTCGGCAAGCGGCCGATGGCGGCCGCCGACTGGGCCCGCGGCGTCCGGGTGTCGACGGGGTCACGTCTCGGATGAGCGACCCCCGCGCCAGGCCCAGCCGCCGGGCCGGGCGAACGCCGGCCGACCCGCCACGTGAGGCCGCCTACGACGTTCTCGCTGCGATCCGGGAGAAGGACTCCTACGCGAACCTGGTGCTGCCACCGCTGCTGCGCTCGCGCGGCATCACCGGCCGGGATGCGGCCTTCGCGACCGAGCTGGCGTCCGGGACGGTGCGTCGGCTGGGCAGCTACGACGCGGTGATCGCGGCCTGCGTGGACCGGCCGCTGGCCGAGGTCGACGCACCGGTCCTCGACGCGCTGCGGCTCGGCACACACCAGCTGCTGGCCATGCGGGTCCCGTCCCACGCGGCCGTCGGCACGACGGTCGACCTGGTCCGCTCCAAGGTCGGGCACGGGCCGGCAGGCTTCGTGAACGCGGTGCTCCGCAAGGTTGCCGCGCACGACCTGGCCGGCTGGATCCGGCGGGTGGCCCCCGATCCCGGCACCGACCCGGTGGGCTTCTCCTCCGTCGCCTACTCCCACCCGCGGTGGGTGGTCTCCGCGTTCACCGCGGCCCTCGGCGACGACGCCGGCCAGCTGGACAGCCTGCTCGCCGCGGACAACGTCGCCCCCAAGGTCACGCTGGCCGCCCGCCCGGGACTGTCCACGGTCGAGGAGCTGGTCGTCGCCGGCGGCACGGCGTCGAGCCTGTCGCCCTACGCGGTGCAGCTGTCCTCCGGTGACCCGGGTGAGGTGGCGGCTGTCCGCGAGGGGCGGGCCGGCGTCCAGGACGAAGGCTCCCAGCTGGTCGCCGCCGCGTTCGCCGGGGCGCCGCTCGCGGGCCGCGATACCCGCTGGCTGGACCTGTGCGCCGGCCCGGGCGGCAAGTCGGCCCTGCTCGCGGCACTGGCGGGTCAGCGCGGCGCCCGGCTGCTCGCCTCCGAGCGGCTCGAGCACCGCGCCGCCCTGGTCGCCGGCGCCACCTCCCGCTCGGGCGCGGGGCTGCTCGGCGTGCTGAGCGCCGACGGCACCAGACCCGCGTGGCGCGCGGGCTCCTTCGACAGGGTGCTCGTCGACGCCCCGTGCACCGGCCTCGGAGCGCTGCGCAGGCGCCCCGAGGCCCGCTGGCGAGGCACCCCGGGCGACATCGGCCAGCTGGTCGGGCTCCAGAGGGCCCTGCTCGGATCCGCCCTCGACAGTGTGCGACCGGCCGGGCTGGTGGCCTACGTGACCTGCTCGCCGGTGCTGGCCGAGACCTCCGGGGTGGTGTCCGCGGTGCTGGCCGAGCGGGACGACGTACGCCTCGACGACGCCTCGCCGCTGTTCGCGAGCCTCCCGCAGTGCGAAGGACCGATGCCGGGCACAGTCCAGCTGTGGCCGCACCGGCACGGGACGGATGCGATGTTCCTGGCCCTTCTCCGCCGCGGTTGACGCACAGGCCTTTCCCGCCGGTGGCGTCGACACGAGACCACAGCGGTCCGCCGGGCCACTAGGATCGGCGCCACCATGGCCATCCAGATCTCGCCGAGCCTGCTCGCGAGCGACTTCGCCCGGCTCGCGGACGAGGCCGACCGGGTCTCCGGAGCGGACTGGCTGCACGTCGACGTGATGGACAACCACTTCGTGCCCAACCTGACCCTCGGGCTGCCGGTCGTCGAGGCGCTGGCGAAGGCCACCAGCACGCCGATCGACTGCCACCTGATGATCGAGGACCCCGACCGCTGGGCTCCCGGCTACGTCGAGGCGGGCGCGTCCTCGGTGACCTTCCACGTCGAGGCGGCGGCGGCGCCCGTGCGCCTGGCGCGCGAGCTGCGGGCCAAGGGAGCCCGCGCCGGCATGGGACTCAAGCCCGCCACCGCCATCGACGCCTACGAGGACCTGCTCCCCGAGCTCGACATGCTGCTGGTGATGACCGTCGAGCCCGGGTTCGGGGGCCAGCCCTTCCTGGACATGTGCCTGCCGAAGATCAGGCGGACCCGCGAGCTCGTCGACCGGCACGGCCTCGAGGTGTGGCTGCAGGTCGACGGGGGCGTGTCCCTGGAGACCATCGAGCGGTGCGCGGAGGCGGGTGCCGACACCTTCGTGGCCGGCTCGGCGGTGTTCGGCGCCGACGACCCGAACGCGATGATCGAGTCGTTGAGGGCCGCCGCCGCGTCCGCCGGCTGACCGGAGGCCCGTTCCCTGGCGGGGTGTGGCAGGCTAGGCGTCACGAGTGAACAGCTCGCGTGCTCTGGGGTCGGTGCAATTCCGAGCCGGCGGTGAAAGTCCGCGACCCGACTGCAGCCAGCAGCCGGTTGACCAGGTGGAACCCCTGGACCGACGGTCAAAGTCCGGATGGGAAGCGCACGCAGGTGAGTCGGCTCATCTGTTCCTTCTCGACGCCCGGGGTCCGCTGGCACGGACGAGAGGGCCCTGTGGTGACCGGCCGCGACGGTGAGCGTGCGGCGATGACGCGTGCGCTCGAGCTGGCGCAGACGCCCGGTGTCCCGCTCGGCCCGAACCCCCGGGTCGGGGCGGTCCTGCTGGCTCCGGACGGTACGACGGTCGCCTCAGGGTTCCACCGCGGAGCCGGGACGCCGCACGCGGAGGTCGACGCGCTCACCCGGGCCGGCGACCGCGCCCGGGGCGCCACCGCGGTCGTCACCCTCGAGCCCTGCAACCACACCGGCCGCACGGGGCCGTGCGCCCAGGCACTGGTGGCCGCGGGTGTCGCCCGGGTCGTGTTCGCGCAGGCGGACACCAACCCGGTGGCCGAGGGCGGCGCCGAGACCCTGCGCCGGGCCGGTGTCGAGGTCGAGGGTGGCCTGATGGCCGAGGAGGCCCGGGTGGTGAACCGGGCCTGGACCTTCGCCGTCGAGCACCGCAGGCCGTTCGTCACCTGGAAGCTCGCCACCACCCTGGATGGCCGCAGCGCCGCCGTCGACGGCAGCTCGCGATGGGTGAGCTCCCCGGCCGCCCGGCGCGACGCCCACCGACTGCGAGGGGAGTGCGACGCGATCCTGGTCGGGACCGGCACGGTGAGCCTCGACGACCCGCAGCTCACCGTCCGCGACGAGGACGACGTCGACCTGCCCCGGGAGCGCCAGCTGCTCCGGGTGGTGATGGGCCGCCGGGCCGTCCCTGCGGGGGCGCGCATGCTCGACGACGCCGCCGAGACCGTCGTGCTCGCCACCCGGGACCCGCACGAGGCGCTCGCCGCGCTCTTCGACCGGGGCCGCCGGCACGTTCTCCTCGAGGGGGGCCCCACCCTGGCTGCGGCGTTCCTGCGGGCCGGGCTGGTCGACGACCTGGTGGCCTACGTGGCGCCGATGCTGCTCGGTGCCGGCAGCAGCGCCGTCGGGGAGCTCGGGATCACGACGATCGCGGACGCCGTACACCTCGACGTGGTGGACGTGACCACGCTCGGCACCGGGCCGGACACGAACCTCCGGCTGACGCTCGTCCCACGAAAGAGGTCCTGACGTGTTCACCGGCATCATCGAGGAGCTCGGCGTCGTGGAAGCGATCGAGGACCAGGGCGACGCCGTACGCCTCACCGTCCGCGGCCCGACGGTCACCTCCGACGCCGGGCTCGGGGACTCGATCTCCGTCAACGGGTGCTGCCTGACCGTCGCACGGCACGACGACGAGACCTTCACCGCCGACGTGATGCGCGAGACGCTCGACAAGACGTCGCTCGGGGCGCTGGTCCCGGGCGGTCGGGTCAACCTCGAGCGCGCGGTCACCGCCGCCACCAGGCTCGGCGGCCACATCGTGCAGGGCCACGTCGACGGCACCGGGGTCCTGGTCGCCCGGTCGCCGTCCGAACACTGGGAGGTCGTGGAGATCACCGTGCCCGCCGGGCTGGCCCGCTACCTCGTCGACAAGGGCTCGGTCACCGTGGACGGCATCTCGCTGACCGTGGTCTCCGCCGGCGACCGGACCTTCACCGTCTCGCTGATCCCCGAGACCCTCGCTCGAACCACCCTCGGGCTCAAGCAGCCGGGTGACCCCGTCAACCTCGAGGTCGACGTGATCGCCAAGTACGTCGAACGCCTGCTCACCCACGCACCCGCCACCAGCAAGGAAGTCCCATGAGTCTCGCCAGCACGCTGTACGACGCGCACCTGACCATCGCGGGTCACCCGATCACGTGGCGCGAGATCCTCGGGAACGCCTTCGGGTTCGCGTCCGCGGTCGGCGGGCTGCGCCGGCGGGTCTGGGCCTGGCCGGTCGGCATCGTCGGCAACGTGCTGCTGTTCACGGTGTTCATCGCCGCGACGACCACCTCCGCCGCGCAGGCCCCGCTGTTCGGGCAGGCCGGTCGGCAGGTGTTCTTCATCATCACCAGCGTCTACGGGTGGTACCGCTGGCACGAGGTCCGCAGGTCGCGTGGCGGCGACCCGGACCGGCCGGCGATCACCCCGCGGTGGGCCACCGCCGGTGAGCGGGTCGGCTACCTGCTCGTCGGGTTCGCGGCGGTGCTCGTCCTGCAGTGGGTGTTCAGCCTGATCGGCGCGGGCTACCCGGCTCCCCGGTGGTTCTACTGGTGCGACGCCTGGATCTTCGTCGGCTCGATGGTGGCGACGTACGCCATGGCCCGCGGCTGGAACGACTTCTGGCTCGCGTGGATCGCGGTCGACCTGGTCGGTGTGCCCCTGCTGTGGCACTCGCACCTCTACCCGAGCGCCATCCTGTTCATCGTGTACGGCGCGCTTGTGGTGTGGGGGTTCGTGGTGTGGCTGCGGGTATCCCGGGTGGAGCAGCCCGCCGAGCGAGAGCGAGCAGCCGCGTGAGCGCCCCGAAGGTTTTCATGGACACGGTCGAGCGTGCCGTCGCCGACATCGCCGCGGGTCGTGCGGTCGTCGTCGCGGACGACGAGCACCGCGAGAACGAGGGCGACCTGATCTTCGCTGCGAGCAAGTGCACGCCGGCGCTGATGGCCTTCACCATCCGCTACTCCTCGGGGGTGATCTGCGTCCCGGTCACCGCGTCGACGCTCGACCGGCTCGGGATCCCGCTGATGACGCCGCACAACCGGGAGCGGATGCGCACGGCGTACACCGTCTCGGTCGACGCCCGCGACGGCATCACCACCGGCATCTCGGCTGCGGACCGCTCGCGCACGGTGCGGACGCTGATCGACTCCGCGACCGAGGCGTTCGAGATCGTGCAGCCGGGGCACGTGTTCCCGCTGCGCTACGCCGACGGTGGGGTGCTGGTGCGTCCCGGACACACCGAGGCGGCAGTCGACCTGGCCCGGCTGGCGGGCCTCGAGCCGGCCGGCGTGATCTCCGAGCTGGTCAACGACGACGGCACCATGATGCGTGGCCAGCAGCTCCGCGACTTCGCCGACGAGCACGGCCTGGCCCTGGTCTCGATCGACCAGCTGATCCGGCACCGCCGACGCTTCGAGAACCACGTACTGCGGGTCGCGGAGACGCGGCTGCCCACCGCGTACGGCGACTTCACCGCCTACGGCTACCGGATCACCATCGACGGCGGCGAGCACGTAGCACTCGTGATGGGCGACATCAGCGGCTCCGAACCGGTGCTCACCCGGGTGCACTCGGAGTGCCTGACCGGCGACGTGTTCGCGTCCTCGCGCTGTGACTGCGGGCCACAGCTCGACGAGGCGCTCGAGGTGATCGCCGAGGAGGGGCGAGGCGTCGTGGTCTACCTCCGCGGCCACGAGGGTCGCGGCATCGGCCTGGTCGCGAAGCTGCAGGCCTACCAGCTCCAGGACGGCGGCCGCGACACGGTCGACGCGAACCTCGACCTCGGGCTGCCCGCCGACGCCCGGCACTACGGGGCGGCCACCCAGATCCTGCGCGACCTCGGCGTCGGGTCGGTGCGGCTGCTGACCAACAACCCCAACAAGGTCACGAACCTCGAGGAGTACGGCGTCCAGGTCGCCGAGCGCGTGCCGTTGACACCTCGGCCCAACGACCACAACATCGGCTACCTGATGACCAAGCGGGACAGGATGGGGCACCAGCTGCCGGGACTGGTCGCGCCGACGGGAGGGACGAGATCGTGAGCGGTGAAGGGGCCCCGAAGCGGCCGGACAGGCCGGTCGACTGCCACGACCTGCGCGTCGCGGTCGTCGCGGCGCGCTGGCACGAGCAGGTGATGGACGGTCTGGTCGCGGGTGCGAGGCGGGCGCTGGCGGACTACCACGTCGAGGAGCCCAGCGTCGTACGCGTGCCGGGGTCGTTCGAGCTCCCGGTGATGGCGGGCGCCCTGGCCAGACGCGGCTACGAGGCCGTCGTCGCGCTCGGCGTGGTCATCCGGGGAGGGACGCCGCACTTCGACTACGTGTGCAGAGCGGCCACCGACGGGCTGTCCCGGGTGGCGCTCGACCACGGGATAGCGGTCGGCTTCGGGCTGCTCACCTGTGACACCGACGAGCAGGCCCTGGACCGCGCCGGCCTGGCGGGATCGAGCGAGGACAAAGGCTACGAGGCCGCCTCCGCCGCCTTGGTGACGGCCCTGACCCTCCGCAAGGTCCGGCGTGGCTACGAGATGGACGGCTCTTAGCTTGGCGCCCCACCACCCCTGCCCGAGTCGGCGTGTCCGCAGGCGGTGATCTGCGGAAAAGTCCAGGAGACTCGCCTCAGAATGCGGCGGTGAATGGTCCCGCCTGCGGATGCGCCGACTCGGCACTCTCGGG
>JAICWH010000191.1 GCA_025934895.1 Nocardioidaceae bacterium | reverse complement strand
GTGGACGTGCACTGCTGGGCGATGGCGTGGACGCTGGCCGGCGCTTCGTTCGCTGGTCAGGCGTTGAAGGTGCATTCGAAAGCCGAGCACTGCACAACTCCGGGTTGCCACTGGCGAATCCCTGAGACGCAGCCGGTGATCGAGGCGTAGACCGCGCCCTCGTCGCGGAGGCACTTCAGCACGTCGAGGTTGTGTCGGGTCCAGTCCCAGATCTACACCTGGCAGTCGAGCGCCGTCAGACGTCGCACCCGCTCGTCGATCGGGAGGTCGATGAAGATGATCTCCGAGGAGTGACCGATCTTGCGTGGTCCAGTCCACGGCCGCGCAGTTGATGGCGGTAGGCGCGTGCGCCGGGTGGTCCGCGCAGCGAGGGCCGTGCACCTCAAGTGACGGGGCCGAGCAATTGTCACCCCCACTGGACGTCGCAGCTTCAGTCGGTCCCCCAGAGCGGGCACCGTGTCGGCGAGTCGCTCAGGTGCGGACCAGGTTCCCCTTGGGCGTCTCACACAAGAAACCGCCCCCGGCGGGCCGGGGGCGGTTTCTTGTGTGACGACGATGTCGTCAGCGGTTCATCGAGGTCAGCGACCCGAGTGGGCGTCGGTGGTGTGGTGCTCCTTCTCGTAGCTGCCGGCCTTCGCCAGCCCACGAGAGATCATGTAGCCGATTGTCAGGAGGGTGACGTAGAACCACGCCTCCTGGGCACCGAAGTCGCTCTTGTCAACCATCGCAGACGCGACGAGGACGCCGATGACGGCGACGACGTAGGCGATGAGCTCTGTGGTCTTGTACGACGGCTTGGTCTCCGTGGTGGTGAAGACCGTCTTGGTCGGTGTCGTGTTGATGTCGGCGCTGGTGCCGTACTGGGTGGACATGAGTTCTCCAGAATTGCTTGGATGATGGTGGTAACGCCCTCTTTCCTGGGGCGTGAGAAGCGGACTCAATGCATTGGGCCGCTGACCTAGAGGTGCCCGGACATGGGGGACACAAACGAGAGCCGCGTCACGATGGCCGCGGGGCTCGGGGACGCGATGCAGGTGAGCGTCGTACTGACCTTCGAGGAGGCGCACCCGGATTTCTAAGGCGGGGTGCTCAATTGGCCGGGGCGCCGCCGACGGTGAACGAGGCGGTGCCCTCGCGGACGCGACTTCGTCCGCCTCCGCGGCTATCGCAAAGGTCAGCGCGTGGGACGACACCCTGCGCGTGGGAGGACACCCGACCCTGGGACGGCGGCGGTTTCGCATGGTCAGACTCGGGTACCGCAGCACGATACCTACACCAAGGAGACCCATGACCGACACCACCCCCGAGGCTGCTTCGCCCACAGGTTCTGACGCCGGCGTCGCTGACGCTGCGGCGAGCGAGTCTGCATCGGTTGACTCGGCGGCGCCCGCCGTCGCAGAGCCGGCCTCACCGGTGCCTCAGTCGAGCTTGGCCGCCCCCCGTGGGCTCAGCTACGCGGTGGACATCGTGTTCTGCATCGATGTGACCGGGAGCATGAATCCCATTCTTGACGCCGTGAAGGCGAACGCGCTCGGGTTCTATGACGACGTGCAGACCAACCTGACCGAGAAGGGCAAGAACGTGGCCCAGCTGCGGGTCCGGGTGGTCGCGTTTCGAGACCTGGCAGCCGACGGTGCCGCGGCCGTGGAGGAGTCGCCGTTCTACGAGCTGCCCGCCGACCGCGGCGGGTTCTCCGAGTTCGTCAACGGCTTGGTCGCCCAGGGCGGTGGGGACGCGCCGGAGTCGGGGCTCGAGGCGGTCGCGTTGGCCATCAATTCTCCGTGGACCTCCACCGGCGACCGTCGGCGTCAGGTCATCGTGGTGTGGACCGACCAGCCGGCGCATCCCCTCGACGCGTCCGTCGTGCCTGCGGACCTCGCTTCCCGGGTCCCCGCGGACTTCAGCGCCCTCACCGACGCGTGGGAGGACGAGCAGGGCCTGATGGGGTCGAGCTCCAAGCGGCTCATCTTGTTCGCTCCAGATGGTCCCGGGTGGAGCGACATCTCGGCTGTCTGGGAGAACGTCGTGCACAACCCGTCGACTGCCGGTGGTGGCCTGTCCGAGGTCGACTACGGGACGATCATCGACTCGATCGGCAACTCGGTGTGACCACTCCTCACCCGGTCGGCCGGGGCGTGTCGGGTCCGGTGGCGGGCCCGACGGTCTCGTTCGGTTTCAACCTCGGCAAGATCCCCGACCACGGGGAGGACTCCGACCCCATCCTGCGGGACGGCCCCGACCTCGGACTGCTCGCCGTCTTCGATGGCATGGGCGGCGCGGGGGGTACCGTCTACGAGACTCCCGACGGCCCACGCAGCGGTGCCTACCTCGCGTCGCGGATCGCCCGGGACGTGGTCGAGCAGCGAATGCTCCAACTGCTGGTGCCGGACTGGAACCTCAAGGGCGAGGCGGCCGCAGAGGACCTGCGACGCTCGGTGCAGCAGGCGCTGCAGGACCGCCTCCACGAGCTCAAGGCGCCGAAGAGCGGCCTGAGGTCGCGGCTGCTGCGCGCTCTGCCGACCACCATGGTGGTGCTCGCCCTGCAACGGGCCTCCTCCGGCGGGTCGACCTGGCTGTGTCACGTGTTCTGGGCCGGCGACTCCCGCGGCTACGTGTTTGCGCCCGACGGCGCCAGACAGCTGACCGTCGACGACCTGCGTGACCCGAGCGACGCCATGACCAACCTGCGCCGGGACTCGGTGGTCAGCAACGCCATGTCGGCCGACACCGAGTTCCAAGTCAACTATCGACGGGTCGAGCTGGAGTCGCCGTTCCTGCTGGTGGCCGCCACCGACGGGTGCTTCGGCTATGTCCCCTCCCCCATGCACTTCGAGCATCTGGTGCTCGGTCCCCTGGTCAAGGCGCGCAGCGCGGACGGCTGGTCCTCGGCGGTGCAAAGCGACATCGCCACCGTGACCGGTGACGATGCGGCCATGTCGGTGATGGCGGTGGGCGCCCACTTCCCGGAGCTCCGGAGGCTCTACGCCGACCGAGTGCGTGAGCTCGAGGAGCAGTACACCGGCCCGATCGACGAGATGCAGCAGGCCGTCAGTCGTGCAGAGGACGAGCTGGAGGCGCTGCGGCAACGCCAGGCCCACGACAGCCAACGGCTGTGGGCCCGTTACCAGCCGACGTACGAGCAGTTCCTCCACGGCCGGAGCGAGCCGGAAGCCCCGGACATCGTGGAGGACGGCGCCCTCGATGACGATCCCTTGGCCGACGGCACCAGCGGTGAGTCCCCCGGAGCTGCCGCGGACGGAGCCCAGCCGACCGCCCCTGAGGGCGGGCCGGCCACCCCCGAGGAGGTGTCGCCGTGAAGGCCGGGGACGTGCTGAACGGCTACCTGATCCTGGAGGACTTCAAAGTCGTCGGCGCGGGCCTGAGCAAATGGACCTACGCCGAGCGCGCTGGACGCCAGTTCTTCATCAAGGAGTTCCTCGCCCCGACCTATCCCGACGACGCGGCACCGGGCAGCGAGAAGATCAAGGCCAAGAAGCGAGCTCGATGCGCCGCCTTCGAGGCGCATCACCGCGGGATGCAGAAGGCACTCGCACCGTTGTCGACGTACGGCGGCAACTTGATCGTGACGCTCGACTTCTTCCGTTGGGGCGCGAAGTACTACAAGGTCACCGAGAAGGTCGACGCCGAGGACCTCGGCACCGGCGGCATCGCCGCCCTCGGGCTGCGCTGGCAGCTCGTGCTGATGAAGTCCGTGGCCCACAGCCTCAAGATCCTGCACGACCTGCGGATCGTGCACAGCGACCTCAAGCCGAGCAACATCCTGGTCAAGCGCACCGAGCTCGGCTTCACCAGCAAGCTTATCGACTTCGACAGCGCCTACATCGCTGCCAACCCACCCCCGTTCGAGGAGATCGTCGGCACCATCAACTACTACTCCCCCGAGCTGCTCGGTTACGTCCAGGACGTGGGCGTCAAGCCCGAGGAGCTGGGCGTGGCCTCCGACATCTTCACGCTCGGACTGATCTACACCGAGTTCCTCACCGGCGCGGTGCCACCCTTCGACACGGCCCGCTACCACGAGCCGGCTGTCGCCGTCCGTAGTGGCGAGGTCCTACGAATCCCGCGCGCCGGGCTGGACCCGTCATTGGCCGACATGGTGGATGCCATGCTCCTCGGCGATCCCACGCAGCGGCCGAGCATCGCTCAGGTTCACTCGACGTTGATGGGCATCCGGGTCCCCGGTAGCGACCCAGTCGCAACTCTCGCTGGCCGCCCGGCCACCCGCTCTGCCGCCAGCCCGGCTGCACCGCCGGCGCCCTCTGGCGCTCTGCGGGGCAAGGGTCTGCGGCTCGCCACACCGGGCAGTCGCCCCACCACGACCACACCGACGACCACACCGACGACCACACCGACGACCACACCGACCCGAGGACTGGTCGGAAAGCTCGTCGGCAAGCTGACCGGTCGGCCGCCGAAATGAACCCCGTAGGGCCCATCTGGCGCTGCCGCGTGTGCGAGGGCGTCAACCGCACCGGCCGAACATGTACCACCTGCGGAGCGGTGGTCCCCGTGGGCGAGCCCCTCCGCGCGGCCGTTCGCACCGTGAGACCCAGCCGCACGCGACCAGCCACCAGCCCCCCGCCCGTGCCCCCCAGCCCCAGCCGACGCCAGCTGCGCACCCACCCGATCCCCGAAGAGATCTACCCGGTGGAAAGCGGCGAGCGCCTTGACTTCGAGAACGGCTTCGAGATCCACCCCATGCCGGGAGGCTGCATGATCACCTCTGGCCCCCGCCGCGATCGCTCATACTGACCGGCCCCCTGTCACAGGAAGCCGTCGAGATGTCGACACCTGGTGGTTCATCCTTGCGGCAGGTCAGGTTCGATCGAGCGTACGACTGCGACGCGGTGCGAGGGATGAGCCGGCCTGTAGGCCGGGTTCTGTCTCCGCGCGCCTTGCGGCGCCACGGTCGGCGACCATCCATCTAGGACTGCCGTTGCCGACAGCCTCGTGCGGTCTACCCGCGAGCTCGGGCGGGCCGCCCTCGAACGCTCGCGCAGGAATCCGGGTCGCCCCGCACTCCCTTCTTGACCTTGCTCCGGGTGGGGTTTACCTAGCCGCTCCGGTCGCCCGGAGCGCTGGTGGTCTCTTACACCACCGTTTCACCCTTACCGTCCACCCGGCCGGAGCCGGGAGTACGGCGGTCTGCTCTCTGTGGCACTGTCCCGCGGGTCACCCCGGGTGGGTGTTGCCCACCACCTTGCCCTGTGGAGCCCGGACCTTCCTCGACGAGCTTCCCCGCCGCGGCCGCCCGGCCGACTCATCCGCCAGCAGTCTAAGGGCTCTCAGAGCTCGAAGCGGACCGTTCGCGTGCGCACGTCGGCCTCCACCAGCCGTGCGCGCACGTCGGTGCCGAGCGGCAGCGGGCTGGAGGAGCTGACGTGGCACTCGATCGCCGGGTCCTGCACCACCAGGTCGCCGCGTCGCGGGTCGTCCTCGTCCACCTGCACCACCACGCCTGGGAAGTCTTCACCCACGTGCTTGTGCAGGACGGCCGCCTCCACCTAGGAGAGCACGGCATTCTCGTACTGGTGCGCCCGGTGGTCCGCGGCCTGCATCGTCCTCGGCAGCACGTCGAGCTTCTCCAGCACCCACTCTGGCACCTCCTCGCCCGCGCAGAGCGCGACGCACACCTCAGCGGCGTAGC